>DATLNO010000290.1:0-16542 GCA_035536715.1 Solirubrobacteraceae bacterium
GTGGGACGGTCGAGGATGAAGGGATCGCGGTCGACGGCGGACATGGACTAGAACGAAAAGTAGATGAAGGGCGGAACGCCCTGGCTGGACACAGTGGCGGCGACCAGCAGGATCACGGTAGCCATGCTCGCGCCGAGAGCCGCCGGATGCAGTTGCTCGAAGCGCACCCGGAGGGCGTCCATCGGTTTCGCCGGCGCCAGCTGCAGGGCGATCACGAGGAACGTGACGAGCACGACCGGCCAGGTCCACAGCGTCGCGGGGCCCCAGTCGAGCAGCCGACCGAGAAACGCGCCGGCCAGATCGAGGTCCGGCGCGCGGAAGGGGATCCACGCGAGCACCACGATGTGGAAGACGACGAACCAGGCCAGCCAGCGCGGCAGCTTCACCTTGCCCCGGAACTGGTGCTCCACGACGAGCGCGGTCCCGTGGATCGCGCCCCACAGCACGAACCCCCAGGCCGCGCCGTGCCACAGCCCGCCGAGCACCATCGTGATCATGAGGTTGCGGATCGTCTTGAACCGGCCGCCGCGATTGCCGCCCAGCGGGATGTAGAGGAAATCGCGCAGGAAACGCGAGAGCGTCATGTGCCAGCGCCGCCAGAACTCGCCGAAGCTCGCGGCGCGGTAGGGCCGGTCGAAGTTCTGCGGGAACACGAAGCCCAGCAGCAGCGCCAGGCCGATCGCGATGTCCGTGTAGCCCGAGAAGTCGCAGAAGATCTGCACCGCGTACGCGTAGGACGCCAGCAGCACGTCGGGGGCGGCGTAGGCCTGCGGGACGCCGAAGACCGGATCGACGATCTCGCGCGCGAGATAGTCGGCGATCGCGACCTTCTTGACGAGGCCGATGATGATCAGCGCGACGCCCGCGCCGACGGCGACCTTGCGTGGGTCGCGCGGGGTGGCGAGCTGCGGTATGAACTCGCGCGCGCGCACGATCGGGCCCGCTACGAGGTGGGGAAAGAAGCTGAGGTACAGCGCGACGTCGATCGTCGTGGCGGGCTCGATCAGCCGGCGGTAGACGTCGACGCTGTACGAGATCGCCTGGAAGATGATGAAGCTGATGCCCACGGGCAGCGCGATCGCCGCCAGCGGAAGCGGCAACCCGAGGCCGGCCTGGTCGAGCAGGCCGTTGATCTCGGTGGCGAAGAAGCCGTAGTACTTGAAGACCCCGAGCGTGGCGAGGTTCAGCGTCACGATGAGAACAACAATGCGCTTGCGCACGCGGTCGTCGTCACTGCGGTGGATGAGCTGCGCGCAGGCCTGGTTGCCGAGTGTGACGCCTGCGATCATCACGCAGAACAGCGGGTTCGCCGCGGCGTAGAAGACGTAACTCGCCGCGAGCATGAACGGCTTCCACACGCTTTGGCGTCGCATGAGCGCCCACGAGAGCGCGAGCACGATCGGGAAGAACACTGCGAACTGGACGGTCGGGAAGACCATGCGGGAGAGACGCGCCTCGGGACGGGGACGGCGGCGGGCCGAGGCTAGCGAAACACCCGGCGGCGGCTCGCCGCCGAAGATGGCGCAGATCGGGCCTTCAAGGCACTGGGCCCACCTGTCTACACTGGTTGGACACATGGGCCTCCCGCCGCTCCAGAACCGTCCCTGCGGCGGTCGCTACGGGGACATCGTGCAGGCGATCGGCAACACGCCGCTCGTCGAGCTCAAGCGTCTAAGCCCCAAACCGGGCGTGCGTATCTGGGCGAAGATGGAGTCGATGAACCCGACGGGCTCGGTCAAGGACCGCGTTGCGCGGTCGCTCATCGACCACGCGGAGGAGAACGGCCTGATCAAGCCGGGCCAGACGATTCTCGAGCCGACGTCGGGCAACACCGGCATCAGCCTCGCGTTGATCTGCCGGCGCAAGGGCTATCCGCTGAAGGTCGTCATGCCCGACAACGTGACGCCCGAGCGCACCCAGCTGCTGGAGATGTACGGCGCCGAGATCGTCTACAGCCCCGGCAACCAGGGCTCCAACGGCGCCGTCGCGATGGCAAACGAGATCGCCGAGGACACCGAGGCCTATTACATGCCGTATCAGTACGGCAACCCGGCGAACCCGCTCGCGCACTACAACGGCACGGCGCCGGAGATCCTCGAGGAGCTCGACGAGATTGCCGCTTTCGTCGCCGGCCTCGGCACAGGCGGCACGCTGATGGGCAACGGGCGGCGCTTCAAGGAGGAGTTCGGCGACGCGTGCAAGATCGTCGCTGCCGAGCCGATGCAGGGCGAGCCCGTCCAGGGCCTGCGCTCGCTCGACGACGGCTTCATCCCGCCGATCATCGACATCAGCCTGCTGGATCGCAAGATCTTCGTCACGAACTCCGACGCGATCATCTGGACCCGCAAACTGCTCGACGAGGAGGGCATCTTCGCCGGCGTCTCGTCCGGCGCGATCGCTCGCGTGGCCGTCCGGATCGCCAACGAGATCGACGAGGGCAACATCGTCTTCATCGTCTGCGACGACGGCTGGAAGTACCTCTCCTCGGGCATCTACACCAAGCCCGTGGAGGAGATCGAGAACCTGGACTCCACCGTCTGGTGGTGATCCGGCGGGCCAGCGCGCCCGCACCAGTCCCGGTAGGTAGCGTGATGCATTCCCTGGACGGAGACTGGCATGGACATCGACAGCTTTCTGCGCGACGCCCAGTCGCGCAGGCGCTTCTTTCGCAGGTCGGGCGTGATCGTCGGTGCCGCAGGTGGCTCGGCGATCTTCCTGTCTGCGTGCGGGAATGAGAAGACGACGACGCCCAATGTCCTCACCGGTCCCGACGAGTCCGATCAGGCCGATGTCGAGATCCTCAACGGCGCGCTCGACCTCGAGCTCATGGCTGTCGCCGCCTACAAGACCGGGGCCGGGCGCCTGCGCGGCAGCGTGCTGGAGATCGGCAAGAAGTTCCTCGCGCAGGAGCAGGAGCACGCCGATGGTCTCGCGGCCGCGATCAAGGATGCCGGCGGCACGCCGAACCGCGCGAAATCCTCCTATGACTTCCCCGAACTGCGCACGCAGACCGACGTGCTGCGCTTCGCCGTCGATCTCGAGTACACGGCCATCGCCGCCTACATCGATGCGCTGCCCAAGCTGTCCCAGGGTGACCTGCGCGCCACCGCCGCCGGGATCATCACCAACGAGGCCGAGCACGCTGCTGTCCTGCTCGACGCGCTCGGACAGGACCCCGCGCCGTCCGCGTTCGTGACAGGAGTATCGTGACGCAGCCGGGCATCGTCGTCGCCGCCGGCGACGCCGATATCGCTCCGGTCGCCGCCTGCGAGCGTGACCGGCGCGCGCTGCTGCAGCGCGGGTGCGTGCTCGGCGGCGCCGCGGTCGCGGCCTCCTCGATCCCGCTGCTGCTCTTGGTCCGCAACGCCTTCGCCCAGGCGGACGGCGATGCCGGGGTCCTGCAGACCCTGATCACCAACGAGCAGATCTCCGTGATCGCCTATGACACGGCGCTTGCGAGCGGGCTGCTGTCGCCGGCAGCGATTCGCATCGCGCGCCGCTTCCGCGACCACGAGCAACAGCACGCCGAGACGCTGACGACGGCGCTGATGGACCTCGGCGGTGCACCGCCGCCGCCGCCGCGCGGGATCGCCGACGTCGACCAGGTCGCCGACGGGCTGTCCGACGCCAAGTCACAGCGCGCCCTCGTCGCGGTCCTGATCGAGCTCGAGATGGCCGGCGTGGCGGCGTACCACGAGGCGCACCGCACGCTGCTCGAGACCCGGCTGCTGCAGACCAGCGCCTCGATCATGGCCGCCGAAGGCCAGCATCTCGTCGTCCTGCGCACGCTTGCGCGCACGGACCCTGTACCGAACGCTTTCGAGACCGGCTCGACATGACGATGTTCACTGCAATGTCCCGCGAGCGGCGCGCACGCCGACCTACCATCGTCCCTGACAACTGACAACGGAGGGCACGCCACATGCCATTCAATCTCGGGCCTGGAGAGCTACTGCTCATCCTGGCCATCGCACTCGTCGTCCTCGGGCCGAAGAAGCTCCCGGAGGTCGGCAAGTCGCTGGGCAAGGGCATGCGCGAGTTCAAGGCATCGGTGTCGAACATGACGGGCGACGACGATGACGACGACACCAAGCGGCTCAAGAAGGCATAGCGCGCACCGGACGGTGAGGATCGCTCGCACCCTGCTGGACGAGATCGTCGCGCACGCGGTGCGCGACGCGCCGAACGAGTGCTGTGGCCTGGTGGCAGGCCGCAATGCGACGGCGACGTCCGCCCGCGCGCTGGAGAACCTTGCGGCCAGCCCCTTTCGCTTCGACATCGACGGGCGCGAGCTGATCGGCTTTGCGTTCGCCGACGATGACGACGAGCAGCTCGTCGCGATCTATCACTCGCACACCCGCTCGGCCCCGTATCCCTCTCAGACCGACGTGAACTTTGCCGCCGGATGGCCCGGCGTGGAGTGGCTGATCGTCGGTGTCCCGAAGGCCGAGGACAGTGAGCCCGAGGTCCGCTCATACCTCATCGAGGACGGCAAGATCCGGGAAGTCGAGCTCGAAGTGGTCTGATGTCCGAGCCGCTCGTCTGCCCGCGCTGTGCCGAGCCGCACCCGCTCGACGAGCGCTTCTGCCGCTTCTGCAACATGCCGCTCGTCTATGGCGGGACCGTCGTCGAGGAACCGGTCTCGCCGCGCCACGAGCGCGCGCGCAAGATCGACCCCCGCTACACCGAGGGCGACCTCGTCCGCGCCGCCGGCGCGATGAACCAGGCCGAGGCCGAGTTCGTCCAGGGCCTGCTCTTGGAGGAGGGCATCCCGTCGACCCTGCGTCGCACGCGCGGCTTCGACGTTCCCGACATGCTCGCCGCGGGCCCGCGCGACGTCATGGTGCCCGCCTCTGGTCGTGAGGCGGCGCGCGACGTTCTGCTCGAGGCCGAGATCATCCGCGACGAGCCGCCCGCGCCGCCGACGCCACCATCGCGCGTGCTCGCGGGCCTGCTCGCCTTGTTCGTGGTCGCCGCGCTGATCGTCTGGCTCGGAACGCAGCTCAACTGATGGCTATCCGATCGCGGCCGCCCTCGGCACGGCGCCCTGCGTCCAGTAGAGCGTGTTGCCGGCAAGCGCCAGCGAGCCCGCCGCGATGTCCAGGCCGGTAGCGTGCGGGACGACCGGGATGCCGGTGAAGGCCCCCGGCTTGCGGGAGGAGACGTAGCGCGCCGTCGCTGCGCCGGCTTCCGAGCGCTCCTCGGCGATCCAGGCGACGGTCCCGGTGCGACTGAGCAGGATGTCGCTGACCTCCTGCTCGACGTCGCCCGGCGCCGACAGCGCCGCCGACACCGACTTGCCCGTCTTCAGGTCGCGGACGAGCACGCTCTGCTGGCAACCGGTTTCGCCGCAGGCCCGCAGCGCGTAGGCGACCCGCGGGCCGTTGACGGTCAGCGTCTTGGCGACGACGCCCTCGCCCTCTGCCCGGCCGAGTGTCCGCAGCTTCCTGGCGCTCGTCGAGCAGCCGTACACGCGCCGCGTGGCGCCCGACTTCACGATGAACACGCGCGCGCCGGTTCCCGCCGCGATCGTCGTGCCCTTCGTCGAGCAGGTCACCTTGGCGGCGCCGGACGCCGGGCCGGCTGCGCCGGCGAGCATCGCTGTGGCGACGAGCGCGGCAAGCGCCGTGGCCGACGTGAACCTGCGTGTGCTCATGTGCATGTGACGACCCCCACCTTGGACTTGGATGTGCTCGATTGTGCTCCGTTGCAGGAGTGCAACGCAACCGCGACCGCGAAGCTCGTGCCGAGGAGGGTCAGCGACCGCTGGTCGCGAGCGCGTGCAGGCGGAGGACCATCGGCTCCGGCAGGCCCTCGAAGCGCAGCGCGTAGACGTTCGCGCGCTCCACCCGCAGCACGCGGGCGCGCCCGTGGACGCGCATTCCCAGGTCGGGCAGCTCGAAGCCGACGATCTCGTCGAGCGACATCGGGCGCTGGCTGCGGACCCGCATCCCGCGTGGGCCAATGCTGAGGGTCTGAGCGCGGATCGGGGAGCCGATCACACGCTGCAGCGTGCACGAGATGGCGACATCGGCCTTCGGGGCGCGGGTGTCGACGAGGACGCTCATCTGGAAACCATCGTAGACCTCTGCCGGGACGAAGCTCGTCTTCCGGACGGATCCACTCGTCAGCGGCCGGCCATTCGCGCCAGATGCGCGCGCCACGTGCCCTCGGTATGGACCATCGCACGCCCGTGAAAGACCGAGACGAGCGCCTCGCGCGGGCCTCCGCGCGGCAGCGCGCAGGCCAGTCGCACGGCCGTCGCGGCGCCCTCTTCGCGCGCCACCAGGTCGATCACCGACCCTCCGAGCAGCGCCGCGTCCCGCAAGGACGGGGGAAAGTCGGGCCGGGTCGACTCACGCAGGCGCCGGGCGATCGCCGGGCGCGCATGCGCGGTCTGGCCGGAGAACCATTGACCCGTACCTGCCACGAGCCACGCCCAGCGCGCCGCGCGGATCGTCGAGCGCGGCGCCCATGGCGGCGGCAGCGCGGGATTGCATTGGGCCAGCACGAGCTGGACGTACAGCGCGGCGGGCGTGAGCGCGAGCATCTGGCGCGCGCCCTCGACATTGCCGGCGCGCGCTGCCAGCAGGCGTGGCGTGAGCACGTGCAGCGCGCCGCCGCCCGGCCAGCCGGCGAGATAGCGCCTCGAGGCGGGGCTCGTCAGGCGCCTGACGACGGGCAGAACCGGTTGCGCGACGTCGAGCTCGAGGGCGCTCGAATGCAGCACGACCGTGACCTCCTCGGGGAGCTTGCCGAACAGCGGCCCGATCCGGTCGCGCGTGTCCTCGAGCAGGTCGAGGACGCCCGCGGCGTCGTCCTCGTCGCGCTCCTCGTGGCGGGCGGTGAAGTTGCGCGACGCGGTCTCGACCCAGGAGGACACGTCTCCTGCGTTCGCTACCGCGGCCGGTGCCCCTGCACCTCGACGGCGAGCTGGTAGGTCGGCCGGTTCTGCCAGCCGATCATCGGCTGCGTGATGGCGCCGATGGCGCTGAAGGCGATCTTGTCAAAGCAGGCCTGGTCGTTCGGCGCGCCGGCCTTGGTGCAGGTGGCGTCACGGTAGAGCGTGGCCGGCTCGGTCGCGAGCGCTTCGGCGAGCGCGCCGCGCAGCGCGCTCGCGCAGCGCGCTCGGTTGCCGGCGCCGCAGTAACGCTTGCCATACTGCGCGCGGACCTTCAGCCCGAGCGCGCGGCGCAGGTCCTTGTGGGCGTAGCCGTACCAGCCGCCCTGAAAGGCGGAGCCGACGTGGTCGCCGCGGCTGTTTGGCGTGGTGTCGATGGCATGGGCCCGCGTCAGCTGCGCGTAGAGCGGCGCGCCGAGCGACGGCTCGAACTGCGCGCGCATCCAGCGCGGCCAGAACGCATCGAGGATACGGATCGCGTCGGCGTGCTCGTAGCGCCCGTCGCCGTCGCGGTCGCGCCGGTGCGATCCATCGGCGACCCACGCGCGCAGTTTCGCGACGGCGTCGGCGAGCCTGGCGTCCTGCGGCCGGCCGATCACGCGCAGCGCGAGCGGCAGCACCTGTTCGGCGCGCAGGTCGGTCGTGGCGGCCTCGCCCATCGCCTCGACAAGCCCGGGCAGATCGATCGTCTTCGGTCCGGCGATCCGCGCCTCGATCTCGTGGTCGAGCATCTGCGAGCGAAAGACCGAGGAGAAGAGGTTCGTGTCCGCGCCCGCGTAGCCGCGCGCCTGCTTGTTGTTCCACGACGTCATGTACGGCTGGCCGTTGATCGCCTGGGGGTGCTTGGCGAACGAGGTGTAGGCCGCCGTCTGACGGTCGGGATCAAAACCACGCCACTCGAGGTGGGCCGGCATCGGCAGCTGGCCGGTGACGCCCTTGGCGCGCTGCGGGTTGTCGCCCGAGTTGAAGTACGCGATGTCGCGGTCGTCGGCGTAGAGCCAGTTGAACGTGTAGCCGATCTTGTGCGCCGCTTGTCCGAAGTCCTGCGCATTGCGCATCTTGTCTGGGTCGTTGAAGTCCGAGAACCCGCGCGCCGAGTCGATCTCGTGCATGTACGTCGAGCGCAGCCGGGTGTAGGCGACGGGCTTGCCCTTGATCGTCGCGCGGCCGCTGACGAGGCCGAGCTTCGTGCGCTCGGCGCGCAGCGTCAGCGATCCGGCGGGCGTCGGGTCGGCGATCGTCGGCGCCCAGCGGTTCGTGCGCTCCAGAACCTCGATCGGTTCGCAGCGGCCGCGGAACATGTATGACATCGAGGCCGTCGTCGGGGCCTCCGCGCCGCCGGGCTCGCAGAGGTCGACCGCGAACGTGTCGATGATGTCCTGTCCGGCGGACGTGGCGCTCCAGGCGTAGTCGCGGCCGCGACCGAGCTGGACGTAGAGGTTGACGCCCGCGAACGCCGCCCCGCGGGCGTCGATCGTCGGCGCGTGCACGTCGACCTCCATGAGGATCTGCGGTGAGAAGTACGCCACCTGCGGGCCGAACACCGCGAGCGGACGGCCGCTGGCGGACTCGGCGGCCGAGACGAGGAGCGCGTTGGAGTTGCTCATGCGGCGCAGCCCGCCGGGGAGCAGCCCGCCGGGGAGCAGCCCGCTGAGCGTCGGCGACACCGAGGATGCCGTGCCCGCCCCCACCGGCGTGCGGCGCAGCGATCCGGCGTCGGCGATCGCGAGCCCGTCGCGGGCGGGCTTCTTCGGCGGCGTCTGGTACGCAAAGCGCCGGCCCGAGGTGATCGTCGTCGGCGCGTCCGCGTCCTCGTAGGCGGCCCACTCGCGCCACAGCCGCTCGCCGCGGCGCCCGCCGTAGCGCGCGCGGAACGCGCGGCGCAACTCCATCTGCGTCAGCTCGTCGCCGCCGCCCTTGCCGAAGATCCCGCCGACGAGCGCCGCCGTCGCGATGACGTCGTTCACCTTCCAGGGGTCGGGACCCAGCGGGCGGCCGATCGCCGCATACTCGCCGGGCATCTTCGTGATGTCGAGCTTCGCCTCGGAGATGTACTTGTTGACGCCGGCGACGTAGCTCGCCGCATCGTCCTGCAGCCGGCGTCCCTCCTCGCCGTAGAGATCGTCGAGCTGATCGGCCTGGCGCGCGAGGTCGGCCTCGGTGTACGGCGCGTTGGCCCACTGCTGTGCGTCCTGCGAGCGGTTGCCGGCGGCGCCGCCCGCAAACGAGCTGAGCCGGCCGCGGCCGACGTTGCGCAGGACGTCGATGAGAAACAGGCGATCCTCGGCGGCGACGTAGCCCAGACCGAACATCGCGGCCTGCCGTGTCGCGCCGTAGACGTGCGGCACGCCGAACCCGGCGTCGCGCGTGATCGTCAGACCCGCCGCCGGCGAGTAGGCGCGGGCCTGGCCCCCTGGTGGGCTGCCGAAGCTCGCGTCCTTGAAGAGCGTGCCGAGGTTGTCGCTCGTGACGCCGGGAGTCGTTGCGAGCAGTCGCGCGTACATATCGCGCTGATCGTCGTTGTGGTCCGGCCGCCGGCCGGTGGCCAGGAACGCGGCGAGCTCGACGAGGTCGGAGTGCCCGTTCGTACCGGGTGCAAGGACGTCACGGAAGCCGCCGAAGTCATCTGTCCGGTAGGGCTGCACCTGTGCCGCGGCCGGCGCTGCGCAGGCGGCGAGCGCAGCAGCGATCAAGCAGGCGATGAGCGATCGCAAGGTCATCCTGTCTGTTGGTCGAACCCTACCGTTCATCTGGGTGAGGAAGCGCCGGGGAGCGGGATGCTTGCACGCCGCGCGGGCCGGGTATGGCGGATTTGACTACAACGTCACCCAACCCAGAGAGGGGTCCTACATGTCAGATGAGGACGCGCTGAAGGACGCCGATATCAAGAGTGGCACGGAGGAAGGCACGCCCGTTCATAGCCCGACCATCCCGGACGACGAGGGCAACGTCGGCGACGGCACCGGTGAGGGCGACGCTGGTCCGGCCAGCGGAACCACCACGGCCGACGGCGACGAGAACGACCTGACGAGCTAAGTGGACCCGTCCGCAAGTTCTGCGGGTTTTCCGGGCGCCCGAGCCGTGCCTGACGGGCGCCGGCGCCCGCCCTCGTGCCACCAGCACGAAGGCGGGGCGCTGTCGACCCGTCAGATCACGGCCGGGCATCCCGGAACACCTCGCACAACTTCCGGCCGCGCCCGCTAAACGGCTCCCGGCTCTCCCGGCCTACGCCGGGAGAGCCTTGTCGTATCCCATCCCGGCGGCCGCAGCGCCGCCACGCAGCTTCGCAAGGCCCAGCCGGATGCGGCTCTTGACGGTGCCCAGCGGCTGATCCGTTCGGATCGCGATCTCGGAGTGCGTCAGATCGCCGAAGAACGCCAGGAACACGGCCTCCCGCTGATCGACCGGCAGCTCCGCGATCAGCGCCATGATCGCCACTCGCTCCAAACCCTCGGCGCTCGTCTCGGACTGCGCCTCGAGCTGACCGTCGCCGGCCTCTGACACCGCGACCTCGGTCGGCCGGCACACCGAGCGGCGCCACGCGTCGATCGCACGGTTGCGGACCATCCCGGAGAGCCACGACGTGAGGCTGCCGCGGTCCGAGCGGTACAGGTGGGCGCCGCGCCAGAGCGCGAGGAACGTCTCCTGCGTGACCTCCTCCGCGAGTTCGTTGCTGGCGCAGAGCTTGCGCGCCTGCAGGTGCACGCGGCGGTGGTGGCGGCGGTAGATCTCTTCGAACGCGTCGGCGTCGCCGCGGGTGACGCGGGACATGAGGATGCGATCGGAGGCCGCGTCGGCGGCGGGACCTGGTTGTGATGACGGGTGAAGCGTGGCAGCGGGCATGGACGGCACTGTACGGGGTTTGTATAGAGTTTGTCAAAGGTTGGTCGAACTGTCATACTCCGGCCCGTGAACGGGCGCGAGGAGGAAGACCGCTGGCGGATCAAGGAGTTCGCGGCCAGAGTCGGCGTGCAGGAGGTGACGCTGCGCGCATGGGAGCGCCGCTACAACCTCCTGCAGCCCGAACGAAGCAGCGGCGGGTTTCGCCTGTACTCGCGTGCAGACGAGCGACGCATCCGATCGATGCAGGCGCACATGACACGCGGGATCGCCGCCGCCCAGGCAGCTGCGCTCGCCGTCGCCGAGTCGACGGCCGACCGCCCGCCGCCTCCGGCCCGCCCTGGCGAGCTCGTCGACGCGCTCATCGTGGCCGCCAAGTCGTTTGACGCGACTCGGATCGATCTGCTGCTCGACGCGGCCTTCGCGCGCGGGAGCGTGAACGGCGTCCGCGAGTTCGTGCTGCCGGCCCTCGTCGAAATCGGATTGCAATGGGAACGCGGGCAGATCACCGTCGGCCAAGAGCATTTCGCGAGCCATCTGATCGAGCGCCGCCTGCTGACGCTGGCGGCCGGATGGGGGGAGGGCAACGGCCCGCTCGCCCTGCTCGCCGGCCCGTCGGGGGAACGCCACACGCTCGGCCTGATCTGCTTCGGCCTGGCCCTGGCCGAACGCGGCTGGCGGATCGCCTATCTCGGAGCCGACACGCCGATTGACCAGATCGTTGACGCAGGGACGTCGCTGAGCCCGGAAGTGGTCGTCCTGTGCGCGCTGCAGGCGCGCTACCTGACGGACCATGCCGCTGAGATCGCAGAGCTCGGCCGCCGCCAGCACACGATCCTCGCGGGCGCGGGCGCGACCGCCACACTCGCGCAGAAGCTCGGCGTCGCCTACGCCGGCGGCGACCCGCTGGCCGAGGCGCGTGCGCTGGCCGAGCGTCCGTCAAGTCCGTCCAGTCCGTCCGCTACAACGGCGTGAACCCCTGGTCGGCAGGCGGGGAGGGGTGGCCGGCCTCCCACTCGAGCTCCGTCGGGATGCCCTGGCCGATGAGGATCTCGTTGGCCTCCTCGAGCGAGTCGGCCTGCGCGACGAGCCGGGCGCAGCGAGCGGCGCTGCGCAGCGCGACGAGCGGGTCGAAGAAGAACACGAGGGCACCCGCGCCGGACAGCTGGACCATGCGGCGACCGTCGCGGATCGGCACGGAGCCGACTTCGCCGGTCGCGCAGCGCAGCGCCATCGCGCTCGCCTCCGTCGGAACCTGTGCCACCGCGGCCTGCAGTCGCGCGAGCTCGCTGCTGCCGGGGCCCCAGACGCCACAGTGGCCGCCGGCCTGCGCCACCTCCGCGATGCGCTCGAGCACCTCGGCGGGCGTCAGCTCGCCATCGCAGCCGGCACCGAACACCGCGCCCAGCAGCGCCACGCCGCGCTCGGCGAGCAGCGGCGCGGCAGCCAGGCAGACGGCGTCGGCCAGCGGGCTGCCGAGCCCGGCCTCGTCGCCGTGCGCGAGGACGTCACCGCCGACATCGGTCAGCACTACGAGGTCGCAGCGCAGCCGGCGCGCGGCGTCTGCAAGCCCGTCGGCGACCGCTTCTGGCCCGCCGCTGGGATCGAGCAGTAGGACGGGCTCTCCGAGGTGACGCGCCATGTGCGACTCGGCGAAGTGAAAGCCGCCCGGCCCGGTCGTGCCCGCCGTCGCGAGGCCGGCGTGCTCGTTGAGCTGGCTCAGGCCGGCGATCTCGCTCATGCGCCGCGGACCCGGCAGCGGGTCGACCGGCCTGCGCTCCCAGCTCAGCCCGCCGACGACGAACGGCGTTCCGAGGGCCCCCGCGAGCTCACCGACGGCCAGCGCGCCCACTACGTCACCCCCACCGCCGATCCCGACGGCGAGGATGCGCTCGGCCGCGGCGATCGCCGCGAGCATCTGTCTGAGCCTTAGCCTGAATCCACGCTTAGACGAGAGCCGGGACGCCGCCGTCCGCAATCATGCGGATCTCCTCGGCAGCGCGCTCGAACTCATCGTCCGAGAGAACAGGCGTGCCTTCGAAGGGCAGGTCGCGCTGCAGCTCCAGCCACGACCGGCAGCCGCCGTACTCGTCCTTCACGCGCACCGTGACCGGGCGCGGGATGCGGTACGTGCGAAGCAGCAGGACGTGCAGGGGATGACGGCGCTTCCACTCCAGCCGCTTCTCGGCGTAGTCGGTGCTCCACACGTAGAACGGTGAGAGCGCATCGACGCAGCGAGGATCGGTGATCGTGAAGTGGTCGGCCAATTCGGCCCACGCGCGGATGCGCACGCGGTCCGGCTGGGGCAGCGGGTTCAGCCCGCTGCCGTCGAGTGCGCCGGCAGGCGGTTCCCCGTCTGCCCACACGCCTTCCTCGAGTGCTCGAGCCAGTTCCGGTACGTGCGATTCGCGTACACAGTCGCCGCGCTGATGATCGAAGGTGGGATAGAGGAAGAAGCGATCGTGCTCGACACGAAAGCGCTTATCCGACTCGCGAATACCGCCCTTCCTCAGGGTGATGAGCTGCTCGCCTTCGGCGAGAGCCCGGACGGTAACCGCCCACTCCTTGAACGCAATAGGCATAGATCGATCCCAGACGACGACGGGACAATGAACGAGACAGAACGAATCGACCCGCCGGTTTGGACCATGCCGCGATCCGGACGACGGGACAGGAAGATTGTGCCACAGGATGTCGCAAAGCACCAAATAACCCTGCAAATTCGCGAGATTTCGATGGTGAGTTTGTAACGCTCAGCTATCTAGTCGCTGCGCAGCGAACGCTTCGAGCGCTGCGACGAGCGCGGCGAAGTCGTCATCCGCATGTCCGCGTGCCATCGCTGCGACGAGCACGTCGCGAGCCCGCGCGGCGGCGCCGAAGGGCACGTTCGCGGCCTGCGCTTCCTCGAGGCAGAGTCGCACATCCTTGAGCATGTGCTCGAGCTTGAAGAGCGTTGTGTAGTCGTGCTCACGCATCGGCGCGGCCTTCAGGTCGAGCATCGCCGAACCGCCGGAGCCCTTGCCCATGACCTGCACGAGCGCGTCGAGATCGACGCCGGTCGCCTGGCCGACAAGCAGCGCCTCGCCGAGCGTCGCGGCGTTGGCTGCGGCGACCGAGTTGTTGATGAGCTTGATCATCTCGCCATGGCCGAGCGGGCCGACGTGGACGACGAGGTCGCCCATGACCGCGAACAGCGGCTCGGCGCGCGCGAAGTCCTCGCTGTCGCCGCCGGCCATGATCGTCAGGGTGCCGTCCTGCGCTTTCGGTGAGGAGCCGGTGACCGGCGCGTCGAGCAGCTTCATGCCCAGCTGGGAAAGCTCTTTGCCGATGGCGATCGTCGTCGCGGGGGCGATGGTCGACATGTCGACGCAGAGCGTGCCGGGCGCGGCGCCCATGGCGACGCCGTTCACGCCGAGAAGCAGCGAGCGTACGTGATCGCCGTCGACGACCATGCTGACCACGATGTCGCTTGCGGCGCCGACCTCGGCGGGCGTATCGGCGACCGTGCCGCCGTGCTCGGCGACCCATGCCTCGGCGGTCGCGCGCGTGCGATTGAAGACGGTCAGCTCATAGCCGGCGCTGGCGAGGTTCGCCGCCATCCGCGAGCCCATGATCCCGAGCCCGGCGAAGCCGACGCGAGCCGGCGCAGGGGAATCGGGTGCGGGCGCCATGCGCGGGTGATGGTAGTTACCGTCCCGCCAACGCTGGTCACTGCGACGACACCGCCCCTGCGGCCAACTCCTCGGCGCGGCGCGTCAACGCGATGTTGAGGGCTCATGGTGGCGCTGGATCGCGCGTCCCCTCAGCGCGCGAAACAACCGGAAGAGGAGCCCATGGACGTCCTCCACGTGCGTGAAGCTCACCGTGTCGCCATCCCGTGGTGCGATGATGAACTGCCGGTCGCCGGCGAACAGCCAGTCGCCTCCCATGTTGCCGTGCCAGGCGAGGCGGTGAGCTCTGCTCGCGCGCACGCATGCCCGTCGGCATCAGGGCCGACAGGCGTGCGCTGCTTCAGCGGCGCGTGCCGGGGGTGGCGTACACGCGCATGCGTGATGCTGGCGGTCGGTCGCGAGCAGGAAGTGAACGTCGTGTGAAGACGACACAGTCTCGGGTTGGTCCTCGTCGAGGACAGGGGTACCGGTAGCCGCCGGTCGCTGAGCGGGAGTCCGTCCAGAGTAACCGCGTCCAGGCTTTGTGCGGTCGCGCACACAAGTGCTACCGGCTGTCATCGTTGCCGTTGACTTCCTGCGGATCACGAGTGTCTGCTCAGGCCCGCGCAACCAACCCGAACGTCGACCATGCGCCCCAGCACGCACAAGCACGCCCGTCCTGGCCGCGCCCATCGGTGATGCGTGCGGCTTCCGCGGCGCGCACCTGTTGCGTGGGCACGCTGTCGTGCGCGCGTTGCGAGCAAGCGCTGCGACGGCCGGTCTGCTTGTGCTGACGGCGACCCTTCCCGCGGGCGCGCAGGCTCGAACGAGCTGTGCGTACGTCGGTGCGCACGCGTCGTCCCGATCAGCCAGTCAGCGCCGGCGCAGCACGTCGCACCTGATTGCGGCGCCCTCCGTGTCCATGGTCAGGCCGCTGCGCCCGCGGTGAGGCCGGCGGCGTCGTGTAGGGCGTCGGCTTTGCCGGTCTGCTCCCACGTGAAGTCTGCGTCGTCGCGGCCGAAGTGCCCGTAGGCGGCGGTCTTCTGATAGATCGGCCGGTGCAGGTCAAGCTCGTGGCGAAAGGCGCCCGGCCGCAGGTCGAAGTGCTCGTCGACGAGCGCCGCGATCCGCTCGCGCGCGATCTTCTCGGTCCCGAACGTCTCGACCATCACGCTGACCGGGTGCGCGACACCGATCGCGTAGGCGACCTGAACCTCGATGCGATCAGCAACACCGGCGGCGACGAGGTTCTTGGCGACCCAGCGCGCCGCATACGCGGCCGAGCGATCGACCTTCGACGGGTCCTTGCCGCTGAACGCGCCACCGCCGTGGCGCGCCATCCCGCCGTACGTGTCGACGATGATCTTGCGGCCCGTCAGACCACAATCGCCGACCGGACCACCGATCACGAAACGCCCCGTCGGGTTGACCAAAAACTCCTTGCGCAGCTTGTTCTCGTCGAACATGTCGGCCGGCAGAACCGGCAGCACGACGTGCTCCCACAGATCGTCGCGGATCTGATCGCGCGTAGCGCTGTCGTGGTGCTGCGTGGAGATCAGCAGCTTCTCGACCGCGACCGGCAGGCCGTCGCGATAGCGCACCGACACCTGCGTCTTGCCGTCGGGGCGCAGGTAGCTCAGCGTGTCGTCGTGGCGGACCGCCGCCAGCTGCTTGGCGAGCTTGTGCGCCAGCGAGATCGGCAGCGGCATGAGCTCGGGCGTCTCGATCGTCGCGTAGCCGAACATCATCCCCTGATCGCCGGCGCCGGCGAGGTCGAGCTCGTCGTCGTCATCGGGATCGGTCTGCGTCTCATAGGACTGGTCGACGCCCTGGGCGATGTCAGGCGACTGCTTGTCGATCGTGTTCAGGACCGCGCACGAGTCCGCGGAGAAGCCCAGATCGGCGTCGATGTAGCCGATCGCGCGGATCGTCTCGCGGGCGACCTCCTGAATATCGACGAACGTCTCGGTCGTGATCTCCCCGGAGACGACGACAAGCCCCGTGTTCACGAGCGTCTCGCACGCGACGCGCGACAGCGGATCGTCGGCCAGACACGCATCCAGCACACCATCGGAGATCTGATCGGCGACCTTGTCAGGATGCCCCTCGGTCACCGATTCGGACGTGAACAGATACTCGTGCTGGGCGAAG
>DATLNO010000291.1:0-9164 GCA_035536715.1 Solirubrobacteraceae bacterium
AAGGAGGTCGAGAGCGGCCGCAAGGAGTCCGAGGTCCACTCCGACCGCGACGTGGAGTACCTCGAGCGCGAGATCATCCAGCCCAGCGGCGCTGAGTTGTTGCTCTATCTCAAGAGCGGAAAGCACTACTACTCGCGCTACGAGGAGCAGGACGGTCCCCGTCACCACATCGAGTCAGGCGGCGGCGGCGCGTTCCTGCACCCGACCCACAACTTGCCCGAGAGCACCGAGCTATGCGGAGCCGAGGGAGCCAGCGCCTACCGCAGGGCCGGCACCTATCCGTCGGCGGCGGTCTCGAAGCGCCTGAGGAAGCGGATCTGGTTGATGCCCGCCTACAACCTGCCGCTCGCCGCGGTCTTCGGCACCGTGCAGGTGCTGTTGACGTTCATGCTCGGGCTGCATCTCGAGGACCGGTACGTGTCGCTCGGCGTCGCCGACCTGCTGTTGGCGATGTGGGAGAGCCCGACGGCGTTTCTGCTCAGTTTGCTCGTGTTGGCGTCGCTCGTCGGGATGGTCCGCTTCGCCCACGACGCCAGCGGGATCGGCCGGATACTGCTCGGCCTGGCCCATTCGGCGCTGCAGGTCGCGAGCGTCGCCGGGGTCCTGATCGCCGCCTCCTACCTGTCGTCGGCCTTTGGGGGTCAGGGCGTCTGGTCGCTGCTGGCATTCCTCGCAGTCGTCTGGGTGCTGGGTGGCATCTCAGGAATGATGGGGATGGCGGGGTACCTGTGGGCCACCGGCTACCTCGGCCTTCACGGCACCGAGGCCTACGCCCCCCTGCACCACCAAGACCACAAGCACTTTCTGCGTCTGCACATCCAGGCCGACGGCGTCCTGACGATCTATCCGATCGGCGTCGAGCGCGTCGGGCGCAAGTGGAGCCTGCGCCCCGACGCGCCGGCCGGTGAGCCGTGGTTTGCGCCGGACGGGCCTGAGCCCGAACCGCGTCTCATCGAGACACCGATCAGGATCGGCGAGCCGCGAGCGGACTCCTCGGCCACGGGGCTGCGCGACCCGTCGCAGCACCGCGCTGTCACGTCGGCTGCAGACACGAACGCGTCGCCGTAGCTGAAGGTCGACAGGCGGCCGGTGGCGGCTGGATCGCTGGGAACTCGCCCACCGGGGCGCTCGTCTGTCCGTGAGCATGAGCGGCAGCGACCGCAACCGATCAGGTCGTCCCGTAGCCGTTGCCTGCGCAGGCCCCGCCAAGGGGCCGGCTGCTAGCGGCCAAGCTCGCCGAAGAGCGCCCCGCTCGTTCAGCAAGACTCGAAAAGTGGGCCACCGGCCGTGGTCGCGCTGGTGCTGCGGAGTCGAGGCCGTAGGCCGAGCGAAGCACGAGGGGCTCCCCGCCATACCAGCCCGCCTGGGCCAAGATGTCGGTGTCATGGCCCACGTCATCTGCAGCGGGCTCGCCTATGCCCATCCGGGCGGCGACGTGCTGTTCGCGAACGTCTCGTTTCGGATCTCGCCGGGCCACAAGGTCGGCGTCGTCGGCGCCAACGGCGTCGGCAAGAGCACGCTCATTCGTATCCTGACCGGCGCGCTGAAGCCCGAGGAGGGCGAGGTGGCGGTCGGTGGCCGCGTTGCGCACATGCCCCAGGACGTCGGTGTTGCGGGCGATGGGCGCACGGTGCGCGAGTTGCTGCTGTCGCTGGTGCCCTCGGCGTTGCGCTCGGCGGGAGAGCGCATGGCCGACGCGGAGCGCCGCCTGGACGCGGGCGACGACGCCGCCGGCATCGACCTTGCGACGGCGATCGGAGACTGGTCGGAGCTCGGCGGCTATGAGCTTCAGGGCCAGTGGGACGCGGCCTGCCGGCGGATCGTGCGCAGCGGCTTTCTCGAGCTGGCCGAGCGGCCCGCGGTCACGCTGTCGGGCGGCGAGCGCAAGCGCCTCGTGCTCGACCTGCTGTTCGCCTCCGACGCCGACGTGCTGCTGCTCGACGAGCCGGACAACGCGCTCGACGTCGCCTCCAAGCGCGCGCTCGAGCAGCAGATCGTGGTCTCGAAGAAGACCGTCGTCGTGATCTCGCACGATCGCGAGCTCTTGGCAGGGGCCGTGCGCTGGATCCTCACCGTCGAGGGCGACGGCGCCTGGATGCATCCGGGCTCCTATGCCGACTATCCCGCGGCTCGCGAGCAGCGCCAGCGCAGGCTTGGCGACGCGGTCAAGCGCTGGAAGGACGAGGAGCGGCGGCTGTTCTCGATCATGAAGACCTTCAAGGAGCGCGCTCGCTACTCCTCTGACTGGGCGAAGAAGGCCGACGCGGCCGAGAGCCGCTGGCGGCGCTTCGCAGACGGCGGGCCGCCGCCCGCACCGGTCGTCGACCAGCAGATCAAGGTGCGGATGCGCGGCGGGGACTCGGCGCGCAAGGCGCTCGTGCTCGACCGCGTCAGCGTCGACGGCCTCGTACGCGCGTTCTCCGACGAGGTGCACTTCGGTGAGCGCGTCGGCCTCGTCGGGCCCAACGGCGGCGGCAAGACGCACCTCATGCGCGCGTTCGCCGGCGACCCCGGCGCGCACAGCGGCGAGGTCCGCATCGGCAACCGCGTCTCGATCGGCAGCTTCACCCAGCTGAACATCCGCGGCGACTTCGCCGGCCGCCGCACGCTCGAGGTCGCGATCGAGCGGGTGGGAGCGGTCGAACGGGCGATGAGCGCGCTCGCCCGCTATGGGCTCGCCGACGCCGCGCAACGCTCCTGCGATGTCCTCAGCGGCGGCCAGAAGGCGCGTCTGGAGATCCTCTGCCTCGAGCTCGAGGGCCACAACCTGCTGCTGCTCGACGAGCCGACCGACAACCTGGACATCGACTCCTCGGAGGCGCTCGAGGCCGCCCTGGAAAGCTTCGAGGGCACGGTCGTCGCCGTCTCGCACGATCGGGCGTTCCTGCGGCGCATGGATCGCTACCTGATGGTGCGCCACGACGGCGCCGTGCTCGCGCTGCCGGACTATGACAGCGCCGCGGAGGCGCTGCTCGAACCGGACGCGGCCGCGGGGATCCGGCTGGCGAAGATGCTTACGAGCTAGCGGTCGCGCCGCTCGATCACCCTCCCGCCAGACGTTGATCTCTGACGCGCCGTGTGAAGCTGTAGTGGTCGCCCTCGTCTACGAGGCGAGTGGCCGTTCATAGCGCAGCGAGCGGATCTCGCTTCCGCAAAGTCGGCGATGCGCTCAGTGCCGTCTGCGCGCCAGCATTGCTCGGCCGCGGATCGTAGCCGGCAGGGCCACAGGCGATCGCGCGGAGCTGCGCGCTGCGCTCGCCGGCGCGGCGCGCGGGAGCGGGGGAGTCGTGCTCGTCGAGGGGCCGCCCGGCATCGGCAAGACGTGGTTGCTTGACGACGCGGCGGTCGCCGCCGCGCGTCTGGGCGTCGTTGTCGCCAGTGCGCGGGCACACGGACTCGAGCAGCTCGTTCCCTATGGCGTCGTGCGCGGTCTGCTGGAGCCTGCGGTCGCCGGCTCCGACGGCGTGCTGGAGGGTGCTGGCGCGGCTGGCGCGCGCGTGCTGGGGCTGCGGCGGCAGAGCCCGGTGGCGCCGAGGAAGCCGGCGCCGTGGTGCAGGGCCTGTACGCGCTGACGGCTGCGCTTGCGGCGCGCGCTCCTCGGGCGCTGTTGGTGGACGACGCGCATTGGGCGGACGCGGCCTCGGTGCGCTTCCTGCTGCTGACGATCCGGACGAAAGCCACCTCCTCGCTCCAGAGGCGCTGCGCACGACGCTCGAGCGGCCCGGCTTCGCCGCCGAGGTCTGGGAGGTCGGACCCGCCGCGGTCGCGCCGGCCGTCGCCGAGCTGACAAGCGAGCCAGCGGATCCGAACCCACCCGTGCAGCTCGGGCTGATCATGCCCGACCGCGATACGCGCATGGCGAACCTCGGGCGCAACATCGCCGAGCAGCGGATCGCCCCCGTGCTGGCAGTGCTTCGACGCGCGCCTGAGGCGCACCGACGTCGGGGCGGGGCGCGGACCCTTGCTCTGGACGGGGAGGAGTAGCACCGGCTGCGGTCATCACGCGCGCCGGCATCTTGACGAGGGCAGACCTGGCGGAGAGGATCACGCTCATCCCAACGCGAAGGAGAGACGAATGGGTGGATTTGCGTTCTCGATCCCGGTCGTGCCGGGCAAGGAAGAACTTGACCGCAGCACACTGGACGAGATGCGTGGCGTCCGCCGCGATGGATACGAAGCGGCGCTCCGCGACGCTGGTATCACCCGCCACGCCATTTGGCACCAGGAAACGCCAGGCGGCACGGTCGCGGTCGTGTACGTCGAGGGCGACGATCCCGAGGGAGCGATCGCGCAGTTCGGGTCGTCAGATGAGCCATTCAACGCGTGGTTTCGAGACCAGATGAAGGCGGTTCACGGAGTCGACATCTCGCAAGGTGCGCCGGTCGCGACGATGGTTCACGACATACAACTCTGAGACGTCGCCCCGGTTGGCGGTGTCTTTCCGCTCGCAGGCAGAAGCGGTAGCGCGGCTGGACGGGAGCGGGTCGATGCCACGCACGATGGCGGAGCGCGCACGTCGCTGCCTCGAAAAGCGCCGCAGGATCGCACCCGCAATCGATGCTCGGCAGGACACCGCGGCCAGGTTGTCCCGCCGATACCGTGGTCGGCCATGAAGGTCGAGCTTCTGTACTTCGTCGGTTGCCCGAACCACGAAGCGCTCGTGCCGCGTCTGCGGGAGCTGCTCGCATCAACCGGCGTCACCGGCGACGTCGAGCTCGTCGAAGTCCAGGACGCTGACGCCGCTGACCGAGAGCGGTTCCTCGGCTCACCGACCGTCCGCATCGACGGCCAAGACGTCGAGCCCGGTGCCGACCAGCGCAGCGACTTCGGCCTCAAGTGCCGGCTGTACGCCACACCCGACGGGTTGCGCGGCACCCCTGCAGACGAATGGGTGCTCGCCACCTTGCGGCGCGCACACGCAGCCCCGCGCTGATCCACCGCCGTCCCACGGCCCCGTCCGGCGTCTCGATCCATCCGCGGCATAGCCGTCCATAGAGATTTGCCAGACGGAGGGATGCGATCTGCGTCGTGAGCGTCGATGACCGGGCCTCGGTGGGCGCGCGGGTCGCGACTTGAGGTGTGGCGGGAGATGATCGGGTGATGAACGGCGAGCCGGCGCGTGAGCTCAACCGGGCACATTGGAATGCGCTCGCCGCTGTGCATGGTCAGGATGAGTACTACGACAGCGATGGCTTGGCGGCGGGTCGCGTCGATCTCGGCGCGCCGAACAGGCCGCCGTCACGCAGGCGGTTGGCGATCTGCGCGGCCGCGACGTCCTGCACCCGCAGTGCTACATCGGGTTTGACGCGATCGCCATTGCGCGGCGCGGCGCGCGGGACACGGCCCTGGATTTCTCGGCGGCGTCGCTGGAGAAGGCGCGTGCGCTGGGCACTCGCTGCGGCGTCGAGGTCGAGTGGGTGCACGCCGATGTCACACGACTGCCCGCCGCGTTGAAGCAGCGTTTTGACCTCGTCTACGCCACCATCGGCGTGCTGTCGTGGATCGAGACGTCGGTGCTTGGATGCACGCGGCTGCATCGGCACTACGCGCCGGCGGGCGACTTGCCCTGGTCGATATTCATCCGCTGTATCAGATGATCGCCGCTACCGACCCGCTTGACCTCGATTTCCCGTACGCGTTCGATGGCCCGCGTCGCTTCAACGACCCCGGCTCCTACGCCGACCGCGATGCAGCGGTACGCGACACGGGCGACGTCCAGTACGGACACTCATTGGGAGAGATCGTGACGGCGACGATCGCGGCAGGCCTGCGCATCCAAGCGCTGCACGAACATCTCGAGGTCGACTCAGACCCACGTGGGGACATGCTCGCGCCCGGCGCCGACCGCCGCCTTCGCCTTGAGATCGGCGGACAACGGCTGCCGATCCTCTTCACGCTCATCGCCGGCCATCCCGGCCCGCCATAACGGAGCACAGCTGCAAAGCCTGCGCCCGCTCATGCGAGCGATGGAGGAGGGACCGCGAGCCGCCGACAGATCGCCCGTGCTGTCCGTCGGTGAGGTGACGCTGCAGCTCGCGGGCGCTTCAAGCCGCCGCGACGTCGAGGGCGCTACGCGGGCATGACTGCGCTGGCCGCGCCCGCTGTGGCTACTCCAAGATCTCGTCGTGATCGTCGTCAGCGTGCAACCCGCCGCCGCCCGACGTCGTCGCGCCACTGCCGCTCACGGGCCCCGTCGGGTTGACGAGCGGGTTCTTGGCGAGGTTTCGCCGGGCCACCGTCAGGACGGCGTGGCCCGCCGCGTCGCTCATCTCGTGCAGTCCCTGGACGTTGACGTTGTCGTAGTCGTCGCAGCGCAGGTGGTAGCACGGGTCGTACGGCTGCCCGGCGGTTCCTCCGTAGACCGCCGCCTCGGCCGCCGTCTTGACCCCCTCGGCGCCGGTGAACAGGCCGCCCGCGGCAATGCCGACTGCGATGAACGGCCCATAGTCCGAGCGGCCGCTGAACGGCGTCTCGGCCGATGCGAGGTTCTGCGAGCGGAAGTAGTCGTGGAAGATCCGCTCGATCTCACCCGACCCCCCCGGCCCCGCCGCCGCGCTGGGGCCAACCGGGAACGCCGAGTTGTCGCCGTCGTAGACGAAGCGCACGTAGTTGGGGGAGCCGATCATGTCGAAGTTCAGCATCGCCTTGATCTTGCTGCGCTCCGTCGCCGACAGGTCGTTGACGTACGCCCGCGAGCCGAGCAGGCCGAACTCCTCGGCGCTGTACCACATGAAGCGGATCTTGTTGCGCGGCGCGATCTCGCGCGCCGCGAGCACCTCCGCGATCTCGAGAATACCGGCCGAGCCCGAGCCGTTGTCGTTGATCCCGCCGCCGCGCGGGACCGAGTCGAGGTGCGCACCGACCACGACGACGTTGTTCGGGTCGCCGCCTGGAGTCTCGGCGATGATGTTGCGCGTCGTGCGGACCTCCTCGACACGGTCGATCCTCACGGTGGCGACCGAGCCGGTGTCGCCGTTGGCAATACCGTTGGCGAGGTCCTGGCCGACCGCGAGCGATGCGCCCAGGGCAGCTCCGTTGCCGGTGCCCCCGAGCGTCCCGTTGATGACGCCGCGACGGCCCGCGTCGCCGCCGTCGTTGAAGATGACCGCCGCCACGGCGCGTGCGTTGCGCGCGTTGGCCGACTTCACGGCGAAGCTGCACGTGCCGCGCTGCAGGAGCGCGATCGAGCCGACCGGCATTCCGGCGAAGTCGCCGGTCTCGCAGCCGGAGGTCGTCGCGCCCGGACCGGGTGCCTGCGGAAGCTGCAGGTCGATCGCCCAGACCGGCGCCGTCGTCTGGTTGACCGAGGCCGAGAACGTCATCGACGCGTAGTCGACGCCGTCGACGTACTCCGTCGTCGCCGGCGACTCCTGGCGCAGTGTCGGCGGTGTGCGGTCGGCGTTGTAGAGGAACTCGAAGAAGTGGTCCGAGACGGTGTAGCCCGCCGCCTGCGCCTTGTCCTTGACGTACGCCGCCGACGCCTCGAAGCCGGGGCTGCCGCCGGTGCGGCTGCCGCCGTTGAGGTCGGAGTGTGTCTGGAAGGCGGCCTGGTGTGCGCGCACCCCCTCGACCGTCAGCGCCTTCCGAAGCCCCTGCGTAGCGCTGATCTCGCTCGTTGGCGCGGCGGGCGCTGCCGGCGCGGCGACGGCCGCAGCCGTCAGCCCGAGCGCAAGAGCCCTAGTCGCGTGTTGGATCCGCATGCCAGATACCCCTTTCCATGGGTGCCGGGGCCGCCGCCGGCGTTGCGGCGCAGGCTAACTCGCGTGGACGGAGATTGCACCCCCTGCGATGCGAACTTCATACTTCATGTCAGACGCCGCGCGGGCTGCGAATACATGCCGCCATCCCGGCGACCGCCTCGGCAATCGGCTCCAGCTCCGCCGCCGTCTGTTCATATTGCTCCGTGCGATGTAGCGTCTAGACTTGAACGCATGACGCTACATCAGCAGCCGCTCAAGCGTGAGGTCGGCGTGCGCGAGCTGCACGATCAGCTCAGCCGTTACGTCCGCCACGCTGCCGATGGGGGAGAGGTGATCGTGACGATGCGCGGACGCGCCGTGGCGCGCCTGGCTCCGCTGTCTGCCGATGACCCTTTGGCTGATCTGCGCGAGCGCGGGCTCGTGCAGGACCCGCAACGCGAGTGGCAGCCTCCTTCGCAGCGTCCTCGGCCGGCCGCTCCGGTCAGCGATCTCGTCGCCGAGCAACGCCGCTGATCGCCTACCTGGATACCTCGGCGCTGATCAAGATGCTGCTCGAGGAAGAGGGCTCACAACTCGCCGACGAGCTATGGGCTCGATCATCGCAACGCGTCGCCAGCCGCCTCGTCTACGCAGAGGCACGCGCGGCGCTCGCCGCAGCGCACCGCGGCGGGCGCATCGACCAGAACTCGCTGCGCGCAGCCGTCGGCAACCTCGAGGCTGCGTGCGGCGCGATGCTGCTGATCGGGGTCGACTGGCCGCTGGCCCAGCACGCCGGCGAACTCGCCGAGCGGCACGCTCTGCGCGGCTATGACGCCGTGCATCTCGCAACAGCGTTGGCCACCAGCGCACCCGACCTCGCGCTGGTCACATGGGACCGCGACCTCGCTTCCGCCGCACTCGAGCTCGGCATCACGATCATCCCCAGCCGCGGTTAACCTGTGGGCGCGCGACACGAGTACGGCGGCTGGGTGCAAGGGACGTGCTCGATCCAGAGGCCGCCGCGCTGCTGGCGTACGTTGACCGTTTGGCTGACGCAAGACCGGACGGTTCGGACGCGCTGACGGCTCGTATCGACGCGTACGGCGTTGTGAGCTCGACGATCGCGCTTTGCCGCGGCGCAGAACTGTTCTTGCAGGCGGGCGACGGTTGGGACCGCGTGTTGTGGACCTGTCCGTCGCGGCGGGTGTACGACTGGACGTGGCGCGAGCGAGAAACGCCTGAAGACCTGGATGCCCTGCTGTCAGGGCGAGGGATTGACCGCACGTCGTGGCTGGGACAGCGCCTCGCGGGAGCCCAGCTGATCGTTGAGGGCCGGCCGCTGGCGACCAGCGAAGGCACGCTGCGCCTGGCGCTGCTCCGCCGGCTCGGGATCCGCCTGCGCGAGCGCGACGCACCCGCACTGTGAGGCGAGGGGCGGCCACGCCCCGCCAGATGTCGGCGATGTGGCGGCAGTCGAGCGAGATC
>DATLNO010000292.1:0-4163 GCA_035536715.1 Solirubrobacteraceae bacterium
CGGCGCGGTGGCGCGCGTGCGCGCTCGCGTCGGCTCGGCCACGCCGCCGCGCGAGACGCTCATCGAGCAGCACGTCGCCGGCCGCTCGTTCGTCGACGTCGGCTGCATGTGGAGCATCCACGGGGCGCTGTGCTTCGCGGCGGAGGACGCCGGCGCGTCGTCCGTGACGGGCGTCGACGTCATGGGCGCGACGGAGCGCTTCAGCGCCGAGCGGGCGCGGCGCGGGTCGTCGGTGCGTTTCGTCCAGGGCGACATGCACGAGCCGTCGACGATCGCCGAGGTCGGCCCGCACGACGTCGTCTGGTGCTCGGGCGTGCTCTACCACGCGCCGCATCCGCTGCTGACGCTCGAGCGCCTCCGCGAGCTGACGACGGGAACGCTGCTGCTCGCCACCGAGACGATCGCCGAGACGCCGGGCCGGCGCGACACCTGCGTGATCGCGCCCTCGCGCGACGAGCATCCCAACTCCGAGCCCGCCGACGGCCCGAACGCCGGCTACGGGCCGTGGTACTGGGGCATCACGCCGTCGGCGCTGCGCACGATGCTCAAGCTCACGGGCTTCGCCATCGCCGAGGAGCACCGCACGCCGTTTCACGTGACGGTCGTGGCGACCCCGCGCTGAGCTGCTCTGACGTTGAGGCGTTCCGTGCGTGGCCCGCGCGTGGGTCGTTGGGCTCGTGGGAACTGCATCGATGAGGGAACGGGTCGGACCCGCCGGGGCCTCCACGCGTCGTGTCGGCCGGTGGCGCCGGTCGCGGGGAGGGGTGTTGGAACGTATGCGACGGATAGTCGCGTTTCTTCCAAGACCCCCCGCCCAACGCCTGAACCGGGCGCCACGACCTCCCGGCCCACCCTCCCTTTATCGATGCTGTTCCCCGACCCACCAGCGACGCACCGCACGGCGCGCCACAGCGCCGAAAAGCTGTGGCCTTAGGAACTTCCGCTCGGCCGGGTGCCGAGCGTGACGCTGATCGTGCGCTCGTCGCGGCCGCGGCGAACCCGAATGTCGATCCGATCGCCGGGCTTGCGCTCGGTGACGATCGCGGAGACGTCGGTGGACCGGGTCACCTCGCGCCCGCTGATGGCGACGATCCGGTCGCCCACGCGCAGGCCGGCGCGCTCGGCGGGGCCGCCGTCGACGACCGCGGCGACCTGGGCGCCCGTGCCCGTCGTCGCGTCGCCGGTGGAGACGCCGAGGTATGGCGGCTTGACCTCGCGGCCGGCCTTGAGCTCCGGCAGGACCTTCTTGACCGTGTCCACCGGGATCGCGAAACCGACGCCGTCGTTGGCGCCCGTCGTCGACGCGATCTGTGCGTTGACGCCGATCACGCGGCCGGAGGCGTCCAGCAGCGGGCCGCCGGAGTTGCCGGGGTTGATCGCGGCGTCGGTCTGCACGACGTTGTCGATCGAGAAGTTGCCCTGGCCGCTGATCGAGCGCCCGATCGCCGAGACAACGCCTGTCGTCAGCGTCCCTTCGAGGCGAAACGGGCTGCCGATCGCGATCGCCGACTGCCCGACCTTCAGCGCCTTCGACGAGCCGAGCGTCAGCGGCGTGAGCTTGCGATCGCCGGCGTCGACCTTCAGCAGCGCGAGGTCGTTGGACGGATCCTCGCCGACGATCCGGGCGGAGACCGGTGCGCCCTCGCTGAAGCGCACGCGCACCGTCTCTGCGCCGTCGATGACGTGCTCGTTGGTGACGATGTGCCCAACCGTGTCGATCACGAAGCCGGATCCGGTGCCGCCGCCCGAGCCCGACCGCGTCTCGATCGAGACGACGCCGGTGCTGACGCGCTCGTAGAGCGCGGAGACGTCGGTGGCGGAGGTGGCGGGGGCGACCGCCGACGGCGTCGGGTCGGCGGCCGCGGTGGTCGTCGAAGCGGGCTGCGCGTCGCTGTCGGCGTCGAACACGCCGGCCACGGCGAGCCCCGCGAATGGGATCGCGACGGCGAGCGCGCCGAGCATCGCGGCGAGGAAGTTGGAGTTGCGGCGGTCGGCGTTCATGGCTGCAATCCAAGCTGACGCCGCTGAAGTGGACCTCTCTACGTCGTAAGAGTTCTCGTAAGGGGATGCGCGCGCACGCGCCGGATCCGTACGCTTGGCGCATATGTCGACACAAGAGCGCTTGACCGTCGCCCCGATCGTCGGCCCGGACGATCCGCGGCGCTTCACTGACTCGGGCATCGAAGTCCAGCCGCTCTACGCCGAGGAAGACCTTCCGGCCAACCTCGAGCTGGGCGATCCCGGGGCCTTCCCCTACACGCGCGGAGTACACGGCGAGATGTACCGCAAGCGCCCGTGGACGATGCGCCAGTACGCCGGCTATGCCTCGGCGACGGAATCGAACGAGCGCTACAAGTACCTCCTCGCGCACGGCTCGACCGGCCTCTCGATGGCCTTCGACCTGCCGACCCAGCTGGGCCTGGACTCCGACGATACGCGCTGCCTCGGCGAGGTCGGTCGCACCGGCGTCTCGATCGACACGATCGACGACATGCGGACCGTCTTCGACGGGATCCCGCTCAACGCGATCTCGACCTCGATGACGATCAACGCACCGGCGACCGTGTTGCTGGCGCTGTACTCGCTCGTCGGTGAGGAGCAGGGCTGCCCGCAGGAGGAGTTGCGCGGCACGACACAGAACGACGTGCTCAAGGAGTACATCGCGCGCGGGAACTTCATCTACCCGCCCGAGGGCACGATGCGCCTGACGACGGACCTCTTCGCGTACTGCAAGGAGTTCGTGCCGAAGTGGAACACGATCTCGATCTCGGGCTACCACTTCCGTGAGAAGGGCTGCTCGGCCGTCCAGGAAGTCGCGTTCACGCTGTGCAGCGCGATCGCCTACGTCGAGGCGGCGATCGAGGCGGGCCTCGCGGTCGACGAGTTCGCACCGCGGCTGGCGTTCTTCTTCAACGGCCACAACAACGTCTTCCAGGAGGTCGCGAAGTTCCGCGCCGTCCGGAAGATGTGGGCACACATCATGCGCGACCGCTTCGGCGCGAAGAACCCGAAGTCGATGACGCTGCGTTTCCACACGCAGACCGGCGGCGTGACGCTGACCGCGCAACAGCCGCAGAACAACGTCGTGCGCGTCGCCCTGCAGGGCTTCGCCGCGGTCTGCGGCGGCACCCAGTCGCTGCACACCAACGGCTTCGACGAGGCGCTCGCGCTCCCCTCTGAGCGGGCCGCGAAGATCGCGCTGCGCACGCAGCAGATCATCGCCCACGAGTCCGGCGCGACCGACACCGTCGACCCGTTCGCGGGCTCGTATTACGTCGAGGCGCTGACCGACGAGATCGAGCAGCGCGCGTATGAGCTGATCGCGAAGGTCGACGAGATGGGCGGCTCGGTGAACGCGATCGAGTTCATCACCAACGAGATCGACGAGTCCGCCTGGGGCTACCAGGAGCGCTACCGCCAGAAGCAGGACATCGTCGTAGGCGTCAACAAGTACGAAGAGGACGCGATCGAGATCGAGGACATCCTGCGCGTCGACCCAGCGACCGAGAAGGCACAGCTCGACCGGTTGGCGGCATTCAAGCGCGACCGCGACCAGGAGCTCGTGGCGGCGCGCCTGGAGGAGCTGCGCGCGGCCTGCCGCGGCAAGGACAACCTCATGCACCCGATCCGCCAGGCGCTGAGCGACCGGTGCTCGATGGGCGAGGTCTGCGGCGCGATGAAGGACGTCTTCGGGGCATACCGGCCGCGGGCGTAGTTGCCGTCGGGCTCCGCCCGACGTAGTGGCGCTTTCGTGTTGGCATGCAGTACGAACGCGCCACGACGATCCTCGCGATGTGGAGGGTGTCGTCACGGTGTTCGTAGCGAGCATCGAAACGACACGCTACGTGTGACACCGCCGCCGCGCCTGGCAGGCTTGCCCCATGTTCACGCTCGCGGTGCGCTTCTACGACTTCGTCCTGACCCTCCACATCCTCGCCGTCGTGATCGCGTTCGGCGTGGTGTTCTCCTATCCGGTGCTCGACGCCTGGTTTCGGCGAGCGGTCCCCGGCAACCTCGCGGCGCTGCATGAGCTGCACCTGACGCTCGGCCAGCGGGTCATTTCGCCCGCGATGGTCGTTGTGCTGCTCGCGGGCTTGTACCTCGCCTTCCAGGACCCGTGGAGCCTCGGCGATCCCTGGATCAGCGCGACGCTCGCGATCCTC
>DATLNO010000293.1:0-12310 GCA_035536715.1 Solirubrobacteraceae bacterium
GTCATGCGGACGAAGTCGTGCACGCCACCGTTGGTGGCGTGCACATAACGCTCGCTCTCCTCGAAGCCGGCCCGCTCGTAGACCTTGATCGCGCGGTCGTTGAAGGCGGCGACGGCGAGTGTGAAGCCGGTCGCTCCGAGCGCCTGCGTGGCGAATCGCATCGCCGCGACCACGAACGCCAGACCGTGGCCGCGTCCGGTGAGGGACGGTCGCAGGCCGAGCCCGATCTCGGCGATGCCGTCCTCGAGCTTGAACGCGACATGGCCGACGAGCTCACCGCCGGCGTCGACCGCGAAGTAGCGCGTTCCCCAGCCGGCGGGGTCGAGCAGCGCGGCGAGATCGTCCGGGTCGGCGTCGGCGTCGTAGAAGGCGTACTGGCCCGGGTAGCGCCAGCCCGCCACCGCGTGCGCGTCGGCCGCGGTCATGGCCCGGATGACGAAGGGGTGTGGCGGCGCGATCCGTCGAACGTACCGGTCGCGGGCAGGGGCAGCCGGGCCGCGGGGTCTGGCTGGGCGCCGGGGTAGCCAGTCACGCGGATGGTGCGTCGCCTGGTCGAGCCGACACCGATGAGCCCCGTCGCGCTCGTGCTGCTGGCTCGCGGCGCTCTGCGTGCTCGTGCCAGGGCTGCAGCACGCCGCCGCTACGCCGAGGATGGACCTGAACACCCGTGCAATCCGCCGGATGGAGGATCAAGCACCGAACTGCATCGTCCGATAAGCGCGGCAATGCAGCGCCCACTTCTACGCCCCGCGTCCCGTGCGCTCCTGCTTTTCCTCGCCCTCGTCGGGCTGCTCGCGCTGCAGTCCCCGGCGCACGCGGCGCTGCCGTTCAAGCTGCCCAACCTCAAGCCCAAGGCCCCGCCGACCCCGGTGATCCAGCCGGTGCAGGCGCCGATCAGCTCCGACCCGTCCGGACCCGCCCGCGGGACGATGATCCTCGTCCATGCCGGCGGCTGGGCCGGCCACGACGGATACGCCCAGGGTGAGCTGCTGAAGAACCCCGGCGACCTCTTCCTCGCCCGCGGCTGGCGCGTCGTCTCGATCGACTACGAGGAGGGCGCCGGCGGCCTGCAGGACCTCCTCAACGTCGCCGGCGCGGAGCTGGCACGCAACACGAGCGCCGGTCCCCTGTGCATCTACGGCGAGTCCTCGGGCGCACACCTGGCGCTGATGGCCGCTGCGAGGCTGCGCGCGATCGACTGCGTGATCGGCGTCGGCACGCCGACGGATCTCTACCAGTACACGGTCGAGGCGTCGGTCAGCAACGACGATCGCGTCAAGCTCGTGTCCGGCCAGATCATGAAGCTCTTCGGCGCGACCGCCGAGGCGACCGCCGCGTGGAACCTCGTTTCGCTCGCGCCCACGATCCGCTCCGACGTCCTGCTCGTGCAAGAGACCGACGACGAGCTCGTCACGGCCTCACATGCGCAGCGCTTCCAGGTAGCCCGGCCGACGACCCAGCTCATCGAGCTCGAGCCGGGCGATCGCGGCAACCGGGCAAACGACTTCATGCACGGGACCGTCTCGGATCTCGGCCGCACCCAGTACATGGCGGGCATCGGCGCCTTCGCCGATCGCGCTGTCGGGGCCCGCGCAGCCGAGCGCGAGGCTGCGCGCACGGGCTGCTCGCAGGTCGCGCGGTCGTTCTCCGAGATCGGGCCGGCCGGTCTGCAGAGCGCGCTGCGCTGCCTTGCCGGCAAGGACGCCGAATCCCGCTCGGCCGGCACCGGCAGCTGGCGCGAGACGAGCGTCAAGCTCCGCGGCGAGGTCAACGCCGCCCGCGTCTGGCAGTACCTGCGCACGACGAAGAACGGCCAGCGTGCACTCGCCGCCGCGGCCAGGCGCCGCGCGAAGGTCATCGTGGAGACGGGCGATCGCTCGCGCGTGACGCTGCGCGCGGCCCGCAAGCGCTGAGCCCACACCGCGCGCTCGTTCGCAGCCCCGCCGACCAACAATCGACCACAACCGTCGCGAGGAAGAGGTCGCAGAGGGGAGGGGGTCTTGGAACGTACGCGACATATAGGCCGACAAGTTCCACGACCCTCGCAGACCGCTCGGGAACGGCCGCGTACGGCAGCGAACGTCGCGGGCTGGTCCACCCCGCGAGGCTCAGCGCGCGCGGCGGATGCGGAACTGCGCGGTCTGCGTCGCGCCAGCGGCGACGGTGGCGGTGACGCGGTACAGGCCGACGCGCCGGCCGAGCAGCTTGCCGGTGAGCGTGACGGCGTTCTCGCCCGCCTTCGCGCCCACGCTCGTCAGCGGGCGCAGGGCGGTGTAGCGCCCGCGACCCCGTGAGCGCTGGATCCCGAGGCTGACGTTGACCGCGCGGCTCACGGTGAAGGCGACGCGCAGCGCACGCCCTGCCCGGATCACCCGTGCGGAGCGGCGCAGCGCGCCGAGCGCAGGCGCCGGCCGCGGCTGGCCGAGCACGCGCAGCACCGAGCGCGCCATGCTCGCCTCGCCCAGCGCGTTGGGGTGTACGGGGAACGCCGGCGCCGTCGGCACGAGGCCCTCGAACCAGCGCGTGCCGGGCAGCGTGCAGACGTCGTGGCCGACGCTCTCGTCGTACGTGTCGACGAACTCCGCGTCGTTGGCGGCGGCCTGCTCGGCGATCATCGCGTTCGTGCGGCGCAGCATCGTGTCGAGGTAGGTGATGTCGTCGTTGGAGAGCGGGACGAGCGGGTAGCAGCCCTTGCCGTTGTCCGGCGCGACCGCGGGATAGCCGACGATCAGCACGCGCGCCAGCGGCGAGCGGGCGTGAATGCCCTGCAGAGTCGCCGCGATCTTGGGCGCCGCCGTGACGATCTTGTCGGCGAGCGCGTCGCCGCCCGGGTAGGCGAAGTGGGATCGACACGCGGTGCCGGTCGGCGCGAGAAGGCCGAGCTGCAGGCACTTCAGCGCAGCGTCGACGAGCTCGACGTCGTTGCCGCCAATGCCTACTGTGACGAGCCGCGCGCCGGCGTCGAGCGCATCGAACTGCGGGCTGTTCGTGCCGAGGTTGACCGGCTGCGGCGCGGTCATGTGTGTCGTCCGGGCGGACGAGCAGCTCGCGTCGCGAAACTGCGCGACGCCCGTCGCGCCCCTGACGATGTTCGGGTAATTGTGGTCTGACCGCCCGCAGCCGACCGGTTGCCCGACAGGCGTGAGGATGAACGGACCGGCGGTGAAGGAATCGCCGAGCGCGACGTAGGGGCCAGGATCGGCCGCATGCGCCGTGCCGGAGCCGGCCACGGTCGCGAGGAGCGTGCAGATCACGACGAGCAGCGGGCGGCGACAGGCCATGGCTTGAGTATCGCGCGCTGCACGACGGATCGCGCCGGGATTCGGTGTGCCGTCAGCGCTTGCGCAGCGCGCCGGCGACGATCCGCGCGGCGATCACCTGACCGGTGATGTTCAGATGGATGCCGTCCGCCTCGCGCACGTCGACGATCTGCCCGCGGTAGGGCATCGTCTCGCGAAACCCGTTCGGCGTGAAGAACTGGTCCATGCGCAGGACCTCGACGCCCGGTACCGCCTTCGCGGCTTGGACCACGGCGAGGTTGACGGCGTCGGCGACGGCGCGCGGTCCCTTCGGGATCGGCAGCGTCAGCCAGAGCACGCGCGTGTTCCCGCCGCGGCGGTAGATCGTCATCATCGCCCGCACGCGCCGCGTGTACTCGGCGATCCAGCCGGCCCCGCAGCACTCATGCGTCACCCCGGCGGATGTCGTCAGCGAGAACCGGTCGAGGATGCCCAGCGAGATCACCGTCGCGGCCTGGCGCTCGCGCCTGGTCTGCATCCGCGGGAGCGTCGCCCACGGACCGAAGGGCTTGGAGATGGCCGTGCTGGGATGCACGTCGCTGACGACCTTTGCGCCGTCGCCGAGCTCGTCGGCGAGGAACGTGTCGATGCCCTGCATGGTCGAGTCGCCGGTCGCGAGCACCACGGGCGGCGGCGCGGTCGCTGCGACGTCCTTCCCGACGGCGACCGAGCGGCGCAGGCGGTGGCCGCGATAGCGCAGCTCGACGCGCCAGCGGCCCGTCGCACGCGGACGGAAGCGCCTCGTCGCGGCGGAGACGGCGCGCCGCATGCGGATGTCGTCGCAGGCGCGCTTGCCCGCCGGCGGCGTGATGCACAACTGCGACTTCACATCGCCGTTGCCCCAGCGATCGACGACGCTGACGCGGCCGAGCGCTCCCGGCGTCAGGCGGCGCGGGACGACCAGCTCCAACCGCGTCGCGCACGACGATGTCCGCACGCTGTACTCGCCGATCGCGAACCGCCCACCGGGGAGCGCAGCGACGGCCGCGAAGCTGCGCACGAGGCGGTCGCAGTTCCATGTCACCGCGTCGCGCATGATCGTCTCGTCGGTCGCCGACGTTCGCGACCCGAGCGGGATGAGCTTGCCGTCGACGCGCTCGAAGAACACCACGGGCGTACCGGCCGCGACGAAGAAATGCAGGCTGATGACGCCGGTCTGCGTCGCGTCGGCGGCGAAGAAGTGGACCTCGACCGCGGGCGGCGCATGTTCAGACTGCGCGCCGGCGCGATCACTGCCGGTCGCGAGCGCGAGGACGAGGGCGAGAAGGATCACGGCGGCCGCTGCCGGCCACGACCTCCCGAGCCGGATCACGCTGCGATCGTAGCGGCGCACGTCGGAGTCCATACCACGTCTCAGGACGCGCGCACGGCCTCGGCAACGAGCTTGGCAGCGATCGCCGTGCCGGCGATCGTGAGGTGGACGCCGTCCGCGCGGAAGATGGGCAGCGTGCTGCCGCGGTAGTCCATGACCTCACGGTGACCCTCGGGCGTGAAGACGATGTCCATGCGCACGACGCTCACGCCCGCCAGGCCGGCCGAGGCGCGCAGGATCGCGTCGTTGATCGAGGCGGCGACGAATGGGCGCTCGCCACGCGGGATCGGCAGCGTGAGCCAGATCACCCGCGCCCTGCCGCCGCGCAGGTAGGTCAGCATCTGCTTCTTGACGCGGCCGGAGTACTCGGCGATCCACGCCTCGTCGCAGCATTCGTGGATCGAGCCGTCGAAGGCGCGCAGGCGAAAGTCGTCGGCCGCGCCGATCGACATGACGGTCACGTCCTGCTTGACGACCCGCGTCTGGAAGGCGGCAAGGTTCTCCCACGGTCCGCCGGCTTTGACGAGCCCCGTGCCGAGGTGCACGTCGCTGCGCACGTCAGCGTCGTGTCCGAGCTCGTCGGCGAGGAAGCTGTCGATGCCCTGCATCGACGAGTCGCCCGTCACGAGCACGGTCGGTGACGGCTTGATCTTGATCTCGCGCTTGCCGACCGCGATCGACTTGTGCGTCGTGTGGTCGCGCAGACGCAGCTCGGCGCTCCAGCGCCCGGACTCGCGCGGGCGAAAGCGGTGCGTCATCACGGTGACGGCGCGCCCGAACCGCAGCTCGCGGCACGTGTATCTGTCGCCCGGGCGCCGGATGCACAGCCGCACGGCGATGTCGCCGTTGTTCCAGCGGTCCACGATGCGGATGCGCCCGACCTTGCCGCGCTTCACCCGGGGGGGCACCTCGAGTGCGAAGCGCGTACCGCACGATGGGGTACGCACGTCGTGGGTGGCGCGGCCCGGACGGCCGTCAGGGGCAATCGACTTCGCGACGAACTGGCGCACGAGCCGGTCGCAGCGCCACGCGACCGCGTGCGGCAGGACGGTGGGCACCCCGGTCGGCGTCGTCACCGTCTCGATCTTCTCGAGACGCTCGCCGACGCGCTCGTAGAACGTGACGGGCGTTCCAAGCGCGCCGAACAGCGTGAGCGAGACCACGCCCGCCTGGCTCGTGTCCGTGACGAGGTGCACCACCAGGGGATACGCCGCCGGCGCCTGGGCGTCCGTCCCAAGGCTCAGCAGCAGAATCGCTGCCGCGATGAACACGGACCACCATCCCCCGATCCGGGTCACGGCGCGAGCGTACTGCGGTTGTCAGCCGGCGTCGGCGAACGCCGTCCGTTTTTCAGGCAGCGCCGACGAGGGCGACGCAGACCCAGTTGGCCGCGCCCTGACCGCCGTTCCACAGCTGCGCCGCGAGGCGGTCCTGCTCGGCCTTCGAAGCGAGATAGAGCTCCCCCTCGCTCTGCTGGCCGACCGCAGGCACGGCACAGAGCGCCGCGGCCAGCACGGTGAGCAGAAGGACGGGTGCGCGCAGGCGAAGGCGATCCATGATGGCGGCGGGGCCAAGGTCGCCAGCCGACGTGCGCCGGCGTGGATCTGCACGAGGTCATGCGATCAGCGCTGGGATACCGGAGCCGTGCTGCTCATGCGCGTCAGCGTCAGGCCGGCGCGGCGCTCCCAGCCGGCGGCGTTGCTTCGCCGGGCCAGCGCGACCGCGGTCTGCACGCTGCGCCGCGCGTTCTGGCGGTCGCCGGCTCTCAACAGCAGTTCGGCACGGATCCGGTGAAGCTCGGGCTCACACCAGCTTTCGCCACGGGCACTCAGGAGCAGCGCCTCGTCGATCGCCGCGACGCCCTGACCCAACTCGCCCGTGCGGGCGAGCGCGTCACCGAGCAGCCCTTGCAGGAAGGGCCGCAGAACAAGCGCACCTGTGGTGCTCGGCAGCGCGCCACCGCGGCGGCATTCCTCGATTCCCGCTTCGTGGTCGCCGCTGCGGACGCGCGCCCAGCCGTGCAACACCGAGGCCTGCCTCAACAGGTCGGCGAAGCCCTCCCGAGAGGCGATCGCGATCGCGGCAGCGGCTTCGCGCAGCAGCACCTCGCGCTCGTCGCAGATGAGCGCCGACGCGGCGGCCACGCACTGGACCCATGCCTGGCTGTACGGGTGCGGATGGGAACGCAGGACGGCGGCGGCCTCCGCGATCGCGTCGCGCGCGCCGGCGCGGTCGTCGCGGCAGGCGAGCGCGAGCCCGCGGTGGGCGAGCGAGATGGCGGCCGGGTTGCGCTCGAAGCCCGGTGAACGCCCGCCGCCGCCGGCGGGGTCGTGAAGCTCGATCGCGCGGTTGAGGTGAAGGAAGGCCTCGCGATGGCGGCCGAGCTGCACAAGTGCGCCGCCGGCCTCGCATTCGGCCTGGACCACGAGCTCGCGATCCCGAGCCGTCTGCGCGATGGCGAGCTGCCTGAGCGCGAGCGCGAGCGCGTCACCGACACGTCCGTCGATCAGGCGGTGCGTCGTCAACCTGAGCATGGACGGCACGAGCTGCTTGCAATCATCGACGTGGGCCGCCAGCTGCTCGGCGCGCCTGTAATGGGCGACCACGGCGGGCGCGCTCCAGCTCAGGCGCGTTGCGATCGACAGCCCGGCAAGGACGCGCAGCGACAGCTCCTCGGCGCGGCGGTCGTCGCCGTCGGCCGTCCGCGCCAGAACCTTGAGGCCGCGCTCGAAGTGACCCCTGGCCTCCGCGAGCGCGTACTGCTCAAGCGCCTGCTGGCCGGCCCTGCGCCAGTGTTCGGCCGCCTCGGGCAGCTCGCCGGCGTATTCGAGGTGGCGCGCGACGCGCTCGGGCTCGTCCGCGGCAACCTGTGGAAAGTTCAACATCAGCGCACGGGCGATGCGCAGGTTGTGGTCGCGCAGCGACTCCTGCCCCAGCGAACTGCGCGAGGCGTCCTGCAGCAGCGCGTGGCCAAAGGCGTAGCTGCCCGGTCCGATTGGTGTGACGACGCGCTCCTCGACGAGGCGTTCGACGCCCCAGTCCAGCGCCGAGCGCTCGATCGCGCCGGCGGCCTCGAGCAGCGTGACATCGAACTCGCGCCCGATCGTCGCGGCGAGCTGGGCGACGGCGCGCGTCGTCGAGTCGCGGTCAAGCCGCGCGAGCAGCGAGGCGAAGAGCGTGGTAACGGCCGCCGAGCCCGAGTCCTGCGTGGCGAGCGCCGTGCGCGTGAGCTCCTCGGCGAGCAGCGGCGAGCCCGCCGCGCGGTCGGCCAGCGCGGTTGCGGCTCCGTCGGGGAGCGTGCCACCCTCGGCGGCGACCAGCTCGACAAGGCGCCGGGTCTCGTCCTTGTCCAGCCGGCCGAGCTGGATGCGCTGGAGCGCCGTGCTCGCGGGCGCGAGGAACTCGCTGCGCGCGGTGAGCGCGACCATGAGCGCCACCTCGCGCGGTCCGTCCAGCAGGTGTCCGATCAGCTCGATCGTGCTCGGGTCGGCCCAGTGCAGGTCCTCGACAACAAGCAGCAGCGGTGCGCCGCGGGCCTCGGCGGCGAGCACGTCGGCGATGGCGGCGAACGTCTCGCGGCGCCTTCGTCCCGGGCTCATCTGTGCCATCGAAGCGGTCGCGTCGGGCAGCGCGATGCCGTGGCGGCGCAGGCCGGTGAGCAGCGGATGCAGTGCGCTTCCGCGGTGCGACGGGCTCGCGTCGCAATGCACGACGGTCATGCCGAGCGTGCCGGACGCCGTCTCGGCGAGCGCGCCGATCAGCCGCGATTTCCCAACCCCGGCCTCCCCGCGGATCAGGACGGCGCTGCGCGTGCCACCGGCTGCGCGCTCGGCCAGGGCCTGCAGCAGAGCTCGCTCGCCGACGCGCCCGACGAGGGGCGTCGGCGCGTGGCGGCTCCCGGCGCCGGGGTCGAGCGGGGCGCTGACGACGTAGAGGCCTTCGTGGTCGTGCTCGTCGAAGGCGAAGTGTGCGTTCGTGCGTTCGTGCGTCGCAGCGTCGACGGTCAGCATGTCGGGCGAGCCGGCCGCCTGCACGCGACCTGCGACCCGCGGCGTGTCGCCGAAGGCGTCGGCGGCGTCGCGCGCCACGGCGCCGGTGGCGAGGCCCAGCCGGACCGAGACACGCAGGCCGAGGTCGCTCTGGATCGCTTCACGCATGGCCGCGACCGTCCGCAGGATCTCCCAACCGCAGCGCACCGCGCGCAGCGAGTCGTCGTCCTGCGGGTGTGGATGGCCGAAGAAGATCGCGACGCCGTCGGACACCCACGGCTGGATGTGGCCGCGCAGGCGCGCTGCGACCTCGCCGCAGATCTCATGGACGCGGGCGGTGACCTGCGCTCGGTCGTCGGGGCTCAGCGCGTGAAGGTCGGTGCTGTCCTCGAGGTCGCACAGCAGCACGGAGAGCTGGGCGGGGGCCTCTGGCGCGGGCGCGGCGGGCTGCTCGGCATCCGTCGCCGGGCCGGCGAGCGCGGTCAGGACGCGGCCGTCGTCCTCGGCTGCGGCGAGCACGTCGACGAGCTCCTCGCGCAGCGCGGCGAAGGTCGCGTCGTCGAGTACGAACTCCAGGCGCAGTGCCGTGTGCGACACGCGGCGGCGCCGCTCGAGGACAGCCAACGATCGTTCGACGATCTCGCCGAACGAGGGCACAGCCGGATGTGGCTCAGGCGCGTCGGGCTCCATGTCCGGTTGGTCCATCAGCCGGGACGGACGAGGCCGAGGCGGCCCCAGAGCGCGACCAGCACAGCGAAGATGATGGTGATGGTGAGCATGGCCGGGTTCTCTTGGCCATGTATCGGCAGCTTGCGCCGGGTCCTGTACGTGAAATGCGCTCAAACGACGGGCGTCCCGTCATGATGAGGCTATGGCCTACTCCGTGCCCGATCTTCCCTATCCGTATGACGCGCTCGAGCCGCACATCAGTGCGGACACGATGCGCTTTCACCACGACAAGCACCACCAGACCTATGTCGACAAGGCCAACGCGGCGCTCGACGGCACCGGGCTGGAGGACGCGGACCCGCGCGAGGTGCTCCAACAGCTGACCAAGATCCCGCCCGACAAGCGCGATGCGGTCATGAACAACCTCGGCGGTCACTACAACCACACGCTGTTCTGGGAGGCGATGACGCCCGGCGGGGCGAAGAAGCCCGCGCGCGACGGTAAGCTCGCCGGCGCGATCCGCGAGACGTTCGGCTCGTTCTCCGGCTGCACCGACACGATCAAGCAGGCGGCGCTGAGCCAGTTCGGCTCCGGCTGGGCCTGGCTCGTCTCCGACGGCTACCGCGTCCTGATCGTCACGACGTCCAACCAGGACAGCCCGATCTCCGACGATCTCGAGCCGCTGCTCGGCATCGACGTGTGGGAGCACGCCTACTACCTCGACTACGAGAACAGGCGCGCGGACTACATCGACGCCTGGCTGAACCTCATCAACTGGGACATCGTCGAGCAGCGCTACGCCGATGCGCCGGTGCCCGAGGTCGCGGACATCCTCCTGAGGCTCGTGACGGTGTGCAGCAAGGAGCGGCGTTTCGGTGAGGTCACGATGGACGAGGCGCGCCAGCACTCGACCGAGCTCAAGGCGCTCGCCGGCTGGGGCCCGATGGCGAAGGTCGGCGCGATTGCGCGCGGCTGGAGCGACCTCGCGGTCAACATGCAGAAGCGCAAGGCCGAGACCGTCGCCGACCTCGATCCGGGGATCGTCGAGAAGGCAGCGATCGAGCTGTGGATCGTGCCGCCGGACCGCTCGATGGTCTGACTCCTACGCCACGGGCCGCAAGTGCCGCAATGGGCGCCCCTCGCGCAGCTCGCGCACGACGGCCTCGACGAGGCCGCCGCCGTCGTCGCGCCGCCCGTCGGTCACGGCGGCGATGATGCTGCGCTTGCGCTGGATCAGCGCGGCCATCGTCTCGTCGATCGTGTCGGCCGCGAGCAGGTACCAGGCGGTGACGGCATCGTGTTGCCCGATGCGATGGCAGCGATCCTCGGCCTGGTCGTGCATCGCCGGCGTCCATTCGAGTTCCAGGAACGCGACATTCGACGCGCGCGTGAGCGTGATCCCCTGTCCGGCGACGCGGGTCGCGCCCACGAGCAGCTGCGGGCCATCCGGAGACTGAAAGGCGTGGACGGCTGCCTCCCGCGCGGGCGCCGAATCGCGCCCGAGCAGGTGCACCGCAGCGGGGAAGCGGCCGATCAGCGCGTCCTGGATCTCGACGTGGCGCGCGAACACGACCAGCGGCTCACCGGACTCCAGGAAGTCGGCGATCCAGCTCAGGGCCGCCGCGAGCTTGCCTCGCGCCGCCAGCCGCTGCAGCGTCCCGAGCTGCGCGAGGCGCTCGGCGCGCAGCGTCGCCGCGATCTTCGCGTGGAGCTCGCCGAGGTCCAGCGGCTGTGAGCGTAGCCAGGCGACGACGTCCTCCTCGGCGAGCCGGTACTCCTTCGTGTTGGACAGCGCGACCGGCACGACGACCTGGCGCTTGGCCGGCAGCTGCGGCAGCACCTCGGCCTTCAGGCGCCGCACGAAGCAGCGCCGGCGCAGGTGCCAGTGCAGGCGATCCTCGGAGGAGTCGCCGCGAAACCGGCGCGCGAACTGGGCACCCGAGCCGAACTCCTCGAGGCGCCCGATGACGCGCAGTTGCGCGACGAGCTCCTCGGCGTGGTTCATCACGGGCGTTCCGCTCAGGGCCAGCCGCAGCCCGTCGGGTTCAACCGCGGCCGCGAGCCGCCGCACCGCCTGCGTGCGCTTGGCCTGAGGGTTCTTGACGTAATGGGACTCGTCGACGACGAGCGCCCGCGGCTTCGCTCTGCCCAGCGCCTCGCGGTGCGCGGCGACGATCTCGTAGTTGAGGATCGTGATGTCGGCGCGCGGCGCGACGGCGACCCCGCGGCCCTCGATCAGGGCGATGCTGCGATGCGGAAGCCAGTGTTCGGCCTCGCGCTGCCAGTTGAGCTTCAGCGAGGCCGGGCAGACGACGATCGCCGGAAACGCTCCATCGGCCTCGAGCGTCGCGAGCGCCTCGACGGTCTTGCCGAGGCCCTGCTCGTCGGCGAGAAAGCAGCGCCGCGCGTCCAGCGCGTAGCGCACGCCCGCCCATTGAAACGGCGCGAGCTCGCCGCCGAGCACCGCCGCGACGGCCGCGATCGGCTCGTCGCTCGTGGCGCGCGAGCGGCGGATCGTCGCCAGCGCCTCGTCGTGCTCGGCGCGCAGGCGGCGCAAGGTGAACGCCCCGGGGCCGTCGACCGCGACGCCGTGGCGGGCGAGGAACGCGTCGAGCCCCTCCATGACCCACGGATCGACGGGCAGCGTGCGCCCGCGCGCCTCCGCGCCGGGCAGCTTGCCGAAGGCCGTCCCGATGTCGGGGTCCCACAGGACGTCGAGGCGCAGGCGCTCGCCGTCGAACGTGCGCGCCGCCGTCAGCCGCGCGGGCGGCGGGTCCTGGCCGGACAGCAGCGCCTCGACGCAGCGGTTCGCGCCGGCGTCCAGGCGCGCGTTGTCCTCGTCGGCGAGCGCCGCGGCGCCGGCGGCGGTCAGCGGCGCCAGCAGCCTGCCGTCGTGCTCGACGAAGCCGGCGAGCAGCTCGTCGGGCGGCCTCCCGGCGCGCGGCGTGTGCACCCACCAGCCGCGGCCGTCGTGGCGCACGGTCGAGACGTGGCCGACCCAGCGCCGCTGGATCTGCGCGAGCCAGGCGTCGACCTCCGCG
>DATLNO010000294.1:0-30939 GCA_035536715.1 Solirubrobacteraceae bacterium
AGTAAGGTACGCCTCGTGTCTATAACACTGACGCAGCTGCGCAGCTTCCTGGCAGTGATGCGCGGGGGCTCGGTCACAGCTGCCGCCGACGAGCTCGTGGTAACCCAGCCCTCCGTGTCCGCCGCCGTCGCCGCGCTCTCGCGCGAGCTCGGCACCCCGGTCACCGAGCGCGAAGGGCGCGGCATCCGCCCCACCGCGGCCGGCCACGCCTTTGCGCCGTTCGCTGCCGACGTCATCGGCCTGCTCGAGGAGGGTCGTCGCGCCGCCCGGGAGGCCGCCCACCTCGCTGATCGCCGGCTGCGCCTGGCCGCCGTCACGACCGCGGCCGAGTCGTTCGTCCCCCCGCTCATGCGTGCGTTCTCGACGAGCAACCCCACGATCGGGCTGACGCTCGCCGTCGGCAACCGCGAGCAGGTGCTCGATCTCGTGCTCGATCACCGGGCCGACGTCGCCATCGGCGGTCGCCCGCCGCGCGACCCGCGCATCCAGGCGATCCCGATCCTCCCCAATGATTTCGTTCTGATCACCGCGCCCGACGATCCGCACGCCAGCGGCGGCAGCGTCGACGCAGCCGAGCTCGAGCGCCGGGTCTGGCTGCTGCGCGAGCCCGGTTCGGGCACGCGGGTCGTCAACGAGGAGTTCCTGGCCGCTGCCTCGCTCGAGCCGCAGACGCTGACGCTCGGTTCCAACGGCGCGATCAAGCAAGCCGCTCGCGCCGGTCTCGGAGTCGCGTTCATCTCACGCCATGCCGTCGCCCTCGAGCTGGATCATGGCCTGCTCGCTTCGCTGCCCGTACGGCACCGGCCCGCAGCGCGGCGCTGGTACGCGCTGTGCTCGACCGTCGGCCCGCGCCGGGCGGCCGTCGAGCGGTTCATGGCGTTCGCCGCATCGCCGGCTGCCCGCGAAGCGATCGGCAACGGCGCCGATCGCCCGGCAGCCAAGGCGCGCGCTAAGTAACGCCGCACTCTACGCGGCGCGCTCGTCGTCGGCGCCGGTCAGCGCAACCGGCGCCCCCACAGCCTCGACGTGCGTAACGGGCTTTCCCATCCCCCGAACCTTGGCCGGAAGGTCAAGGTGCATCCAGCGCGAGAGACGGCGCGGCAGCGTCGAGATGATGATCTCGTCGAACTCCTCCCGGTGCAGCGCGTCGGAGATCGCCGCCATCGGATCCGCGTCGCCGACATGACCCGTGACGTCCGCCCCGGCCGCCTCCCGCAGATGCTCGAGCGCGTGCTCGAGCTGCGCCGCGGCCTCCTCGCGTCCGGCGACCTCGGGGTCGACGACGCGGTGAAGGCCACGCGGCGTGGCTGGTACGAGGAGATGAAATGAGACCGGCCCGACCTGCGCTCGTTGCCGCACTGCCTCCATGAGCTTGTCTGTCGCTGCAGTGCGGTTGGCGACGATGAGCACCCGACGAGCGTCGTCGGTCATGTCCAGCCTCTCCCTGAAGCTTGCAACAAATGGTACGTGCCCACTATGCCACAGGATCGCTGCGGGAACTATTGAAATTTGTCTTTGGCTGGGCGGCTGCGAGCGAACGGCGCCGCACGCCAGGTCCTACGGAGCGGCCGACGCCGGCGCCCGACCCTCGGGCGCCTGGTCGGTTCGCGAGCCCTCGCCGCCGAGCGCCACCGTGGCGCGCGCGGTCACGAGGTGGTACAGCACGAGCACCTGGACGATCGCCAGCGACTCCGAACGATGCAGCTCGGTGCCGACCGTGAACTCGCCGAGCCGCTCGGAGCGCAGGTGCGACGCGAAGTGCATCCGCTCCCAGACGGCCTCTTCGATCTCCGAGCCGAGCGCTGGATCGATGTCGCCGGGCACGAACAGGCGATGCTCCTTCTCGCTCTCGTCGACCGTCACGCCCTTGCCGCCCGCCTCGGCGAACTCGGAGAAGTCCGGGTGGTCGAGTCCCTTGCGCAGGACGATCTCTGCGTCGAGATGCTCCTGGTCTCCCCTGGCTCCAGGCTTGAAGGAGACAACAAGGTCGGCCCAGCGCTGTTGCGGGCGGATGAAGAGCTCGGAGTCCGGCTCGCGCCGGTCGAGCTCCTCGAGCACCTGGTCGGTCGTGTAGCCACGCCGTGAGCAGTCACGCTGGACCTTCCATGCGCGCCGCAGCTCCTCCGGCGGGGCGAGGAACACGCGCACGTCGTAGCTCTCGCGCAGCTCGGGCGTGTGGTAGCCCAGCAGCCCCTCGATCAGCGTGAACTGCGCCGGCTTGGTGTAGACCGGCGGACCGAAGGTGCCGTTCTTGTGCTGGTAGACGGGCTTCAGGATCGCGTTGCCCTGCCGCAGCTCGGCGAAGTGGCGCTCCATGATGTCGATGTAGTTGCAGTCCGGATGCAGCGGCGTGATCTGGTGCTCGGCACGCTGACGGCGGTCGTAGCGGTGGTAGTCGTCGGCCGCCACGTGCGTGACGTTGTTCTCGCCGAGCATGCGGACCAGGCCGCGGGACAACGTCGTCTTGCCGGATGCGGAGTCGCCGACGATACCGAGGATGATCGGTCTGGGCACTGTTGTGGCTCCTCGAGCTAACTCTGATTGCCGGGGGCGTTCTTCGACTTCTTGCCGTCCGACTTCTCGTCGTCCGGAGACTCGCCCTCCTCGTCGCCGAACAGCGAGCTCGCGAGAATGTCCTCGGCCTTGATCGTCATGAGGTCGTCCTTGGAAAGGTTGTCGCGATCGTTGTACAGCCGACCGGCCTGGCGCATGCGTGCGCGATCGATGGCGTTGCGAATGCTGCGCCCGTAGGCGAAGCGCGGACGCTCCAGGCGCCGCATGATGTACTCCTCGAACGCCTCGCGCGCCTTGGGCTCGAACTTGTACTGCTGCTGATCCATCATGAGATCGGCGATCTGGACGAGCTCGTCGGGCGAGAAGTCCGGAAAGTGCAGATGGTGCGCGACGCGCGAGCCCATGCCGGGGTTGGAGCGGAAGAACGTCTCCATCCGGTCCTTGTAACCGGCGAGGATGACGACGAGGTCCTCGCGCTCGGTCTCCATCACCTGCAGCAGGATCTCGATCGACTCCTGCCCGTAGTCGCGCTCGTTCTCCGGGCGATACAGGTAGTACGCCTCGTCGATGAACAGCACCCCGCCCTTCGCGCGCTTGAGCACGTCGCGCGTCTTCGGAGCCGTGTGACCCACGTACTGCCCGACGAGGTCGTCGCGCGTGACGGAGACGACCTTCGGCTTGTCGATGTAGCCGAGCTTGAAGAGGATCTCCGCCATCTTCAGCGCGACGGTCGTCTTGCCCGTCCCCGGGTTGCCGGTGAACGTCATGTGCAGCGACGGACGCGAGGAATCGAGCCCCGCGTCGCGGCGCAGCTGGTCGATGACCAGCAGCGCCGCCATCTCGCGGATCCGATCCTTGACAGGCCCCAGCCCGATCATCTCGCGATCGAGCTGGGAGAGGACGGACTCGACGGCGTCGGTGCCCTCGTCGTCGTCCTCGAGCTTCTCCGGGAGGGTTTCGAGCGTCTGTGCCACTACTCGTCCGACTCCGACTTGCCGTTCGGACTTGCCTTGGACTGGCTGACGAACGGTGCCAGCTCCCCGCCCTCTCCGCCGTAGCGCTCGCCCGCCGGCGTGTTGAGCCCCGCGTACGAATGGATCGTGTAGCGGATCACGCGGTCGTGGGTCTCCTGGCGCTCCAGGCGGAAGCCCGGCTCGTGCTCCGGCCTGTTGACGATGAACGACATCGCCGACGTCTGCCGGCCCAGGGCGCGGTCGTACGCGACGACCTTCACGTAGAGGTGCGAATGCGCCTCGCGGCACGCGCGCACGTCGCGCATCGCCACGTCGGCCTCGTCCTCGGTGAGATCGAACATCGGCGGCGACCACATGTCCCACAGCCCGTTGCGCGGGTGCGGGTCATCGGTGTACTCGACCATGATCGACCAGTTGTGCGAGAGCGCGTACTTGATCTGCGCCTCGATCTGCTCGTCGGTCAGGTCCGGCAGGAACGAGAACTGTCCTTGTGTGAGTCTCATGTCGTGTCTCTCCCTACGCCGACGTCGGCGTGACGACGACGTCGGCCGTGTCGGTCGAGGTGTAATTGAACGTGATGTCCTTCCAGACCTCGAGCGCGGCGTTCAGCTCGGGGCAGCCCTTGGCGGCTTCGACGAGGATGTCCGGTCCCTCGGCGTAGTAGTCGCGACCCTCGTTGCGGGCCTGGATGATCGCCTCGACGGCGGTGCGGTTGGCGCTGGCGCCGGCCGCGATGCCCATCGGGTGGCCGATCGTGCCGCCACCGAACTGCAGGATGCTGTCTTCCCCGAGGTAGTGCAGCAGCTGGTGCATCTGGCCGGCATGGATGCCGCCCGATGCGACCGGCATGACGCCCGGCATCGAGGCCCAGTCCTGGTCGAAGTAGAGCCCCAGCTCGAGATCCTTCTTGACGTAGCCGTCGCGCAGCGTCTTGTAGTAGCCCATGATCATCGCCGGGTCGCCCTCGAGCTTGCCGACGACGGTGCCCGCGTGGATGTGGTCGACGCCCAGCAGGCGACACCACTTGGCGATGACGCGGAACGACACGCCGTGCGTCTTCTGGCGCGTGTACGTGCCGTGGCCGGCGCGATGCAGGTGCAGGATCATGCCGTTGGCGCGGCACCAGTGCGACATCGAGCTCATCGCCGTGTAGCCGACCGTGAGGTCCTGCATGATGATGATCGAGCCGACTTCCTTGGCGAACTCGGCGCGCTCGTACATGTCCTCCATCGTCGCCGCGGTGACGTTGAGGTAGTGGCCCTTGACCTCGCCCGTGGCGGCCTGCGCGCGCTGAACGGCCTCCATCGCGTGGATGTAGCGGTCACGCCAGCGCATGAAGGGCTGCGAGTTGATGTTCTCGTCGTCCTTCGTGAAGTCCAGGCCGCCGCGCAGCGCCTCGTAGACGACGCGGCCGTAGTTCTTCGCCGACAGGCCGAGCTTCGGCTTCGTCGTGGCGCCGATCAGCGGGCGGCCGAACTTGTCGAGGTACTCGCGCTCCATCGTGATGCCGTGCGGGGGACCAGGGAAGGTCTTGACGTACGCGACCGGAATGCGCATGTCCTCGAGGCGCAGCGCCTTGAGCGGCTTGAAGCCGAACACGTTGCCGATGATCGAGGACGTGAGGTTGGCGATCGAGCCCTCTTCGAAGAGGTCGATGTCATAGGCGATCAGCGCGATGTACTGGCCCGGGGTGCCCGGGACCTCTTCAACGCTGTAGGCCTTGGCCTGGTAGTGCTCGTAGGACGTCAGGCGGTCCGTCCAGACAACGGTCCACGTCGCGGTCGAGGACTCGCCCGCGACCGCAGCAGCGGCCTCGATGGCGTCGACGCCCTCCTGCGGCGTGATCCGGAAGGCGCAGAGGACGTCGGTGTCCTTGGGCTCGTAATCCGGATCCCAGTAGCCCATCTCGGCGTACGGGGTGACACCGGAGTCCCAGCGGCTCTTCGTCTTCTTCTGTCCATCCTTCTCTGTGGTGCTCATTCCATCCTCTCTCGGGGTGCGCTACCTGGCACACTATCCCACTTGATCCAAAGCTTCAAAGCAAAAGATCACGGGTTTTACATAGGTTTTACCTTATGTGTGGACCCGCCCGCGGCTGCTGCGGGTCCAACGGCTGGCGCGCAGGTAAGCACCGCATGCGATCCAGACGTCTCCGACAACTGCGCCACGGCGTCGACAATCGACTCCTGAGCGCAGAACACGATGTCCGACTCCAGCCCTTCGTGGCGCAGCCCGATCGCGCCCGCACTTGCCTCCAGGGCATCGAGCGCGCTCGGGTACGCCGCCGCAACGGCCTCGGCGATCTGCGCCGCGTCGCTGCGGGGGCCGTCGAGCGCCGCGCTCAACCGACCCGCGAGATAGACGTCCTCGATGCTCACGCGCCCATTGGTTCCCGCGCAGACGAGCAGGACGTCCTCCACGCCGGCGAGGTGCGCGAGCACGGCATCGAGATTGAGCAACGAGGCGGCGATGACCTCGTCGGCGACCGCCGCCGAGGCCACGATCGCAGGCGCGCCGTTCGTCGTGGCAAGCACGAGGTCGGGCGTGCGCGGCTGCGACGACTCCTCGGGCGAGTTGCCCAGATCGAAGCCGGGCGCCCGTGCGCAGCCGACCTCACCCGCGAGCGTGCGCTCCGGCGAGCGCATCTGCAACGCCTCGTCGATGCTGCCCGCGACGAGCACCCGCTCGTATCCGGACGCAAGCGCGATCGTGATCGTTGACGTCGCACGCAGCACGTCGACGACGACGGCCGTGCCGGCCGGCCGGACGTGGGTGCCGAGGAACGCGACGTCGATCATCTTCGTTGCCTCGGCTTTCCCACGATCCTGCGTCCCTAGACCGCGGTGCGCACGCCTGCGGCGTAGCGCGCGGCCATGTCCTCGAGGGACATCGCCTTGTAGTCGCCGGCGTGACCGGCCATGCCGAGCTCCTGCATGCGCTGCATGCAGATGAGCTTCTGCCCGGCGCGGGCCGCCTTGCCGGCGCCACGCGGATCCCAGTCGCCCGGATTCTCTTTGTAGTGCTCGCGCATGAACGTCGTGATCGCGAGGCGGCCGTCGGTGTCGATGTTGACCTTGCGCACGCCGTGCTCGATGCCGCGCTGGATCGCGTGGATCGGCACGCCGAAGCCGGCGTCGACCTCGCCACCGGCGGCCTGCAGGCGCTCGACGATGTCGGCCGGCACGCTCGAGGAGCCGTGCATGACGATGTGCGTGTCCGGCAGGCGGCGGTGGATGTCCTCGATGATCTCCATCGCGAGGATGTCGCCGTCGGGCTCGCGCGAGAACTTGTAGGCGCCGTGGCTCGTGCCGATCGCGACGGCGAGCGCGTCGACGCCCGTGCGCTCCACGAACTCCTCGGCCTGGGCCGGATCGGTCAGGCAGATCTCGCCGGAGCCGACACCGTCCTCCATGCCACCGAGCGTGCCGAGCTCGCCCTCGACCGTGACGCCGCGAGCGTGCGCGTAGTCGACGACCGTCTTCGTGACGGCGACATTGGCCTCGAAGTCCAGCGGCGTCTTGGCATCCTCCCCGAGCGAGCCGTCCATCATCACGCTCGTGAAGCCGAGCTCGATCGCGCTGATGCAGGTCTCCGGCGAGTTGCCGTGGTCCTGGTGCAGAGCGACGGGGATGTCCGGGTAGGTCTCGGCCGCCGCCAGCATCATGTGGTAGAGGAAGTTGTCGCCCGCGTAGGAGCGCGCACCGCGCGAGGCCTGCACGATCACCGGAGACTGCGTCTCCTGCGCGGCCTCCATGATGCCTTGGATCTGCTCCAGGTTGTTGACGTTGAAGGCCGCGACGCCGTAGCCGCCGGCGGCGGCCTCGTCAAGCAGCTGGCGCATGGTCACGAGTGCCATCTGGTCATCCTCCTGGGGTAGAAACGGGAATCGGGGTGCTCTCCACGATCCGGCGGTAGGAGCCGGGGCGGACGATGAGCGACTGGGTCGAGACCCAGCCGGCGGTGAAGCGTGGGGCGCCGAGCATCGTGCCGCCCGTGATCCCACACGCCGCGAAGATCGCGGGCCCACGGACGAGGTCGTCGGCATCGAGAATCTCGTCGAGCGAGATCCCGGCCGCGACGATCGCCTCGCGCTCGTCGTCGCTCTGCGGGGCCAGGCGGGTCTGCATGCCGCCACCGATGACCTTCACGGCACACGCGGCCATGATGCCCTCCGGCGTTCCGCCGACGCCCATCAGCATGTCGATACCGGTACCCGGAAGCAACGCGAACATCGCGCCCGCGACGTCACCCGCGCTCGGCGTGATCACGCAGACGCCCATGCCGCGCAGGCGCGCGGCGAGCTCGACGTGGCGGGGCTTGTCGAGCAGCAGCACGCGCATCTCGTCGACGGGCTTGCCGAGCGCCGTGGCGACGCTCTCGATGTTCCACTCGGCGTCCTCGCGCAGATCGATCGCGTCCTTCGCGCCGGGGCCCACGACGAGTTTGTCCTGGTAGTGGCCCGGACCTGGCGACCACAGACAGCCGTCGCCGGCGAACGCGATCGTCGTCAGCGAGCCGGGCAGGCCGGCGGCGCACAGGTCCGTGCACTCGACCGGGTCGACGGCGATGTCGAAGCGCGGGCCGTCGCCGTCGCCGAGCTCCTCGCCGTTGAAGAGCATCGGGGCGTTGTCCTTCTCGCCCTCGCCGATGATGACGGTGCCCAGTCCCTTTGTCTCGCCGAGCACGTGGCGCATCGCCTCAGTGGCAGCGCCGTCGGCGGCCTTGCCGTCGCCGGATCCGGAGTGCTGGCTTGCTGCGAGCGCAGCGGCTCGCACGGAGCTCAGCGCGAGCGACTCGAGGCTCGCCGCCAGTTCGTCCGGGAGGCCGCGAGCAGCGTCGACCGGCTCCTCCACCAGGGGCATTACGGCATCCTCGCGTTCTCTGACTTTGGGCTCAAGCGAAATGTCCGGGTCTTTCGTTAGAACTATGTCTATGTAAGGTGCTGCCCGTAGGAGCGTTCTGCCCTCTATGGTCCCTCGGCATGCTCTTCCGCCAGGTCACCCACGACGACCTCGGCTGCGCGTCCTATCTCGTCGGCGACGACGAGGCTCAAATCGCCGCCGTCATAGATCCGCGCTTCGAGATCGACGTGTATCTCGACCTAGCACGGTACAACGGCGTGAGAATCGAGCACATCCTCGAGACACACAACCACGCCGATCACGTCTCCGGCCACGGCCGGCTGACCGTCGCAACAGGGGCCACAATCCACATCCACCGGCTGGCCGAGGCCGAATACGAGCACGAGCCGTTCGATGACCGGTGGGAGCTCGAGCTGGGCAGCGTCCTGGTCCGCGCCATGCACACGCCCGGCCACCGCCCCGAGCACACGGCATTCGCGCTGGTCGACCGCGCCCGCGGCGACGAGCCCTGGGCGGTGCTGACCGGCGACTCGCTGTTCGTCGGCGACATCGCGCGGCCTGACCTGGCGATCGAGCGCGATGCCGGCGCGCGTGAGATCTTCGCCAGCCTGCATGACAGGCTGCTGGCGCTCGACGACAGCTGCGAGGTGTGGCCCGCGCACCTCGGCGGCTCGATGTGCGGCGGCCCCGGCATGGACCTCAAGGTGTCATCCACGATCGGCTACGAGCGCCTGCACAACGCGCTGCTCGGCGAGCCCGACCTGGAGCGCTTCGTCGAGCGCTCGCTCGCGACCCTCGGCCCCCAACCGCCGAACTTCGAGGCGATCGTCGCACTCAACCGCGGTGCCCTGCTGACGACGGGAGTCGAGGCGCTTCCGCTGGCCCCGCGCCAGGTCGATCTGAAGAGCCAGCAGGGTGCGCTCGTCGTCGACGTGCGCACCCCCGAGCAGTTCGACGAGGCGCACATCCCCGGAGCCGTCTGCCTGACCGCGCTGAGCGCGGGCTTCGGGACGCGCCTGGCGTGGATCGTCGATCGCTCGCAGGAGATCATCCTTGTCGGCCGCGACGACCGCGACGCGCTGCGGGCCGCGAAGCTCGCCACTTCTGTCGGAATCCGGCGGATCGCGGGGTTCCTGCACGGCGGGATGACGAGCTGGCGCGAGGAGGGCCGCCCCGTCGCGGGGATCGCGCGCCTGACGATCGGCGACCTCCACGACCGTGCCGGCGAGCTGCAGATCCTCGACGTGCGCGAGCAGGCCGAGTGGGACGAAGGTCACATCCCGGGGTCGGTGCACACGCCCTACCACGACATCGACGAGATCCCGGCCCGGCTCGACCCGCAACGGCCGGTGGCGGTCGTCTGCACGTCGGGCCAGCGGGCGGCGGTGGGAGCGAGCCTGCTGGCTCGCTTCGGCGTCGCGGACGTCGCGCACGTCACACCCGGCGGCGTCGGGACCTGGCAGCGCGCCGGGCACCCGATCGAGCGCTCGGACTAGTGGGCGCGGCCGGAAGTTGTGCGAGGTTTTCCGGGATGCCCGGCCGTGATCTGACGGGTCGACGGTGCCCCGCCATCGTGCCGGTGGCACGACGGCGGGCACCGGCGCCCGTCAGGCACGGATCGGGCGCCCGGAAAACCCGAAGAACTTGCGGACGGGTCCACTAGCTTGCTCGTTGTCGCCGCCGTGCTCGGCCTGGCGATCGGGCTTGTCGTCGGCTCGGTCGGCGGCGGGGGCGCGATCCTCGCGCTGCCGGTCCTCGTCTACATCCTCGGCGAGCCGGTCGACCCGGCGGCATCGGGGGCGCTCGTCGTGGTCGCTGTCGCCGCCGCCGTCGGCGCGGGGTCGCTGGCGCGCAGCGGCCAGGTCTGCTGGCGCTTGGCGCTGACGTTCGCCGCCCCGGCGGCCGTCGGCGCGCTGCTCGGAACGATCGCCGGCAGCACGATCGGCGGCGCGCTGCTCGTGCTGCTCTTCGTGCCCGTGATGCTCGTCGCGGCGTTCGCGACATGGCAGCGCGTCCAGGGCGAACAGGACGACGGCGTCGGCCGCTGCCCCGAGCCCCCGCCGGCCCACGTGCTGGCTTCCGGGTTCGCGGTCGGCCTCCTGACGGGCTTCTTCGGCGTGGGCGGCGGCTTCGTGATCGTGCCGGTGCTGACGCTGTGGTTTGGCGTCGGCTTTCGACAGGCTGTTGCGACGTCGCTCGTGATCATCACGCTGACCGGCCTCGTCGCCCTGCTCAGCCACCTCGGCGCCGGCAGCGACATCGATGTGGAGCTGACAGCCGCTCTGGCGCTGCCGACGGCGATCGGCGCGTTCATCGGGACGCTCGTGTCGGAGCGCCTGCCCGCTGCGCTGCTGGCGCGAGCGTTCGCGGTGGTCGTGTGCTCGGTGGCGCTGCTGTTGCTGGCGGACGTACTGGTGCTCGGCGGGCCGCCGGGGGCTTGACCGGGTTTCGAACCGGTACGCGTGGCGTGGGTGCGTACGCTCGTGGACGGCATCGCTGAACGAGCCGTCTCACCGCGGCCTCCTGGCACCTGCGATGGCGGCGCGGGTCGGCTGGCGAGTTTCGCCCGTCAGAGAGACGAGATGCGCATACCCCCGCGTCCGTGGGGGGTCTTGGAACTTATGCGACATATAGGCGCATAACTTCCAAGACCCACAACCCGCCCGGGAACCCCGGCCTCCGAGCGCACGCCACGAGGCCGGTCACCCTTCTTCATCGTGTCTCAGTGAGACAGTCGCGGGGTCCGGGTGGTGGTATCCGGCGGTGGCGCGTGCGGCTCAGCGGCTTCCGCCGTCATCCGCGCAGTTCCTCCAGCGCCTCGGGCGTGTCGACATCGGCGGGCGAGCACAGGCGCGAGCACTCGATCGGGTACGCGCCGATCGCCTTGAGCACCTCGCGCGCGCCGACGTCACCCTCGAGCGCAGAGATCTGCGCGAAGTACTCGCGCCCGAGCACGACCGGGTGGCCCGGCAGGCCGTCGTAGACAGCCCGCGCCCGCGCCCGCGATCCATGCTCGACGGCGAGGTCGGCGAAGGCCGCGATGACCTCGGGCGTGATCCGCGGCATGTCGCCGAGCGTCAGCACGGCCGCGTCGGCGCCGGCCACGGCCTCGATGCCGCAGCGCAGCGACGCCGCCTGGCCGTCGGCCCAGTCCTCGCAGACGACCACCTCCGCCTGGCCGAAGTCGACGCCCGCGCGGATCTCCTCCGCGCGGGCCCCGAGTACGACGACGATCCGGTCGATCACCGGCACGGCCTCGACCGCGCGCAGCGCGTGCTCGAGCAGCGGGATCCCATCCAGCTCGGCGAGCTGTTTGGCGCTCTTGCCGAAGCGCGAGCCCGACCCCGCTGCCAGGACGACCGTCGCGATCACGCGCCGGCTGCCGTCGTCAGCGCACGCCGCGTGAGCACCCGCGCCAGGTGGCGCTTGTAATCCGGCGACGCGTTGAGGTCGCCGAGCGGCGAGGTGCCCTCGGCCGCGAGCTCTGCCGCCGCGGCGATGTTCTCCTCGTTGAGCGGCTTGCCGCGCAGGGCGTCCTCAGCCGCGCTCGCACGCAGCGGCGTCGAGGCCATGTGCGTCAGCCCGATGCGGACGTCCTCGCAGACGCCACCGTTGGCCTTCACCAGCGCCGAGACGCCGACCATCGCCCAGTCCTCCGAACGGCGGTTGAACTTCTCATAGCCGTACCCATAGCCCGTCAGCGCCGGGATCCGGACCTCCGTGAGCACCTCGCCGGGCTTGACGGCCGTCGAGAGGTAGCCCTCGAACAGGTCCTTCGCCTCGATCACGCGCTCGCCGTCGGCCGAGCGCACGGTCACCGAGCCCTCGAGCGCGAGCAGCACGCCCGGCAGGTCGGCCGCCGCGTCGCCGTTGGCAAGCGAGCCGCCGATCGTCCCGCGGTTGCGGACTTGCTGATCGGCGATCTGCTTCGCCGCCGCGGCGATCAGGCCCATGTCGTCTCGCACCTGGAGGTCGGCATGGCGCGTGAGCGCACCGATCCGGAACGAGTCGTCGCCGGAGTCGACGCCGCGCAGCTCGCTGATCCTGCCGATGTCGACAAGCAGTGACGGGTTCGCGAACCGCAGCTTCATGAGCGGCAGCAGCGAGTGCCCGCCGGCCAGCAGCTTGGCGTCGGACCCGCCTTCGGCGAGCAGGCTGATCGCCTCGTCGACGGAGCCTGCGACGACATAGTCGAAGTCGGCCGGGATCATGACTCACCGCCTTCCGGGATCGTCGGTCCGGAGCCCGCCGAGCCCTCACCCTGCGGCGGCAGCGAGACCCCCTGTTCGGTGTCGCGCGGACCGTCGCCGCGGCCGGCGGCCTCCTCCATCGCCTGCCACACGCGCAGCGGCGTCAGCGGCATGTCGATGTACGAGATGCCCTTGTGACGCAGCGCGTCGATGACGGCGTTGACGATCGCGGGTGTCGCCGCGATCGTGCCCGCCTCGCCGATGCCCTTGACGCCGAGCGAGTTCGACGGCGACTTCGTCTCCGTGCGATCGAGCTCGAAGTTCGGGATCTCCTCCGCCGTCGGCAGCGCGTAGTCCATGAACGTGCCTGTGATCAGCTGACCGCGCTCGTCGTAGACGACCTGCTCGTAGAGCGCCTGGCCGATCCCGTGCGTGACACCGCCGTGCACCTGCCCGTCGATCAGCATCGGGTTGACCGCCGGACCGCAGTCGTCGACCGCGACCCAGCGCACGACGCTGACCTTGCCCGTCTCCGCGTCGACGTCGACCACGCATACGTGCGTGCCGAACGGGAACACGAAGTTCGACGGGTCATAGATGAGCGTCTGCTCGAGGCCGAGCTCCATGCCCTCGGGCATCTTCGTCGCGTCGATGTAGGCGCAGCCCGCCACCTCGGCGAGCGTCATGCCCTGGTCGGGATCGCCCCTCAGCGAGAACGTGCCGTCGCGGACCTCGATGTCGCCGGGATCGGCCTCGAGGTTGTGGGCGACGATCTCACGGCACTTCGCCGCGATCGCCTCGGCCGCGTGCGCGGCGGCGACGCCGCCGATCGACAGCGACCGCGAGCCGTAGGTGCCCAGGCCCATCGGACCCGTGGCCGTGTCGCCGTGGACGACCTCGACGACGGCGGGATCGACGCCGAAGCGGTCGGCGACGATCTGGGCGAAGCCCGTCTCGTGACCCTGGCCGTGTGGCGACGCGCCGGTGTAGACCGTGACCGACCCCGTCGGGTGGACGCGCACGATCGCCGACTCGTAGAGGCCGATGCCGAGGCCGAACCCGCTCGGGCCCACGGCCCGCGAGGGCGCGAGGCCGCAGATCTCCGTGTACGTGGAGAAGCCGATCCCGCGCAGAACGCCGCGCTCTCGCAGCGACGCCTGCTCGGCACGAAACGCGTCCATGTCGACGATCTCGAGCGCCCGGTCGAGCGCCGCCTCGTACTTGCCCGAGTCATACGTGATGCCATAGGGCGTCTCGTACGGGAAGTCATCCGGTGCGATGAAGTTCCTGCGCCGCAGCTCGACTCGGTCGATCCCGAGCTCCTCGGCGAGCTGGTCCATCATCACCTCGAGCATGTGCGTCATCTCGGGCCGCCCGGCGCCACGGATCGCGTCCGTGAAGAACTTGTTCGTCAGGACGCCCGTGATGTCCGTCTGGACGACCGGGATCTTGTAGCAGCCGGTCATCACGAAGGCCCCGAGCTCGGGGATCATCGGCGTCAACAGGCCGAAGTAGGCACCGAGGTCCTGGATGATGTTCGCGTGGAAGGCGGTGATCGTGCCGTCGCGCGTGGCCCCCATGCGGACGTAGTCGACCTGGTCACGGCCGTGATGGGAGACCGCCATGTTCTCCGAGCGCGTCTCGATCCACTTGACCGGGACACCGAGCTTGCGCGACGCCCACGCGACCAGCGTCTCCTCGGCGCAGACCTGCAGCTTGCCGCCGAAGCCGCCCCCGACCTCGGGTGCTATGACGCGCACCTTGTCCTCGCTGATGCCCATCTGCACGGCGTAGAAGAGGCGCAGCAGGTGCGGCACCTGGGTCGAGGACCACACCGTGAGCTGGCCGGCCCGGTAGTCGGCGATCGCGCCGCGGCACTCGATGGCCGCGCCTGCCGTGCGGTGGTTGACGATCCGCCGCTCGATGACGACCTCGGAGGCGGCGAGCGCCTGCTCGATGTCGCCGCCACCGCCCATCGACCACTCGTGGGCCTTGTTCGTGCCCAGCGACTCGTGTACGAGGATCTCGTCCTTGAGCGCCTCCTCGACGTCGACGACGACCGGCAGCGGCTCGTACTCGACGTGCACCTGCTGGGCGGCGTCGACGACGGCGTAGCGGTCGTCTCCGATCACCATCGCGACGGCGTCGCCGACGTGGGCGACGTGCCCGCGGGCCAGCGGCCAGCGCTCGGGCGTCTTGATCTCGACGCCGGGCGGCGCCCATGCCATCGGCAGCGGAGCGAGCAGGTCGCTCATGTCCTCGCCGGTGTAGAAGCCCTTGATGCCCGGGCGTCCGAGCGCGGACGAGCCGTCGATCGAGACGACGTACGCGTGCGCCTCTGTCGAGCGCACGACGGCGGCGTAGAGCATCCCGGGCAGGACGACGTCGTCGACGTAGGTCGCGCGGCCCGTGATCAGGCGCGGGTCCTCTTTGCGGCGCAGCGACTGGCCGACGGCCAGGCTGCCGGCCGGAATCTCGGTGATGCTCATAGCGAGGACCTGCCTTCCGGCTCGATGCTTACGACGGGTGGGCAATGGCGCGCGGTCATGCCGCCACTCCCCGCTGTGCCTCGGCTGCGGCCTGGACGGCCTTGACGATGTTCTGATAGCCCGTGCAGCGACAGAGGTTGCCCTCCAGGCCCTTGCGGACCTCGGCCTCCGAAACCGGGGTGTCAGCCGTGTGGCGGGCGAGCAGGTCGGCTGCGGCCATGATCATGCCCGGCGTGCAGTAGCCGCACTGCAGGCCGTGGTGGGCCCAGAAGCCCTCCTGCAGCGGATGCAGCGTCCCGTCGTCGCCGGTCATCCCCTCGATCGTCGTGATCTGGGCGCCCGCACATTGCACGGCGAGCACCGTGCAGCTCTTCACCGACTCGCCGTCGACGAGGCACGTGCAGGCCCCGCAGTTGGAGGTGTCGCAGCCGACGTGCGTGCCGGTCAGCTTGAGCTCATCGCGCAGGTAATGCACGAGCAGAAGCCGCGCTTCGACCTCGGACTCATGCTCCTCGCCGTTGACGGACACCTGCAGGGGCACCGTCTGTCCCATGCTGATCCTCCTTCTGTTGATCGCCATCTATGACCCACGACCGTGATTCAATCATCCGCCCCGTGGGGTGTTGCGAAGCTCCCAATGCCTCCGACAGGTGATGCGCGTCCGCTTCGGCGCTTGGATGAGTTCCGTGCCCGCGATTCTCACCTCGATCATCCGCACGCGCGCTGCATACCCGCCACCGGGTCAGGCAACCGTGCCAGCGGCGCTACGGCGCGTCGCGATCACGATGCCGGCCACGATCACCGCGACCCCCGCGAGTTGCAGCGGCGCCGGATCCTCTCCGAGCAAGACGACGCCGAGCAGCACCGAGCCGACCGGCTGCACGGTCAGGACGATCGACGTCAGCGACGCCGGCAGCCGCGGCAGCGCGACGGCGATCAGCAGCCAGCCGAGCACCTGCGAGGTCAGCGCGAGGGTGAACAGCCAGCCGTGTGCGGGCCAGCTCGGCGCGAAGTCGACCTCGCCGAGCAGCGTCCCGGCGACGGCGGCGACGAGCGTCGCGAAGAGCGTGGCAGCGAACAACGGCGCGGCAGGCCGGCGCAGGTCGCGGCCCATCTCGCGCAGAACGAGGATGAAGCCCGTGTATGCGACGGCGGTCAGCACGCCGTAGAGCGCGCCCAGTGCTGGGTCGTCACCGTAGGCGCCCTCGCCGACGACCCCGGAGATCAAGCCGACCCCGACGAACACGAGCGGCACGGCGAGCACCACCCGCGGGGACGGCTTCTCGCCGAGCAGCACCCAGGCGGTGATCGCGACGAAAACGACCTGGAGGTTGGCGAGCGTCGTCGCCAAGCCGGCGCCGACATCGCCGATCGCGTGGTGCCAGAGGATCAGGTCAGCCGCGAAGAACACACCCGCCGCGGCCCCGTAGCGCCAGTGCCGCGCCGGCGGCGGGCCATGGCGGCGGCGCTCACGCAGGGCGAGCAGCGCGAGCAGCGGCAGCGCGTAGGCGCAGCGAAAGACGGCCGCGGTCGAGGGCTCCACGTCCGCGAGATCGACGAGAATTGCCGAGAACGCGATCGTGATCGCCCCCGCGAGGGCGAAGAACGCGGGGCGCTGCGTCAGCGGCCGGCTAATGACTGGATGCGTCGAGCGCCTGGTTGACGAGCGCGTCCGCGTCGGCGTTCTGCGCTCGCGGCACCGACCGGATGCTCCAGCGCTCGAAGTCGTGCAGCGCCCGCAGCGCCGCCGCATGCAGCGGCTTCATGTCCGGGTGCTTGACTTTGTAGGTGCCGTTGACCTGCTTGGCGACGAGCTCGGAGTCGTTGACGACCTCGACCTCGCTGGCTCCCAGCTCGCGCGCCGTGCGCAGACCGAGCAGCAGCCCGCGGTACTCGGCAACGTTGTTCGTCGCGACACCGATCGCCTCGGCGGCGTCGGCGATGACCTCGCCGTCCGGGGTCGAGATGACTGCGCCGGCAGCCGCCGGACCGGGGTTGCCGCGCGCGCCGCCGTCGACGTGGACGACGACCTTCACTCCGGGTCGATGCGCGGAAACTCGCCGGCCACGCGTGGCCGCCGGCGGTCGCGCGTCTTGCGCTGCTCGGCCGTAGCCGGGTCGTCGTTGGGCCCGCGCCGCTCGGACTTGCGGCGGTCGACGATGACGGTGACGTTCTCGTCGTCGGCGTAGTAGGCGGTGAGCTTCTCGAACAGCTCGGCCTCCAAGGCCTCGGGCACGACGCAGTAGATCATTGGCTCACCCTAGAGAAACGGCGACTCACGCGGCAAGGACAAGCCGTCCACGGTCGTCGGCGACGGCGTTTGCCGACTGTTCGGCTTCGGACAACTCGGACAGCTCGGCCCCCTGGCCCGTGACGCGCACCCCCGCTGCCTCGTCGGCGAGATCGACCTCGTAGCGGTACCAGCACAGCTCCCAGCCCACGACGATCGTCACGATCGCACCCTCGACGTCGGAGGGCAGGACCGCGACCATCGGGGTTCCCAGCGAGCGGGTCACGCCGGCGATCCTGCGCGGGTGCGCGCTCCCGTTGAAGACGTCGAGCGCGCGCGCCATCTTCAGGTCGGCGTTGGTCGGCACGGCGTGTACGTGGCGCGGCTCGCGGGACTGGCGGTGCGGGTCGGCTGCGGTTGCCGGCGCCGCGGGCGCGACGGCCACCTGCGGCTCGGCCTCCTGCCCCGCGGGCTGCGCGCGCGTCCGGCTGGGTGTCTCGATGCGATCGACGTTCGAGGAGATGCGCCGGTAGGGAAGCTCGACGGCGGGCGGCGGCTCGCGGCGATTGGACTTCAGACGGCCCAGCAGCGAGCGCGGGCCGCCACGCGGGCCGTTGCGCCCGCGCACGCCGAGCGCGTTGTCGGCGCCCTCGCGGATCCAGCCCTCGTTCGCCGCACGGGCGGTGCACAGCTCACAGACCATCCGCCGCGACCCGTTGGCGATGAAGGCATCGGCGTGCTCCCCGCGCAGCAGCGTACGGCCGCACACATCGCAGGCGACCGCGGCGCGGCTCGTCGTGATCGACTTACGCTCCATGCTGGGCGTCAGGGTACCGGCCGCGGGCAGGCTGCAACGCGGGCGTCAACCCGGATCTCACCGAAGATCGTGGATGCCTCGGCGTTGTTCGGTGGATCCGTGACTAACCGGTGTTCGACGGCCCGACGTGCTTGTGCAACCACGTCACGAACAAGCGCGAGGCATCCAGCTGCGTCCGCACCTGCTCGCGGCAGCGCGTGTCGTGCAGCCAAGGCTCGAGCGGGTGGCGGTGCAGCAGCGTCAGGTTCTTCAGCCGCAGTCGCTCGACGTGCGGGTGATCGACCGGATAGCCCCGCGGCGCACGCTTGAGCTGCGGCTCGACGAGCGTCATGCCCGCCTTGCCGGCCTGCGTGACGGCGCGCTCGAAGGCGGCCGCGCGACGGCCGTCGTCGATCGCCGTGCGAAAGCGCTCGAGCTGGTCGGTCGCGGGATGGTGCAGCCCCGCGCCGATCAACAGGCCGTCGAGCGACAGCTCGACGTAGTAGCCACCGGCGCCGCCGTAGCCGATCGCGATCCCGAGCTGCTCCTTGATCGGCGGGCGCTGGTGAAAGCGCGCGTCGTTGTAGGGCCGGAAGAACTTCGCCGTTCCGAGATGGCCGAGGCGCTCGGCGAGCGCGCGGCCAGGCGCGACGAGGTGGTCGTCGTAGCGGGCGCGGTTGGCCTTGAACCAGTCGCGGTCGTTGTTGTCCTCGAGGTCGCGCAGGAACTCCAGTGCTGCCGGTGGCCACATGGCCGCTACTCCCCGAAGACGGCGCTGAGACGCAGGGCGAACCCCGGCAGCAGCGGCGACGTCAGCTTGTCGTGGCGCGTGAGCTCGAGCGCGACATCGAAGTGCGGCCCGTTCGGCGTTGAGCGGCGAAACACGAGGACGACGTCGGCGGCGGTGTCGATGAGCCATAGCTCGGGCAGGCCCGCACGCTCGTAGCCGGATTTCTTGGCGCCGATGTCGTAGCGCCAGGTGCTCGGCGATCGGACCTCGACGGCGAGGTCCGGCACGGGATGGACGCGCTCGGTGTCACGCGGCAAAGCGCGATCCTCCCGGTACCAGAGGATGTCGGGGCCGTAGACGTCGCGAGGGCCGATCAGAACATCGATCGACCGGATCGCGAGGCCGCGACCAGACCGGGCACGTCGCCAGACCTCCAGTGCATAGGAAATCTCCGCGCAGGCCAGCTCGTGCCGCAGCCGAGGGTCATTCATGTCGACGAGCTCGCCGCCGATCAGCTCCCAGCCGCGCTCGACGGGGTCGTACGGCCGAGCCAGATACGCCTCGGCGGTCATCGGTTCTGCAACCGGCATCGCCGTCATCGTACTGCGCCTCCTTCGGATCGCTCACACCTCACTGAGGCGCGTGCGACCCGAGATTCGCCCCCTCCCTACGCGCTCACGGCCTCCTGGGCGGTGGCCTCCGCGACGATCTTCTGCTGCAGCTGCGCGGGCACCTCGTCGTAGCGCGCGAACTCCATCGTGTAGTCGCCCTGCCCGCCGGTGAGCGAGCGCAGATCAGGAGCGTAGGTGAGCATCTCGGACATCGGCACCTCGGCCTTGACCTCGGTCAGGCCGGCACCGACGGAGTCCATTCCCTGCGGCCGCCCACGGCGGGAGTTCAGGTCGCCGATGACGTCCCCGACGGACTCCTCGGGGATCGACAGCGTCACGAGCATGATCGGCTCCAGGAGCGCCGGCGACGCGTTGGCCATCGCCTCCTTCATCGCGATCGAGCCCGCGAGCTTGAAGGCCATCTCCGACGAGTCGACGGTATGGAAGCTGCCATCGAAGACCGTGACCGACACGTCCTTGACAGGGCAGCCCGCGATCGGGCCGGATCGCATCGCATCGATGACGCCCTTCTCGACCGCCGGGATGAACGAGGTCGGGATCACGCCGCCCTTGATGTGGTTGACGAACTCAAAGCCGGCGCCGGCCTCGCGCGGCGCGATCGAGATGTGGCAGTCGCCGAACTGGCCGCGACCGCCGGACTGCTTCTTGTGGCGACCGTGAGCCTTGGCGGGCTTGCGGATCGTCTCCATGTAGGGCACGCGCGGCGGCTTGAGCGTGACCTCGGCGCCGAAGCGCTCCTTGAGGCGGTCGACGATGACCTCGACGTGCATCTGCGACAGCCCGGCGATGATCTGGTCGCCGGTCTCCGCGTCGCGGTGCAGGTCGATCGTCGGGTCCTCCTCCTGCAGGCGGCGCAGCGCGGTGTAGACCTTGTCCTCGTCGCCGTGGGCCTCCATCGCGAAGGCCATGACGGGTGCGGGCAGCTGGATCTGCGGCATCGAGATCGGCTCGTCGCGCTCGGCGAGCCAGTCGCCCGCGCGCGTCTCCTTGAGCTTTGCGACGGCGCCGATGTCGCCCGGCCCGAACTCGTCGGCGTGGCCGGACTCCTTGCCGCTGAACACGAGCAGCTGGCCGACGCGCTCCTTGTTGTGGCTCGTCGTGTTCATCACGTGGCTGTCGTGGCTCATGACGCCCTGGTAGACGCGAAACAGGTTGATGCGGCCGGCGAACGGATCGGCGCGGGTCTTGAAGACGTAGGCGTACAGCGGGGCCTCCGAGTCGGCCTCGAGGCTGATCTCGGGCAGCTCGAGCGAGCCGTGCTTCACCGGCGACGGGAGGTCCTCGACGATCGCGTCGAGCAGGCGGTTGACCGCGAGGTTGCTCGTCGCGACGCCACACGTGACGGGAAACAGCGAGCCGTGGTTCGTGCCGTCCTTCAGGACGCCGACGATCTCGTCATGCGCGATCTCCTCACCCTCGAGATAGCGCTCCATGAGCGAGTCGGAGACCTCGCAGATCTCGTCCATCATCTTCTCGCGGTACTCGTCGGCGAGCTCCTGCATCTCGGCAGGGATCTCGATCTCGGTGCAGTTGTCGCGGGAGGCCCCGTCGTAGCTATAGGCCTTCATGTCGACGAGATCGATGACGCCGGCGATGTCGTGCTCGGAGCCGATCGGGATCTCCGTCGCGACGACATGCGCGCCGAAAGCCTCCTTCAGCGACTCGAGCGCCCGGAAGAAGTCAGCGCGTTCGCGGTCGAGCATGTTCACGAAGATCATCCGCGCGAGGTCGAGCTCCTGCGCCCGCGCCCAGAGGCGGCGTGTGCTGACCTCGGCGCCCATCACGCCGTTGACGACGAAGACCGCGGATTCGCACACGCGCATCGCGCCCAGCGCGTCCGCGATGAAGCTCGGCTCGCCGGGAGTGTCGATGAGGTTGATCTTGCGCTGGTTCCACTCGAAGGAGCTGAGCGCCAGCGAGATCGACATCTTGCGGGATTGCTCGTCGGGTTCGGCGTCGGAGATCGTCGTGCCGTCGAGGACGGACCCCAGCCGATTGGTCGCGCCTGCCTCGAAGAGAAGCGCCTCGTGCAGCGACGTCTTTCCGCTTCCACGATGACCGATAAGGGCTACGTTTCGAATGCGGTCAGCAGGCTTGTGCATGCCGCGGCTCCTCTCCTCGGGGATCGCGCGATGCTAGTACTGCCGCGTTCAACTATCTACCACGAGACGCCCGATGCCGGCACGACGAGGTCAGCCGTCGCCGATGTTCTCCTCGGACATGCGGCCGCGCAGCCGCAGCACGGCCTTCGTGTGCAGCTGCGACACGCGCGACTCGGTGACGCCCAGGACCTCGCCGATCTCCCGAAGGGTCAGGTTCTCGTAGTAGTACAGCGCCACGACCAGCTTCTCGCGCTCGGGAAGCCGCGCGATCGCGTCCGCGATCCGGTCCTTGAGGTCGGTCGCATCGATGACCGCGGCCGGGTCGGGCGCGCCGGGATCCTGCAGTGTGTCCAGCAGCGAGACCTGGTCGCCCGAGGCGTCAGAGACCGTCCACAGCTCGTCGAGCGCGGCCACGGTCGAGTTGGAGATCTGTAGCAGCGCGTCCTGGAAATCCGAGACGCTCATCTCGAGCTCGTAGGCCATCTCCTCGTCGGTCGGCGCGCGCTGCAGCTTGTGCTCGAGCTTGGAGTTGGCGCGCTCGATCGCACGCGCACGAGCGCGCACGGAGCGCGGCACCCAGTCCAGCGAGCGCAGCTCGTCGATGATTGCGCCCTTGATGCGCGTGATCGCGTACGTCTCGAACTTGATCTCGCGCTCGAGCTCGAAGCGCTCGATCGCCGAGATCAGACCGCCGAGCCCGTAGGAGATGAGGTCGGCCTCCTCGACGTGCGCGGGCAGGCCCGAGGCCATCCGGCCCGAGACGTACTTGACGAGGGGGGAATAGGCGACGACGAGCCGCTCGCGGGCGCGATCGTCCCCGTCGCGCTTGTAACGGCGCCACAGGTCCTTCAGCTCGATTGATTTGACGTTGGTTTCCATGAGGCTAGGCCCTGGGATGGGCCCGCGAGTACGCGTGCTTCAGGCGCGCCGACTCTACCCGAGTGTAGATCTGCGTCGTCGAGACGGAAGCATGCCCCAGGAGCTCCTGGATGGAACGCAGGTCAGCGCCGCCTTCCAGGAGGTGCGTCGCAAACGAGTGGCGCAGGGCGTGCGGATGCACTCCGCCCTGCACCGAGGCGTGACGCGCCCACACCCGCAGGCGCCGCCGGATATCCGAGGTCGACAGCCGCCGACCGGACTTCGACAGGAAGAGCGCGGACTCTCCGGGCTCCTGCAGGAGCGCGCCGCGGGCACGCTCGAGATAGCGCGCGAGCGCCCGCAACGCCGGCTCTCCAGCGGGGACGAAGCGCGTCTTGGAACCCTTGCCCTCGACGCGCAGTTGCTCGGCGTCGAAGTCGATCGATGCCAGGTTCAGCGAGACGAGCTCCTCTGCGCGCAGGCCGCTGGAATAGGCGATCTCGAACAGCGCCCGGTCGCGCAGCTCCAGCGGCGTGGACGCCGGGATGCGGTCCAGCAGGCGGCTGATCTCCTCCGGAGCGAGCACCCGCGGCAGCTCCTGCGCGCGCTTCGGGGCCGCCAGGAGATTGGCCGGATTAGCCTCGATCTCGCCGTGCTCGCGCAACGTCTCGTAGAAGGCGCGCAGCGCCGCCAGCTTGCGGGCAACCGTCGCCGGCGCGGACGTTCGCTCCGACAGCGCGGACGCGTAACGGCGCAGCAGCCGATGGGTGACCGCGGGCGGCTGCACCTCCTGCCAGCTCGCCCAGACGGCGAACTGACGCAGGTCGGCCGCGTATGCGGTGCGGGTCTTCTCAGCGGCGCCGCGGCGGCGCAGATCCTCGTCGAAGCGCACGATCGCGGCGCGCCAGTCCACGCTAGCCTCGAGCCCGGTGGGCGTCTTCTTCATCGACACGGCTCAGGGCACCGTCGCAACCCAACGCCAGCTGGTCGATGCCGGCATCGCGCCCTCGACCGGGATCCCGCCGCTACCGTGGTTGCGTGTACAGGGGACCGGTGATGCCTCGACGATGTGGTACGCGGTGATGCGCAAGAGCGAGCGGGGTGTCTTCATCGGCACGCTGGTCATTCGACACTCGCCGCACCATGCCCTGCTCCAGCAGTCGGGCTGGGAGGAGATCTCTCCGCGCGCGATCGGCGTCGGCACCGAGGAGCTTCCCAGTGCGGCTGGACAGTCCCGACAGACTCCTAGTGGATGAAGATCGGGGTTCCGATCGGAACCTCGTCGTAGAGCTTCTCGACGTCCTCGATGAGCATCCGGATGCAGCCGTGTGAGGCGTTGGTCCCGATCGAGCCGCGCGCGTCGGTGCCGTGCACGCCGACTCCGTCGTAGACCCCGAGCCAGCGTGCCTTGAGCGGGTTCTGGGGCGTGCCGCCGGGGATGACCTGGCCGGCCAGGCCTCCGGCCCAGTCCGAGTTGGGGACGGTCCACGCGGGGTTGATGGCCTTGTTCTGGATCTTGTAGAGGCCGGCGGGCGTTTCGAGGCCGGCCTGCCCGACGGCGATCGGGTAGACCTTCACCTTCTTGAGCTTCTTGAAGAGGCTGATCCTGAAGTTGCCGCGGTCGACCGCGAGCACGACCGGGTATTGCGCGGCGAGCTTTTTGCCCGAGACCTTCGGCTGGATCGTGCGGACCTCGACCTCGAGCCTGCGGTCGTGCACTCCGGACACGAGCGCGGTCTGAATGTCGCTGCGTAGCTTCAGCGCGTCGATCGAGCGGCCGGTCCGGGCCTGACGGATCAGCACGGCCTGCGGCTTGAAGTCGACCTTCGCGTCGACCGCCTTGCGGCTGACGGCTACACGCACGCGGTCGACGATGCGCTGCACGGCGCGCTGGGAATACTGCACGTCGGGTGCGACGACGGCGCCGACCCCCTTTCCGCTGATCGCGCGCCACGTTCGCGCGAAGGCGCCTCCGGCACGTCCGCGCTTGACCGCCTCGTCGAGCATCGCGTCGACCTTCGGCGCAATGTGAGCCTCCCGGGCGCTGAGCGGGAAGGTCTGGTTGGCGACGCTGACCACGAGCGGCGTGTTCAGCGGGGTGATGAGTTCTCCCTGTAGCCGCGACCGTGCCTCGGCGCGTGACAGGCCGCTGACGTCGACGGGCCCGATCTTCACCCCGTTGCCGATGACGTCGCTGCGACCGGCGTCCCACGCGAAGATCCCCGTGACGCCGACGACGATGACCGTGACGACGGCGATGAGCGTGATCGATATGCGCCGGGACATGTGTGGCCTTCGCGGCGATCGCGGGCGCGGATCACCGTATGGGTGGAGCGTTCATCTGTGTGTCTTGCAGCGCTTTTGGCACTTACGGTCGCACGATGGCGCGCCGCCGCAGCAGCGGATCAAGCTTCGACGCCAGACCACGCCAGTCCTCTGCGCAGACGATGTCCTCTTCCTCACACAGGTCCCGGTTCCAGGGGTGCAGGATCGTTGCGACGTAGATCTTGTGCTCGATCGCCTTGGCGAGGTTCAGCGGGCTGTCGTCGATCAGCAGGTCGATGCCGAGATCGACGCAGCGGGCAACCTTGTCCTCGGAGCAGTACAGGTCGTCGTAGGGCACGCCGATCTTCTCCAGCCACTGCGCGGTCGAGTCGCGCGCGCCGCCGTCACGGTGGCTCGTGATGTGGATGAAATGCCCCTGCTCGCGCCAGCGCGTGATGGCCGCGGCGGCGCCGGGATAGGGCTCGCCGGCGAGGATCGCCGCGTGGCAGTGCGTCTCCTCGATACAGAGCCGCAGCTGGTCGGGCCGCAGCCGGGTGATGCCCCAGTCCAGCTGCTCCTCGTAGGGCAGGCCGATCCCGAAACGGCGCAGCGCGGCATCGGAGAGACGATCCCAGTAATGGTGAAGCGTCGAGTCGATGTCGATGGCGATCCGCATACTTCAGGCCTATGGCCGCAGCGACTAGCGTAGAACTTCTGGCGCGCGAACCCTACGGTCCCGTCGGGCGCTCGGCCTGGATGGACGTGGACTGGCGCCGCCACCATCGCTTCCTGCGCGTCGAGGACCGCCTGATGAACATCGTCGAGCTCGGCAGCGGGCCGCCGGTGCTGCTCGTGCACGGTCTCGGCGGCTGCTGGCAGAACTGGCTGGAGAACATTCCCGAGCTCGCTCGGGACCACCGTGTGATCGCCGTCGATCTGCCGGGATTCGGGGCGTCCGAGATGCCTGCCGGCCCCGTGTCGATAGCCGGCTACGCGCGAACCCTGGATCATGTGTGCACAGCGTTATCGATCGATGCGGCGGCCGTCGTCGGCAACTCGATGGGCGGCTTCGTCGCGGCGGAGCTGGCGATCGGCGTACCCCAGCGCGTCGAGCGGCTCGTGCTCGTCTCGGCTGCCGGCCTGCAGATCGCCGAGCTGCGGCTGGAGCGAGTGCTGGCCGGGCTCGCATGGACGCGCCTGGATCTCCTGGCCGGCGTCTACGGTGGCTGGGTGGCGGCGCACGCGGAGACGGTCGCGCGGCGGTCGCGGCTGCGACGCCTGATGTTCGCCGGGATCGCGCGCCACCCCGCGGCCGTGCCGTGGCCGCTCGTCGCCGAGCAGGCGCAGGGCTTCGGTCGGCCGGGCTTCATGCCCGCCGTGCGGGCGATGGTGAGCTACCCGCTGCGCCCCCGCCTCGCCGAGATCGCCTGCCCGACGCTCGTCGTGTGGGGCGAGAACGACCGGCTCGTGCCGCTGCGCGACGCATCGGCGTTCGAGCAGCTGATCGGCGATGCGCGCAAGATCGTCTATCCCGACACAGGCCACGTGCCGATGCTCGAGCGCCCGGTCCAGTTCAATGCGGATCTGCGGGCGTTCCTCGAGGAGGCGCCGGGGTAGCGCGATCGGGTACACGGCCTGCGACGTGATCCGCATCGGCTGCAGCGGCTGGAACTACGCGACCTGGCGCGAGACCTTCTATCCGAAGGGGATGCCGGCGTCGCGCTGGCTGGAGCACTACGCGACGGGCTTCGACACCGTCGAAGTCAACACGACCTTCTACCGCCTCGCCAAGCGCACTTCGGTGGAGCGCTGGGCCTCACAGGTGCCGGACGGATTCTGCTTTGCGGTGAAGTCCTCGCGCTACCTGACGCACATCAAGCGGCTGGCCGACATGGAGCGCGGCGTGCAGCGGCTGATGTCGCCGCTCGAGCCGCTGCGCGACGCCGATCGGATGGGCCCGATGCTGTGGCAGCTTCCGGCGAACTTCCACCGCGACGACGAGCGGCTGGCGTTCGCGCTGGATCACCTGCCGCCGGGGCGTCACACGTTCGAGTTTCGCCATGCGTCGTGGTTCGCACCCGAGGTCTACGAGCTCTTGCGCTGGCACAACGTCGCGCTGACGATCGCCGACCGACCTGGCCTCGATGCGTTTCAATCCCACGAGATGACGGCCGACTTCACCTATGTGCGCTTTCACTACGGTCGCCGTGGCCGGCGCGGGAATTACTCCAAGTCCGAGCTCGTCGAGTGGGCGGATCGGCTCGCCGGCTGGGGCGCCGAGCGTGACGTCTACGCGTACTTCAACAACGATTGGGAGGAGTTCGCGCCGCGCAACGCGCACGCCCTGCAGCGACTGCTGGGGCTCAGCCAGATCCGGAGTTAGCGGTCTCGGCCGAAGTCCGTTCTCACTGCACGGCGTGAACGCGCCGTTCATCCCGGGCACACCGCTGCCGAGGAGTGTCGTTCGTCGGGCGCCACCGGGGCGGCGGCGCCGGCGGCGGGACCGGGACCGGCGGGCGAGAACGAGCCGAGCGCGGGTGTCTCGGGCGGGCGCCGGCGATCGGGCTTGGCGCAGGGGCGCTGCTGCGCGCTCGCGTACAGCAACGATGAGGGGACGCGGGGTCGGGTCTGTCGTCTGTCCTCGCGGGCGTGGCAGCCCTGCAGCGCGGTGCGCGGCAAATGCGCCCGGGATACCTCAGCCGGTCCCGGCACATGGCAGCGACATCCGACCGCACGAACCGCGGCGACACCGATCGCCCGTCCCGCCCCGGCGAACGCACAGAGACCACTCCTTCATCGATGCTGTTCACCCACCGGGCTCCTCGCACGCCTCGCCGTCGCGAGCCCGACCTACGTCTCGCAGCGTGAGCACGAACTAACGGCCGAGACCTCTAGGTGATGGCGCCCTGGGATGCGCTCGACACGAGCTTGGCGTACTTTCCGAGGACACCGCCGAGGTCGGCGTTGTCGTTGCCGTCGTAGGCGGCGACGCGCGCGGCGATCGTCTCGTCGTCGAGCGCGACGTCGAGCCGGCGGTTGTCGACGTCGATCGTGATCGCGTCGCCGTCCCGGACGGCGGCGATCGGGCCGCCGCGGACCGACTCGGGGGCGACGTGGCCGGCCATGAAGCCGTGCGTCGCACCGCTGAAGCGCCCGTCGGTGAGGAGCGCGACGTGCTCGCCCATCCCCTGGCCGTTGAGCGCTGCGGTGACCGCGAGCATCTCGCGCATGCCGGGCCCGCCGGCCGGGCCCTCGTCGCGGATGACGATGACGTCGCCCTTCTCGATCGCGCCGGCGACGACGGCGGCCATCGCGGCCTCCTCGCCCTCGAAGACGCGTGCCGGGCCCTTGTGGAGGCGGCGCTCGTGGCCTGAGAGCTTGACGACGCAGCCGTCGGGTGCGAGGTTGCCACGTAGGATCGCCAGGCCGCCGGTGGCCTTGATCGGATCGTCAAGCGGGCGCACCACGCGCTGACCCGGCGTCTCGTCGGCGTCGCGCGCGTGATCGCCGATCGTGCGGCCGGTGACGGTGATCGCGCTCTCATGCAGCAGGCCCGCGTCGAGCAGGCGCTTGGCGACGAGCTCGATGCCGCCGGCCTCGTAGAGGTCCTTGGCGACGTACTTGCCGCCGGGCTTGAGGTCGCACAGCATCGGCGTCATCTCGGAGATGCGGTCGAAGTCGTCGATGTCGAGCTCGACGCCGGCCTCGCGCGCGACGGCGAGCAGGTGCAGGACGCCGTTCGTGGAGCCGCCCGACGTGGCGATCGCCGCGATCGCATTCTCCAGCGAGTCCTTCGTGATGATGTCGCTCGGCCGCAGGCCGCGGTCGAGAACGTCCATCATGAGCTGCCCGGCCGCGATCGCGACGTCGGCCTTGCTGGCGTGCTCGGCGGGGACCATCGCCGAGCCCATCGGGCTGATGCCGAGAACTTCGAAGGCCATCGCCATCGTGTTGGCGGTGAACTGCCCGCCGCAGGCGCCGGCGCCGGGGCTGGCGACGAGCTCGAGCTCGGCGAGGTCCTCGTCGCTCATCGTGCCGGCGGCGTGGGCGCCGACGGCTTCGAAGACGTCCTGGATCGTGACGTCGTTGCCGCGGAAGCGGCCCGGGGCGATCGATCCGCCGTACAGCATGACGCCGGGCAGGTTGAGGCGCGCGAGCGCCATGACGGTGCCGGGGATCGTCTTGTCGCAGGCACTCAGCGCGATGACGCCGTCGAAGAGATGGCCGCGGGCGACGAGCTCGATCGAGTCCGCGATGACCTCGCGCGAGACGAGGCTCGTCTTCATGCCGCTGGTCCCCATCGTGATGCCGTCGGAGATCGCGATGGTGTTGAGCTCCATCGGCGTGCCGCCGGCGAGGCGGATGCCTTCCTTGACCTTGGCGGCGAGCGCGCGGAGGTGGAAGTTGCAGGGCATCGTCTCGATCCACGTCGAGGCGACGCCGATGATCGGCCGGTCCATCGCCTCCTTGTCGAAGCCGATGCCGTTGAGGTAGGCGCGGGCAGGCGCGCGGGCCGCGCCCTCGGTGAGCGCGCGGGAGTTGTGTTTGGGGTCGAGCTTGGGGGTCGTACTCACGGGGCGGGAACACTACCCGCGCCGCGGCGCTGGTCGCGAAGCCGCGCCTGCTCCCACTGGCCGAGACGCCAGAGGTCGCGCTTGATCTGCTTGGGATCGACCTGCCGACCCGGCAGGTGCATGTTCGCGCTGCCGATGATCCGCCGCTCGTCGCCGGTCAGCGCCATCCACTTGGCGAGCACGTCGTCGGAGTCGGGCAGGCGCGCCGAGCCGTAGGGACGCGTCTCGTCCGGGAACGTCACGCAGTACTCGCTCAGCAGCCGGCGCGTCTGCGGCAGGTAGGCGACGATCGGCTTGTGCGGATAGATGAGGTAGGCGTACGTCGCGCCGCGACCCTCGAACTCACCCAGCGGCCCCTCCGACATCCCGCCCCAGACCCGGATGAAGCCGAGGTCGAAGTACATCGCCCACTCCTCCTCGTTGACGCAGGAGCGCAGCAGGGCTCGGGCGCGCTGTTCTGCGCGGCGCTCACGGCCGGGGTCGTAGCCCTCGACCTCGATCCGCGCGCGACGCGCACGCCAGCATGCGATCTTCTCGGCGGCCACCGGCCAGGCGACCTCCCAGAGCAGCACGAGCACGACGATGACGCTGGCGCTTATGGCAAGCAGCATCGGTGCTACCGGCCCCCTGCCGCGCGCGGAAAGAAGATCACGCGGTCGGCGTCCTGCGGGACGTCGTCGAACGTCGACACCATTTGCGCCTGCCTGCGCCCACCCGCAGTGGCCCGCGGAACGGCGGCCCACATGCCCGCGTCGAGCTGCTCCCGAAACGCCGTGACGAGCTCGTCGTGTTCCTCGGGCACAGTGACGTCTCCCTCGACGATCAGGACCTCTCCGTGACCAGGCTTCATCCGCAGGAACCGCACAGCGGGCGATTATGGCAAAGCGGCGGCCCCTCCAGGGAGGGTCTTCCGCGCAGATGTCACTCCTGGCGCGAAAGGCCGAAGACATCGACCGGGCCGGGGCCCGCTCCGAGCTCGCGCAACCCGTCGGCGACCGCTGCCGACGCGACCGCACGGGCGTGGCGCGCTGCCGCCAGTGGGTCGTCGCCGAGCGCCAGGCGCGCGGCGAGCGTCGAGGAGTGCGTGCAACCCGAGCCGTGGGCGGCACCGTCGGGATGGCGCTCACCGGGAAGCTCGGTGAGCGTCTGCCCGTCGAAGAACAGGTCCGTCGCCTCGTCGCGATGACCGCCGGTGACGACGACGTTGCCCGGCCCGAGCGCATGCAGCGCGCGAACGAGGTCGATTCCGTCGAGCAGGCCGTCACCGGCGAGCTCCCGTGCCTCGGCGAGGTTTGGCGTGATGACGGTCGCGCGCGGGACGATCAGCGTGCGCAGCGCGTCGACGGCATCGAGCGCGAGCAGGCGCGCACCGGACTCGGCGATCATCACCGGGTCGTGCACGATCGGCGTGCCGGTCGGCACGGTGTCGAGCGCTTGCGCAACCGCCTCGATCGTCGCGACGTCGCCGAGCATCCCGATCTTGATCGCGTGGACCCCGAGGTCCTCGACGACGGCGTTGATCTGGCCGCTGATGATCTCTGGGTCGACCGCCTGCACCGCCGAGACCGCGACCGTGTTCTGCACCGTGATCGCGGTGATCGCCGTCGTCCCGTGCACCCCGGCCCGCGCGAACGCCTTGAGATCCGCCTGGATTCCGGCGCCGCCCCCCGAGTCCGACCCGGCGATCGAGAGCGCGACGGGCACGCGGCGGGATGGCATGCGG
>DATLNO010000295.1:0-13754 GCA_035536715.1 Solirubrobacteraceae bacterium
CTCGCGATCGCTCACGTCACGCCATACCCCTGGGGCGCAGGCCGCCACGAGATCACGACCTACGTCGAGCGGACGACCGCCGAGCTGGCCGCGCGCGGCCACCAGGTCCTGATCGTCGCCCCATCGCGCTCCAGCGAGGCCGTGCGCGAAACGCGCCAGGCGATCGCCGCCGCGCGTGAGGACCCGGCGTCGCTGCTGCCCGAGCCGGGAGCGCCGCCGCGGGTGCTCGCCGTCGGCGACGCGCTGCCCGACCTGCCCGGCGGTTCGCAACGCGCACCGGCGCTGCCGGTCGACGTCTCACGCACGATCGAGAACCTGCTGGCGATCCTGCCGCTGGACATCTGCCACGTGCACGAGCCGTTCGCGCCGTCGACATCGAGCGCCGCGCTGCGCCATTCGCGCGCGCTGAACGTCGGAACGTTCCATCGCCCGACCGAGCGCCTGCTGTCGACGCAGGTCGCCCGCAAGGTCGTCCAGCTCGTGCTCGGCCGCCTGGACGCGCGGACCGCGAGCTTCGGCGCCACCCGCGACCTCATGCAGCGCTTCTTTCCCGCCAACTACCGCGTGCTGCTGCCGGGCGCGGACCCGGCCGCGCCGCGCGTGCCCAGCGCCGACGGGCGGGTTCGCTTCGGCTTCGTCGACGACGAGGAGCGCCCCGCCCTGCGCCTGTTCCTACGCGCGCTGCGCCGCCTGGACACCGACGCGCCGTGGGAGGCGACGATCGTCTCCGCACGCGGGCCGTCGAGCAGCACGCCGCTGCGGGCCGACCTCGAGGCGCGCGTGCGCTACACGACGCCGGATGAGCTTTCCGAGGCCGACTTCCTCGCGCAGACCGACGTGCTCGTCGCCGCCTCCGACGGTGCCGTGCCCGCGCCCGGGCAGCTGCTGCGCGCGCTGAACGCGGGCGTCGTGCCGCTGGCGTCGCGCCTGCCCTCCTACGAGGAGGCGCTGGACGAGGGCGCGCGGGGGCTGCTGTTCGAGCCGCGCGACGTCGAGACGCTGGCCGCGCAGCTCGAGCGCCTGGCGACCGATGCCGCCCTGCTCGAGCGCCTGCGCTGCGCCGCCGCGCCGGTGCGCAGCACGCTGACCTGGCAGCGGGTCGCCGACGAGCTCGATGAGGTCTACGCGACCCTTGCCGCGCGCCGCCATCCGCTCGTCGGCAACCCGCAGCTCGGCGCGCGCCTGCGCGAGCGGCCGCGAATCGACGTCGACCTGCACATGCACACGGACCACTCGCACGACTGCGCGACGCCCGTCGAGGTGCTGCTCGCAACCGCGCGCGAGCAGGGCCTCGGCGCGATCGCCGTCACCGACCACAACGTCATCTCGGGCGCCTACGAGGCGCGCGACAAGGCGGCCGAGTTCGGCGTGAAGGTGATCGTCGCCGAGGAGGTCAAGACCGCCGATCAGGGCGAGGTCATCGGCCTGTTCATCAACGAGAAGATCCCGCGCGGGATGTCGCTCGCCGAGACCGTGGCCGAGATCAAGCGCCAGGGCGGCCTCGTCTACGTGCCGCATCCGTTTGACCGGATGCACTCGGTGCCCGACTACGAGCACCTGCTGACGATCGTCGACGACATCGATGCGATCGAGGTCTACAACCCGCGCGTCGCGATCGGCTCCTTCAACGAGGAGGCGGCGCGCTTCGCCGCCAAGTACCGGATCCTCGCCGGCGCCGGCTCGGACTCGCACGTCGCTCAGGGCCTCGGGTCGGTGCGGGTGCGGATGGCCGACTTCGACGGGCCCGAGGAGTTCATCGAGGCCCTGCGCGAGGCCGAGATCACAACCAAGCCGTCCTCGCTGCTCTACGTGCAGGCGCTGAAGTTCCTCGAGACGAAGGCGACGCCGCAGAGCGCCCGCCGTGCCGTGCGCGACCGGCGGGTGCGGCGAGCGACGCGCAAGTCGTGATGCACGCGCAGGGTCGGCCGTCGGAGCCGTCGAAACCACCGGCGACCATGCCCGCGACCGACGACGAGATCCGCGAGAAGTACCTCGAGCGGGCGATCCGAGAACTCAACACGCTGACGGGCGAGCTGCAGGCCTGCTCGCACTGTCCGCGCGGCCAGCTCATGCCGGTGCTCGGCTCCGGCCACCCGCAGGCCGACATCTTCCTGCTCAAGCACGCCCCGATGCCGCCGGAGATCGAGGAGGGCGTCGCGTTCTACGGCCGCGCGGGCGCCGCCCTGATGAAGGCGTTCAAGCGCCTGGCGATCGACCCGCTCGCCGTCTACGGGACGCTCTGTGTGAAGTGCCCGGTCAGCGACACGTCGCTGGCCGACCCCGAGTGCGTGGCCCGGATCGCCGAGGAGCTCGCGATCGTGCAGCCGAAGATCGTCGTCGTCATGGGTGAGGATGCGCTGGCGGCGCTCAACGACCTCGACCTGCCGCTCGCGCGGACCGTGCTCGAGCAATCCGGCGAGGTGCAGCGCCTGACGCCGTCGATCGAGGCGCTCTACGTGCCGAATATCGACGAGGCGCTCGACGAGGAGTCGGCCAAGCGCGCGTTCTGGTCCGCGTTCAGGGTGCTCGGCGAGTGGTACGCCGACCTTCCGCCGTACTGAGCAGGTTTCGCCTCGGACCGGTCACGCTCGCGTTCGCGGTTCCGTGCGCGGCGCAGGCCTACTTTCTCTGCGCGCCGTGGCTGCCTGCGCTCGCCGCGGGCGACGAGACCGTCCTCGTTGCGGGCAGCCTCGGGGTGCTGCTGATCGCGATCACGGCGCTCGCGCTGCTGCCGGCGCGCGAGACGGTCATCGGGCCGCTGCTGATCATCCTGGGCAGCGGCCTGCTCGTCGCGGCGCTGAACATCGACGCCGACGCGGGCGTGGGAGCCGGGGCGAACGTGGTCGAGGCCCTGCTCGCGGGCAGCTTCGGGCTGATCCTCGCGCGCCTGTTCGCCACGCCGATGAGCGCTGTCGCGGTCCCGCTGTTGGTCGCTGCGATCGACGTCGCGTCGGTCTGGAACGGGCCCACCGCACGCATGCTCGAGACGGCCGCCGCGCGCGTCGACCCCCTGAGCTTCGACCTCCCCGCGTGGGGCGATGAGGGGAGCGCCGGGCACCTCGGCCTGTCGGACGCAGTGTTTCTGTCGATGTTCGCGGCCTGGTCTGAGCGCTACGGCTTTCGCCGCAGGCTCACGCTCCTGGGAATGGTGCTCGGGCTGGCCGGCACGCCCGCGCTCAGCGTCGCGCTCGACGAGTCGATCCCGGCGCTGCCGCTGATCGTGGCGGGCTACCTGCTGCCCAACCTCGATCGGATCGGCCGGTTGCTCGGGCATCCCCGCCCGGGCGCGGACAACACCTAGCGAGCGAGCCTGATAGCTAGGGCTCGAGGATGATCTTGCCCAGCTTGCCGCCGGCGGCGAAGTGGTCGTAGGCGGCGGCCACGTCGTCGAGCGCGAACGTCTGTGCGACCGGCACGCGCAGATCGCCGCGCTGAAACCACGGCAGCACCTCGCGCTCCATCGCGCGGGCTGTCGCCGCCTTCTGCTCGAGCGGCCGGGCGCGCAGCGTCGACGCCATGATCCGCCCGCGCTTGGCCATCAGTACGGCGAGGTTCAGCTCGGCCTTGGCGCCCGCGCCGATGCCGATCACGACGATCCTGCCCTCGGTCTCGAGCGCCTTGACGTTCGCAGCGAGGTTCGGCGCCCCTACAAGCTCGAGGATGACGTCGAACGAGCCGTGCTCCTCGAAGCCCTCCGGATCGAGCACATCGTCGGCGCCGAGCCCGGCGACCGGGTCGCGCGCGTCGGGGTTGCGCACCGTCGCCGTCACGTGCGCGCCGAGCAGGTGGCCGAGCTGCACGGCTGCCGTGCCGACGCCGCCGGCCGCGCCGTGCACGAGCAGGCGCTCGCCCGGCCGCAGCCTGGCGCGCGTGAAGACGGCGTCGTGCGCGGTCGTGAAGACCTCGGGCAGCCCACCCGCATCGGGAAAGCCGACGCTGTCGGGCACTGGCATGAGCTGGCGCTCGTGGACGACCGCGAGCTCGCCCTGGCCGCCGCCGCCGACGATGCCCATGACGCGGTCACCGACCGAGAAGCGGACGGCGCCGTCGCCGAGCGCCTCGACCTCGCCGGCGAGCTCCAGGCCGGGGATGTCCTGCGGGCTGCCGGCTGGAGCCGGATAGCGCCCGCGGCGCTGGAGCATGTCGGCGCCGTTGACGCCGGCCGCCCTGACGCGGACGAGCACCTGACCGGCGCCGGGCTCGGGATCGGGATGCTCCTCGACGAGCACCTCGCCGTCGCGAATCGTGGCTGCACGCATGGTCGCCGAGTCTAGAGATCGATCTGCGGCGACCGAAAGATGCGGCGACGCCGCGGGCCGCGTCCCGTAAGCTCATTGGAGTGTCGACGCCCGCGGAGGCCTACCGGCTGACCGGCATCTCGCCGAAGGCCTACGAGCACCCGGCCGACCGCGCTGCGACAGCCGCGCTCGGGTCGATTCCCATGCTCGACTACGTCGTGCGCAAGCTGATCGAGTTCGGCTACGAGCGCGCGCTGCGCCAGACCTACCTCGGCGCGGGAGTACGGCTCGGCACCGACCAGCTGCCCGGCATCTGGACGCGCTACCAGCACGTGCTCGGCGTGCTCGACATGCCCGAGGAGTACGACCTCTACCTGACCGCGGAGCCCACGCTCAACGCGATGGCGATCGGCGCGGGCAAGCCGATCGTCGTGCTCAACAGCGGCACGGTCGAGCTGCTCGGAGACGACCAGCTCGAGGCGGTCATCGCGCACGAGGTCGCGCACATCCTCTCCGACCACGTCCTGTACCGCACCGCGCTGCAGATCCTGCTGCGGCTCACGACGCAGTCGCGGTTGCCGGCCGTCGCGGGCATGCCGCTGATGGCCGTGCAGTACGCGCTGCTGGAGTGGTCGCGCGCAACCGAACTGACGTCCGACCGGGCCGCCGCGATCGTCACGCGGGACCCGCGGCTGGTCTGCAAGATGCTCATGACGATGTCGGCCGGCGCGAAGGCCTCGGACCTCAACCTCGACGCGTTCATGCGCCAGTCGATGGAGTACACCGAGACCGGCGAGGGCCTCGATCGCCTCCAGCGGCTGCTGACCGACCTGCGCCAGACGCACTCCCTGCCCGTCAAGCGCGTGCACGAGCTGCTGGCCTGGGTGCGCGAGGGCGAGTACGACCGCATCATCGGCGGCGAATATGTCAGGCGCGGCCAAGAACGCCCCGCGCGCGAGGAGGCCGCCGACGCGGCATCGCACTATTCCGATCGTTTCAAGGACCTCTTCAGCCAAGCCGGCGAGCAGGTCTCCGGCGCCGGGCAGCAGCTGTCGGACTGGCTGCGCAACCTGCAGGACGACGACAAGGTGTCCAAGGGCGGGCCCAAGAGCTCCGAGTAGATCCGTGCATCCGCGCGGACTAGTACAGAATGTCGGGCCGTGGACCTCTCCCCGGTTGAGATCCGCGTCCTCGGCTGCCTCCTCGAGAAGCAGCGCACGACGCCCGACACCTATCCGCTCACGCTCAACGCGCTGCGCGCGGCCTGCAACCAGTCGACGAACCGCGATCCCGTCGTCGCCTACGACGAGGCGACGATCCGCGACGCGATCACGCGCCTGAACCGCCGCCGCTGGGCGCGCCTGGCCAGCGGCGCCGGCAGCCGTACCTCCAAGTACCGCCACCTGCTCGACGAGTCGCTCACGCGCGCGCCCGACGAGCTCGCGATCCTGGCCGTGCTCATGCTGCGCGGCCCGCAGACGCCCGGCGAGCTGAAGGGCCGCACGGACCGCCTGCATCCCTTCGCTGACCTGGCCGCCGTGCATACGACGCTCGATCGGCTGATCCAGCGTGAGCTCGTCGCGCAGCTGCCGCGCAGGCCGGGGCAGAAGGAGGAGCGTTACGCGCACCGCCTGTCCGACGACGAGGCCCCCGAGCCCGCCTACGCGGCGCCTACCGCTGCGAGCGAGCCGGCCGGCGGATGGGTCGCCGCGCCGGCCACGCCCGTCCCAGCGGCGTCCGCAGCTCCCGTCCGCGCCCCCGGGCGCCCGATGCCGGCCGCGCCCGCGGCCGCGCCGCGCCCCGAGCTGCCGCTCGCAGATCGCGTCGCCCGACTGGAGGACGAGGTCGCCCAGCTGCGCGCGGAGCTGCGCGCGCTGCGCAGCCGCTGAACCGGCCGGCCGCTCCTGCCAGACACGGAGGCGGAGGAATCTCACACTCGTGCCCGCATCGCTGCTCGTAGGGTCGGCCTACGGGTCTTCTGAGAGGAGCGTCATGAAACGGGTCTTCGAGAGTGGGCGATACGCCAACGTCACGGCGACTATGGCTTGATCGTCGCGCTCGGCGGTACGAGCTACGCCGCGGTCGTACTACCGGCGAACAGCGTCGGGAGCAGGCAGATCAAGAAGAACGGCGTCGCCACGTCGGACATCAGGTCCAGCGCGGTGACCTCGAGCAAGGTCAAGAACGGGGCGCTGCTCGCAAAGGACTTCAAGGCCGGCCAGCTTCCCGCCGGCCCGCAAGGCGCTCCCGGCGCACCGGGAGCAATCGCCGCCAGCGCTGCCTTCCAGGTGCAGCGCAACGCCGTCTCGCCACCCACGCTCACGGCCGGAACGACGACGACGCTCGTGAATCTGCCGCTCGTGGCCGGCAAGTACGTGCTGATCGCGAAGCTCGATCTGAGCGCAACGGTCGCGCCGGTGACCGTCACCTGCCGCCTGCAGGCCGGCGCCAGCTCCGACAAGGTGTCCACCACGATCGCTGCGGCCGGGGCCAGCTCGTGCAACATGCAGACCGTCGCCGAGTTCGCTGCAGCGGGGCCCGCGACGCTGACGATCGAGACTCCCGGCGGCTCGAGTGTGAACGGTGGCGACGCGAAGCTCACGGCGATTCGCGTGGGGTCGCTGCAGAGCTCGGAGGTCACTCCCTGATCGCGCGCTGACGCGAGGCGCCTGGTCCTAGGCCCGGTCGAGGACAGCCACGCACTCGATGTGCGGGGTCTGCGGGAACATGTCGACCGGCGTGACGCGGCGCAGCGCGTAGCCGGCCTCGACGAGCTGCGCGGCGTTCGGCGCGAGCGTGGTCGGGTTGCACGAGATGTAGACGATCCGCTTCGGAGAGGCCTCGATGACGCGCCGCACGATCTTCTGCGACAGGCCTGCGCGGGGCGGGTCGACGACCACGACGTCGGGCCGGCTGGCCTGCTCGACGAGCTCGCGCAGCGCCAGACGCACGTCGCCGGCGAAGAACTTCGCGTTCTTGACCCCGTTGCGGCGGGCGTTGGAGATCGCGTCCGCGACGGCCTGCTCGACGATCTCCAGTCCCCAGATCTCGCCCGCGCGCCCCGCGAGGCTCAGCCCGACGGTGCCGATTCCGCAGTACAGGTCGTAGACGCGCTCCCAGCCCTTGAGATCCGCGTGCTGCGCGGCGATCCCGTAGAGGACCTCGGCCATCTCGGTGTTCGTCTGGAAGAACGCGTGCGGCGAGATCGAGAACTGCAGCTCGCAGAGCTTCTCCTGCAGCGACTTGTTGCCCGCAACGATCTCGGTGACGCCGCCCTGTGTCGTCTCGGCAAGCGCGTCCGTGCGCGTCCACATGAGGCCCGCGACGTCGACAGCGGCCGCGAGGCTCATGCCGTCGAGCTCGCCCGGGCCTGTGACGAGCCGCACCTGCAGCTCGCCGGTGCGCCGCCCCTCGCGGACGACGAGGTTGCGCAGAAAGCCCGTGTGCGTGCGGCGATCGAGTGCTTCCAGGCCCTGCTCGTGACACCACGCGAGAACCTGCTCGCGCGCCGCGTTGGATCGCTCGGAGGCGAGCAGGCAATCGCTGATCGGGACGATCTCGTGCCACGACCCGGGCGCGTGGAAGCCGCAGACGAGTTGGCCGTCGTCGCCGGTGCCGAACGAGTACTCGAGCTTGTTGCGGTAGCGCCACTGCTGCAGCGCCGGAACGATGTCGTCGAGCGTGTAGCCCTCGAGGTGACCGATTCGTATCAGCGCATCGTTGACCTGCTCGTGCTTGACAGCGAGCTGGCGCTCGTAGGGCAGCACCTGCCACGGAGCGCCGGGATGGTCGGCGACGGGCGCGATCCGCTCGGGGCTCGGCTCGAGGACCTCGAGCGTGCGCGCCTCGGCGTAGGCCCGCTTGCGCTTCGTGATGACCGCGCGCACGCGATCGCCCGGGATCGCGCCGGAGACGAAGACGACGTAGCCCTCCGCGCGCGCGACGCCGTTGCCGCCATAGGCGAGCGCGTCGATGGTCAGGTCGAGCGTGGCGCCCTTCTCGGGGCGGATGAACGTGGAGGACTCCATAGCTCCTCCCAGGATAGGTGGCAGCCGGCGAGTGGCCTGATGGCGCCGCGCCGGAGGCCCTACTGCAGCTTGCGCTCGATCTCCGCCAGCACCGACTTGCGGTTGGCGTTGCGCCGCTCGTGGTCGCGGACCTTGCGCAGCTGCGCGGGGTTGAGGTCGTCCAGGCGCTCCTCGACCTGGGCGCTCGTCAGGTCGTCGTAGGCGATCACCGGGAAGGCGTGCCCGAGGCCGGCGGCGCGGCGCACACGGTCGACCGTGCGCAGCGCCCGATCGGTGCCCGGCGCGCGTCGCGCAGCGGCGCCGACGTTCTGCACCCGCGCCTGCGCCTGGCGCCGCGTCTGCGTGGCGGAGCGCCCGACGAGGCTCTCGAGATCGGCGAGCGCGTCCTGCGTCTGGCGCCGGCCGACCGCGACGAGGTTCTGGACGAGCTCCTCGGCGTCCTGACGGGTCATCCGGCCGCGCCGGACCGCATCGTCGACGATGTCCTGCAGGCGGTCGCTCGTGATGACGACACCTTTGGTGAGCATGTCCCGCAGCGCCGCCGCCGCGGCCGCGGCCGGCAACTGATCCTCGCGCGGGCCGGCCTCGAGCGGCTTGCGTGCGGATGACGCCGACTTCTTTGGCTGCGGCATCGAACCCTCCTGAACGGTCGATCTTCTTGCAGCGAACGCTAGCTACGCGAGCAGCAGTTCGAGCAACGCCTTCTGCGCATGGCGACGGTTCTCGGCCTGATCCCAGATGCGCTGGCGCGAGCCGTAGAGCACCTCGGCCGTGATCTCCTCGCCCGGGTGCGCGGGAAGGCAGTGCAGCGCGATCGCGTCCGGCGCGGCGAGGTCGAGCAGCTCGTCGTCGATCCGGTACGGGGCGAGCGCTTCACGCCGCGCGTCCGCAGTCTCCTCGTCGCCCATGCTGACCCAGACGTCGGCGTAGAGCGCGTGCGCTCCGGCAACCGCCTCGGCGGGATCGTCGGTGAGCTGCGCACCCGCGACCTCGCCGGTCAGCGCGTAGCCCGCCGGCGAGGCGATCGCGACCTCGACACCGGCGGTCGCGCCCACGAGCGCGAGCGAGCGAGCGACGTTGTTGCCGTCGCCCACGTACGCGAGCTTCAGCCCCTCGAGGCGGCCGAACCGCTCGCGCAGCGTCATGAGATCGGCGAGCGCCTGACAGGGATGATGGCCGGCGGTGAGCATGTTGAAGACCGGCACCTCGGAGTCCGCGGCGAGCTCCACGAGCAACGCGTCGGGACCGGTGCGGATGCCGATCGCCGCGACATGACGGGACAGCACGCGTGCGGTGTCGCCGACCGACTCCCCGCGAGCGAGGTGCAGCTCGTCGCGGCGCAGCACGAGCGGATGGCCACCGAGCTCGAAGATGCCCGCCTCGAACGACAGCCGGGTGCGCGTCGAGGGCTTCTCGAAGATCAGCGCGACGCTGCGTCCCTCGAGCGCACGCGACGAGAGCGGCGCAGCCTTCAGCGCATCGGCACGATCGAGCAGCCCGAGCAACTCGTCTCGATCAAGCTCCGTCCCCGTGAGCACGTGGCGGGTCAAGTCGGGCAGTGTACGTGGACATGCGCGTCCTGACCTGGAACCTCTTTCACGGCCGCGCCGTCCCGAACGCCGGTCGCGACCTGCAGGTCGAATTCGCCGCTGCGCTCGCGAGCTGGGACTGGGACGTCGCGCTCCTGCAGGAGGTTCCGCCCTGGTGGCCGCCCGCGCTGGCGCGGGCCTGCGACGCTCAGCAGTGCAGCGTGCTGACATCGCGCAATGCGCTGCCGGCCCTGCGGCGAGCGCTCGCCCTGCGCGCACCCGACGTGATCAAGTCAAACGGCGGCGGATGCAACGCGATCCTCGTGCGGGCGAGCGGGCGCGGTCCCGCGATCACCGGCCACCGGCGCGTGCTGCTGCGCCGTTGGCCCGAGCGGCGTGTATGCCACGGCGTGCTGCTGTCGGGAGGCGCCTGGGTCGCGAACCTCCACGCCCAGGTGCACTCCCCCCAGCGCGCGCAGGCGGACATCGACCGCGCGGCGGCCGCGACCCGGTCGTGGGCCGGTGACGCCCCGACGCTGCTCGGCGGCGACTTCAACGTCCGCAAGCCGGCGGCACCGGGCTTCGCGCATCTCGGCGGGCACGGCGTCGATCACATCCTCGGCTGCGGCCTCGTCGCCGCCGGCGGCGTCGAGCTACCCGACCGCGGGTATCTCTCCGATCACGCGCCGGTACTGCTCGCAGTTCAGGCGCGATAGTGCACTATTTCGCGCCTAGGCTCGCCCCCCGTCTCCACCCTCAGGAGGACCGATATGTCCCGCCGGATCACCACTGGCCTCACGTGCGCCGCGCTCGCCTGCAGCGGCGGTGCCTTCATCGCCGGTTGTGGCGATGACGACGAAGGCAGCGGATCGGCAGCGACCACCGAAGCTCCGGCGAGCACCGGCGAGGCGGCTGCGCCCGCCGCCGAGGAGGGCGCGGCAATCGAGGTCTCGATGAAGGGCAACAAGTTCGTTCCCGAGACGGTTACCGCAAAGGTCGGCCAGACGGTCACGTGGACGAACGACGACGGCTACCCGCACGACGTGGTGGCAACGGACGGCGAGGATTTCAAGTCCGACAAGTTCGCCAAGGGAACCTACGACTACACGCTCGACGCTGCCGGTGAGATCAAGTACGTCTGCACGCTGCACAACGGCATGACCGGCACGATCACGGCCACCGAGTAGTGCCCGGCCAACCCTGACCGCCGCTACGCCCGAACGATCCACGGCGGGCACAACGGCGAGATCAAGGTGACGCGCTAACTGCCGCGCAGACCGAAACCGCGCAGCAGCAGCAGCGCGCGCTGGCCGACCGATCCGGGCTTCGGCAGGACGCCGAGCTGGATCGCCGCGTCGTAGAGATCGAAGAACGTCCGGACGCGCCACAGGCGCGACCGGGCCTGGTCGAGCTCGCAGTAGAAGATCGCCTGCACGATGATCTCGCGACCCGTCGGCGGGAAGCCCTCGAGCTCGCCGGTGTGGGTGCCGAGCAGCCGCACCGGGGCGGCGACGAAGCGCCCGTCGCTCAGCCGCGGCCCGGTTGCCTCGACGCGCGCGTCGGGCGCGGCGGTGCGCAGCAGCGCCGCGTGGGCGGCCAGCGCGCCCGGCCCGTGCAGCGGCCCCTTGAACGTCAGCGGATCCTCGTAGTGCAGGTCGGCCGCGCACGTGTCCGCCAGTTCGCCGGCCAGATCCGCCGCTGACCATGCCGCCTCGAATCGCTCTGCAAGCCGCAGCGCCGCGGCGACGTCGCTCACTCCGCGAACTCCGGCATGCCCTGCAGCGGCGAGCTCGCGCGCGCATGCGTGCGGCGCGCGATCCGCCCGGCGCCGCGGGCGAGCACGCCGGCGAGCACCGCGTGACGGATCGCGTGCGCCATCGCGACCGGATCGCCGGCGCGCGAGATCGCGCTCGCGCAGAGGACCGCGTCGCAGCCGAGCTCCATCGCGAGCGCCGCGTCGGAGGCGGTACCGACGCCCGCATCGAGGATCACCGGCACCCCGGCGGCCTCCACGATGAGGGTGAGGTTCGCGGGATTGGCGATCCCCTGGCCGCTGCCGATCGGCGAGCCGAGCGGCATGACCGCCGCGCAGCCGACGTCCTCCAGGCGGCGCGCGAGGACGGGGTCGTCACTCGTGTAGGGCAGCACGACGAAGCCGTCGTCGACGAGCAGCTCGGCCGCGACGAGCAGCTCGGTCGCGTCGGGCAGCAGCGTGCGCTCGTCGCCGATCACCTCGAGCTTGACCCAGTCCGTGCCGAGCGCCTCGCGGCCGAGCTGCGCGGTGAGCACCGCGTCGCGGGCGGTGAAGCAGCCCGCCGTGTTCGGCAGGACGCCGACGCCGGCGGCCGTGATGACGTCGAGCAACGATCCCTCGGCGCCGGGGTCGATGCGCCGCATCGCCACGGTCACGAGCTCGGTCCCGCTCGCCTCGATCGCGGCGCCGAGCGTCTCCATGCGCGTGAAACCGCCCGTGCCGAGCAGCAGCCGCGACGTAAAGGTGCGCCCGGCGATCTGGAGCGGGTTCGGCGCGGTCATCCGCCCTGCACCGCCCGCACGATCTCGACGTGCGCCCCGTCCGGCAGCGTGCGCGTCTGCCAGACGCCACGGCGCGCGACCTCGGCGTCGACCGCGACCGCGATCCCAGCCGTCTCGGGATCGATCCCGCGCGCGAGCAGGACGTCGCGGATCGTCGGCTCGCCACCCGCGTCGATGGGCTCGCCGTTGACGAAGATCACGCGGGCACCTCCGCGAAGCGCGCGGCGGCGAAGTCCGGGGCGACGCCGGGACCGACGCCCTCGAGTCCGTCGGCGACGATGTCGGCGCTGACCGGCGCGAGCAGGATCCCGTTGCGGTGATGACCGGCCGCCCAGTGCAATCCGTCGAGCTCGGCGGCCGGGCCGAGCAGCGGCGCGTTGTCGGGAGTCGCGGGACGCAGGCCGGCCGTCATCTCCTCGATGACGAGCTCGTGCACGCCGGGCACGAGCTCGCCGGCGTCGCGCAGCAGCTCGTAAAGCCCGCCGGCGGTGACGGTGGTGTCGAAGCCGCGCTCCTCCATCGTCGCGCCGAGGACGTAGCGCCCGTCGCCACGCGGGACGAGGTAGCCGCCCTCGAAGCGCACGATCCGCTCGAGCAGGCCCGGGCCGGCGGGATCACGCAGGCGCAGGATCTGGCCCTTGACCGGCCGCAGCGGGATCCGCGGCAGGCCGCCGATCGCACCCGTCCAGGCGCCGGCGGCGACGACGACGCGATCGGCACGCACGACCTCGCCCCCGGCAATGACGACGCCCGCCACCCGTCCAGTCCGTCCAATCCGTCCAGGCCGTCCAGTCCGTCCGCGACGCTGCGCAATGCGCTCGACGCTCGTACCCGTGCGCAGCGTGACGCCGGCCCGGCGAGCGGCCTCGGCGAGCGCGAGCACGACGGCGCGCGGATCGACGCTGTGGTCGCCCGGGACGTCGAGCGCGAGCCGCACGGTCGGCGCGAGCGCCGGCTCGAGGCGGCGCGCCGCGCTCGGCAGCAGACGCTGCACGTCCAGCCCCAGCTCGATCCGCAGCGCGAGCTCGCGCTCGAGCGCCTCCGCCTCGTCGCGATCGCGTGCGACGACGAGCGCGCCGCTGTGGCGCAGACCGGGATCGGCGCCCGCTGCCTGCGCGAGCTCCTCGGCGAACGCCGGCCAGGCGCGCGCGCTGCGCAGCCCGAGCTCGAGCAATGCGAGCTCACCGGGATCGGCCTCGGTGACGGGGGCGAGCATGCCCGCGGCGACATGCGAGGCGCCCGCGCCCAGCGCACCCAGCTCGAGCACGCAGACCGACAGCCCACGCTGGGCGGCGCGCCAGGCGATCGCGAGCCCGATGATGCCGCCGCCGATGACGGCGACGTCGCTCGCTGCGGTTGGGTCCTGCTGCATCACACCTCGCTTCGCCGGCATGATCCGGATCAGCTGTTGACGGTCGGCGTGG
>DATLNO010000296.1:0-9737 GCA_035536715.1 Solirubrobacteraceae bacterium
GACGGTTCGTCGCTGGAGGGCGCCTCCCGGCTGCGTGAGCACGACGCGATCGCCCACCCGGACCCGCGCACGTTCCAGGTCCTGCCGTGGAAGCCGGACTCGCTCGTCGCGCGGATGTTCTGCGACCTGCGCCAGCCCGACGACACGCCGTTCGGCGGCGACTCCCGCGCGACGTTGCGTCGCGTGCTGGAACAGGCCGCGGCGCTGGGCTACACGATGCAGGTCGGCTGCGAGGTCGAGTTCTTCATCTTCGGCCCGCTCGGCGCCAACGGCGCGGCGCCGGTGACGCTCGACGACGGCGCGTACTTTGACCTCACGCCGCTGGACGTCGGCAGCGACTTCCGGCGCCGCACGATCGAGTACCTCGAGCAGATGGGGATCCCCGTCAAGGCGTCGCACCACGAGGTCGCGCCGTCGCAGCACGAGATTCAGCTCGCGCACACCGACGGGCTGTCGATGGCCGACTCGATCTCGACCTTTCGGCTCGCCGTCAAGGAGGCGGCCCACGAACTCGGCGCCTACGCGACCTTCATGCCCAAGCCGCTCGCCGACCACCCGGGCAGCGGGATGCACCTGCACATCTCGCTCTTCCAGGGCGACCGCAATGCCTTTCACTGCGCCGATCCCGATCAGCCGCTGTCGCCGACCGGTCGCGCGTTCCTCGCCGGTGTCCTGGCCCATGCCGGCGAGCTGACGGCCGTGACGAACCAGTGGATCAACTCCTATCGGCGCCTGGCGACCGGCTTCGAGGCGCCCGACTACGTCAGCTGGACCCGGCGCGGCGCGGCGGCGCTCGTGCGCGTCCCGTCGCGGCGGGCCAACCGCGAGGAGAGCACGCGCTTTGAGCTGCGCTCGCCTGACCCGGCCTGCAACCCGTACATGGTGCTGTCGCTCGTGCTTGCCGCCGGGCTGCGGGGCCTCGAGCGGGGCTATGAACTGCAGTCCGAATCGATCGACGACGAGCCCGCGGGCGCCGCGCGCCTGCCGCTGGATCTGCGCGAGGCGACCGACCTCTTCGACGCCTCGGAGCTGGCTCGCGAGACGCTCGGCGACCGCCTCTGCGACGTCTTCGTCGCCAACAAGCGCCGCGAGCTCGGCGACGAGCGCCGCACCGTCACCGAGTTCGACCGCTCCAGGTATCTGCGGCTCCTGTAGCGAGGACATGCGTTGAGCCTCGATCCCAACCCCCCGACGAGTTGCGGCGCGCTGCCGTGAGCGACGCCTGGATCTACGGCAGCGCCGGCTTGGAGGACACATCCCGGCTGCTCGCCGAGCTCGGCTTCAGCCCGCACCGCGTCGCCGCCAACGGGACGCTGCGACCGCCGGAGGGCGACTCGCGTGCGCCGGCGCTTGCGCTCGTACTCGCCAACGGCCTCGAGCAGCCCTCGTGCGCCGAGCTCTGCGCGCGCCTGGCCGCCGACGAGGCGCTCGGCGAGGTCCCCGTCATCGTCGCGCTCGCCTCCGTCGCGCTGGGCGAGGGGATCGGCGTCGCCGAGGGCCACGAGCTCCTCGTCGAGCCGTTCTCGGCGGAGGAGCTGCAGGCGCGCATCGCCCGCGCCCGCCGGGCGGTCAACGGCATCGATCACGACGACATCGTTCGCGTCGGCAGCCTGGAGATGAACCTCGCGACCTACCAGGTGTCGATCGCCGGACGCCCCGTGGACTTCACGTACATGGAGTACGAGCTGCTGAAGTTCCTCGTGACCCATCCCAAGCGCGTGTTCTCGCGCGAGGCACTGCTCAACCGCGTCTGGGGCTACGACTACTACGGCGGCGCGCGGACGGTCGACGTCCACGTGCGCCGCGTGCGCGCGAAGCTCGGCAGCGAGCACGCGTCACGGATCAAGACCGTACGCAGCGTCGGCTACCGCTGGGAGGAACGATGACGTCAGAGGCGCGCACCGACCTGCCGAATCGACGTGGACGCAGCGACTACGCCGGGTTTCGCGCCGTCATCAAGGCGGTCGGGACCGGGCCCCGGGGCAGCCGCGCGCTGACATTCGACGAGGCACGCGACGCGACCGCCGCCTTGATCGCGGGCGACGTCAGCCCGGTGCAGGCCGGCGCGTTTCTCATCGCGATGCGGATCAAGGGGGAGGCTCCGGCGGAGCTTGCCGGCATGACCCAGGCGCTGCGCGACGCGGCGCGCTCCGTCGCCCCGGATCCGCCGGCCGGGGGACGTCCGATCGTGGCCTGTGCCGGCGCGTTCGACGGCATGAGCGAGGCCCCGCACCTGTCGCTCGCAGCGGCCGTGCTGGCGGCGGCCGCGGGCGCCCGTGTGGTCGTGCACTGCGGCGGCCGGCTCGGGCCCAAGCGTGGGACGACGGCAGCCGACGTGCTGGTGGCGCTCGGCGGCCCGCTGCGCCCCAAGCCGGCCGAGTCGCTGGCGATGCTCGAGCGCTCCGACGTCGCGCTCGTGCACGCGGGCGCGGCGATCCCCGGCTGGGACGCGCTGGCCGCGATCCGCGACGAGGTCGGGTTGCGCGGCCCGCTGCACACCGCGGAGAAGCTCGTCGATCATCTCGGCGCGACGCGCTTCGTCGTCGGCCATACGCACGGTTCCTACCGCGAGCGGATCCTCGGCGCGCTCGCGCTGCTGGGCGCGCAGCGGTCGGTCGCGGTCCGCGGGATGGAGGGCGCGGACATCCTGCGCCCCGGGCGGCCGTCGGCGGCCGACGCCATGGGCCCGCTCGACATCCCGGAGACCCCCGGCAGCGTCCTGCGCGGCGATTCCGATCCGCAGGTCGCCGCGGAGCTGACGCGGGCGATCGCCAGCGGCGACGAGCACGGCATCGCGGGCCACACGGCGCTGCTGAGCGCCGGTGTGCGGCTGTACGCCGTCGGGCGCTGCGCGAGCGTCAGCGAGGGTGTGGCACTTGCCACGGCGGCCGTCGAGGATGGCCGTGCGACGGCGACGCTCGAGGCGGTGCTGGCGAGCTGAGCGGCGGCGCGGGACGCGCCGCCTGCCGGCCGCGTCGGACGGATCCACTAGCGTGCGGCCGGTGGCTGTCTCGATCGAGGAAGCACGCGCCGCCGTGCTCGAATACGCGAAGGTGCTCGGCTCAGAGGAGGTCTTCCTCGACGATGCGCTCGGCCGCGCGTTGGCGGTCGACGCGCACGCGCCCAACGATGTGCCGCCGTTCGCCGCCTCCGCGATGGACGGCTTCGCGATCCGTGCGGCCGACACGCTCGATGGCTCGGCGAGCCTCAGGCTGATCGGCGAGGCGAAGGCCGGGACCGAGGCCGGCGTGCGCGTCGAGCGCGGCACGGCGGTCCGGATCTCGACCGGCGCCCCCGTCCCCGCCGGCGCCGACGCGATCGTCCCGCAGGAGATGACGACGAGCGACGGCACGACCGTCGAAATCGAGGGCCAGATCGCGATCGGCTACCACCTGCGCCCGCCCGGCGAGGACATCCGCGCCGGCGAGCTGGTCGTTTGCGCCGGGTCGCTGCTCGGGCCGGCCGAGCTCGGCGTCCTGGCGTCGATGAACATCCCGCGCCCCGGCGTCGTGCGCCGGCCCCGCGTCGCGATCGCCGGCACCGGCGACGAGCTGACGGACCCCGGCAAGCCGTTGAGGCCCGGGGCGATCCGCGACTCCAACGGCCCTGCCCTCGGCGGCGCGGTCCACCGCGCCGGTGGCGAGCTCGTCACCCGCGTGCGCGTCGGCGACGACCTCGAGGCGACCGTCTCGGTGCTCGGCGCCGCGCTGCGCGACGTCGACATGCTGATCACCACCGGTGGCGTGTCCGTCGGTCCTCACGACCACGTCCGCCCGGCGCTCGAGCGCCTTGGCTACCGCGAGGCGTTCGCCGGGGTGAAGCTCAAGCCCGGCCGCCCGACGACCTTCGCCGTCGGTGAGGACGGCACGCTCGTCTTCGCGCTGCCTGGCAACCCGGTCTCGGCGCTGATGGCGTTTCGCCTGTTCGTCGTGCCCGCGCTGGACGCGATGCTCGGCCGCAGCATGGAGCACCACCCGATCAAGGCGACCGCCGACGAGCCCCTCGAGGGCGCCGCCGGACGCACGACCGTGATCCGCTGCCGAACGACGCTTCAGGACGACGGCTGGCATGTGCGCCCGACGAAGTCCCAGGAGTCGCACATCCTCACGTCGATGCTCGGCGTCGACGCGCTCGCGCTCGTGCCCGAGCACCGCGACGGTATCGACGCGGGCGAACCGGTCGAGATCGAGTTCGTCGGCTAGTGGTCGGGCCACTAGGCCAGGCTGTGACCAGCGGCTGGCTGCCGACGCCGACCGAGCCGCAAGGCGGCGACAGGGCGACATAAACCCGCTGCTAAGCTCGAACGACCGGGTTCCCGCCCCCCGCAAATAGCGGAAACCGTTGTCCCCGACCCCGCTCCGGCGGGGTCGTTTTGTCCGCCCCGACGCCTAGGATTCGTACATGGAGATTGAGATCGGCCGAGGGAAAAAGGCCCGCCGTGCATACGGCTTCGACGACATCGCGATCGTGCCGTCCCGGCGCACGCGGGATCCTGACGACGTCGATATCTCTTGGAAGCTGGGGGACTATCGCTTCGACCTCCCGCTCCTCGCCTCGGCGATGGACGGCGTGGTCTCGCCCCGGACGGCCGGCCTGATCGGCAAGCTCGGTGGCCTCGCGGTGCTGAACCTCGAGGGGATCTTCACGCGCTACGAGGACGCCGACGAGCAGCTCGAGCGAATCGCGAAGCTGTCCAAGGAGGTGGCCACGCGCGAGATGCAGAAGATCTACGACTCGCCCGTCATCCCCGAGCTGATCGCCAAGCGGATCGCCGAGATCAAGGAGCAGGGCGTCGTCGTCGCCGCGTCGCTGACGCCGCAGCGCATCCGCACGCACTACGAGCTCGCGCTCGAGGCGGGCCTCGACATCCTCGTCATCCAGGGCACGGTCGTCTCGGCCGAGCACCTCTCCAGCGACGAGTCGCGCCCGCCGCTGAACCTCAAGGAGTTCATTCGCGAGGTTCCGCTGCCGGTCGTCGTCGGCGGCTGCGCGAGCTACCACACAGCACTTCACCTCATGCGCACGGGCGCGGCGGGCGTGCTCGTCGGCGTCGGTCCCGGCGCGGCGTGCACGACGCGCGGCGTCCTGGGCATCGGCGTCCCGCAGGCGACGGCGATCGCCGATGTCGCGGGCGCCCGCTCGCAGCACATGCTCGAGACCGGCGACTACTGCCAGGTCATCGCCGACGGCGGTATGCGCAACGGCGGCGACGTCTCCAAGGCGATCGCCTGCGGCGCCGACGCCGTGATGATCGGCTCACCGCTCGCCCGCGCCCACGAGGCGCCCGGTCGCGGCTTCCACTGGGGCATGGCGACGTTCCACGCGACGCTGCCGCGCGGCGCCCGCGTCAAGACGCTGCAGAACGGCACGCTCGAGGAGATCCTCATCGGGCCCGCGCACGAGAACGACGGCACGTTCAACCTCATGGGCGGCCTGCGCACCTCGATGGCGACCTGCGGCTACAAGGACATCGCCGAGTTCAACCGCGCGGAGCTGATGATCGCGCCGGCCCTGCAGACCGAGGGCAAGCAATTGCAGACCGCGCAGGGCGTCGGCATGGGCGCGCGTGGCGCCGCCGCCGCCACGCTGGCGCCGTCGGAGCCGACGAACGGCAACGGCGCGCACAAGGAGCCCGCCTTCACACCCGATTCATGACGGATGGCGTCGTGACGAGCGCGACGGCCGCCACCGAGCTGGTGGCGGAGGACGTCCGCGAAATCACGGCGCCGCGGGCCGTCGACGAGGTCGTCGTCCTGGACTATGGCGGTCAGTACTCGCAGCTGATCGCCCGCCGCGTCCGCGAGCTGGGCGTGTTCAGCGAGCTGCTGCCCCACCACGTCGGCGCGGAAGAGGTCCGGCGCCGCAGGCCGAAGGGCCTGATCCTGTCCGGCGGCCCGGCGTCGGTCTACGCGCCTGACGCGCCGAAGCTCGATCGTGAGCTGCTCGAGCTCGGCATCCCGGTGCTCGGCATCTGTTACGGCATGCAGCTGCTCGCGCTCGGCCTGGGCGGCAGGGTCGAGGGCGCCGAGGTCGGCGAGTTCGGCCGGTCGGATCTCACCGTGCGCGCGCCGGGCAGGCTCTTCGCGGGGCTGCCGGTCGACCAGACGTGCTGGATGTCTCATCGCGACACGGTCTTCGAGCCGCCGCCCGGCTTCACCGCCCTGGCGTCGTCGACGGGTTCGCCGGTCGCCGCGCTGGAGTCCGTCGAGCGCGGCATCTACGGCATCCAGTTCCATCCGGAGGTCGTTCACACGCCCTACGGGCAGACGATCCTCGAGCGCTTCCTGGCAGAGATCTGCGAGGCCGACCGCACGTGGTCGCCGGAGAGCATCGTGTCAGAGCAGATCGCCCGGATCCGCGCCCAGGTCGGATCGGGCAAGGTCATCTGCGGCCTGTCGGGCGGGGTGGACTCCAGCGTCGCGGCGCTGCTCGTGCACCGCGCGATCGGCGATCAGCTCACCTGCGTCTTCGTCGACCACGGCCTCATGCGAAAGAACGAGGGCGAGCAGGTCGTCGCCGCCTTCCGCGACCACTTCAAGGTCCCGCTCGTCGCCGTCGACGCCGAGGAGCGCTTTCTCGAGCGCCTGCAGGGCGTCAGCGATCCGGAGACCAAGCGCAAGGCGATCGGCCGCGAGTTCATCCGCGTCTTCGAGGAGGAGGCGGCGAAGCTCGGGGATGCGAAGTTCCTCGTCCAGGGCACGCTGTACTCCGATGTCATCGAGTCCGGCGGCGGCACGGGCGCCTCGACGATCAAGTCCCATCACAACGTCGGCGGCCTGCCCGACGATCTGCAGTTCGAGCTCGTCGAGCCGCTGCGGGCGCTGTTCAAGGACGAGGTCCGCGCCGTCGGCGCCGAGCTCGGCCTACCCGAGCGGCTCGTCTGGCGCCAGCCGTTCCCGGGTCCCGGGCTGGCGATCCGGATCGTCGGCGGTGAGGCGACGAAGGAGCGCCTGGATCTTCTGCGCGAATGCGACTACATCCTGCAGGACGAGATCCGCAATGCCGGCCTGTACCGCGACCTGTGGCAGTCGTTCTGCGTGCTGCCCGACATCCGCACGGTCGGCGTGCAGGGCGACGAGCGCACGTACGGCAGCGTCGTCGTGATCCGCGCGGTGACATCGGACGACGCGATGACGGCCGACTGGGCGCGCCTGCCGTACGACCTGCTCGAGCAGATCGCGTCGCGCATGATCAACGAGCTGCGCGACGTCAACCGGGTCGTGCTGGACATCACGTCCAAGCCGCCCGGCACGATCGAGTGGGAGTAGCGGCGGCGTAGGGTCCGACGCGTGTCGGATGGCGCCAACGTCGAGGGGTCACGCGCGTTCGCGCGAGAGCAGGTCGAGCGCCTCCTCGGGCTCGACGAACCCGACGCGGACGCGGCTCGGCGAGGAGTGGTGGGAGCGGGTCGGCGATGCTGGCCGCGGCCGCGGCCGGAGGCGACGGCGCGATCGACGCGCTCGCGTGGCGGATGTGTGACGACTGCGCGAACGAGCGCTGGGGCCAGCCGATCGGCGAGGTCGACATGAACAGACCGGGGGGCGTGGATCGCGTCCGGTTGCCCGCAGGCTCACGCCCGGGCGATGTCTTCGTCGCCTCGTGGGATCCGGGCTGCCGCGTCGTCGTCGAGGTGGTCGACAGCGGGGGTGTGATCGGCTCGCTGCTGGGCGAGCTGCGCTTCGACGAGACCACGGACGTCGACTGGGCATGGGAAATGGCAAGCGATGCCGCGCCGGTGCGGCTGCCGGGCGAGGTTGCCGGAACCGAGTGCGACCCGTTCGCCGCCGCGATCGATCCGACGTCGTGCGGCGGCTGCGGGCGTGGGCCGGAGAGCACGAGGCCGACGGCGACCTCCTTGGGCCGCCGTGGATCACGCGCGCCGATCTCTGGGAGGCACGCATCCGGCTCGCTCTGCCATACGAGCGCACCGCGGAGTGGTATCCGTTCGAGATCGTCACTGTGGCCGCGGTCGACGGCGACGACGAGGCGCTCGCATACGCCCTCGCCCGCCTCGAGATGAATGAGTGCTCGTGATGGACCACCACTAGCTCGCCCATGGCCGAACGCGTCCTCACCACGCGCGAGCTCAACCGCGCGGTGCTCGCCCGCCAGCACCTGCTCGAGCCGTCCATCGGCTCCGTCGCGCGGACCCTGAAGGCAATCGGCGGCATCCAGGCGCAATACGCGCCGTCGATGTACGTCGGCCTCTGGTCGCGCATGCGCGATATCGAGCGCGGCGCCCTGACACACGAACTCGAGCGGCGGGCGGTGATCCAGGCGACGCTCATGCGCGTGACGATCCACCTCGTCGCCAGGCGCGACTACTGGCCGTTCGCGCTCGCGACGCGTCGGGCGCGCCGCGAGCTGTGGTTGCGCGCGATGCGCAAGAGCGCGACGGCGGGGCAACTCGAGGAACTCGCCGCGCGCGTGCGCGAGGCTCTCGCCACGCACGGCGAGATCAGCCGCAAGGAACTCGACGCGCTGGTCGGAAAGCCGCACGCGATCGGGGTCGGGCTCTGGGTCGACCTCGTCCGCGTGCCGCCGTCGGGCACCTGGGAGCGCCGCCGCGCCGACCTCTTCGCGCTCGCCGAGACGTGGGTCGGGCCGGCGCCCGACATGAGCGCCGACGAGGCCGCGGCGCAGCTCGTGCGCAGCTACCTCGCGGGCTTCGGTCCCGCGTCGAAGGCCGATATTGCCTCCTACACCGGTCTGTCGCGACGCGAGCTCGCGCCGGCATGCGAGCGCCTGAGGCTGCGCTGCTTCCGCACCGAAGACGGCGAGGAGCTGCTCGACCTCCCGCGTGCTCCGCTGCCCGATCCCGAGCATCCGATCGGCGTGCGGTTCCTGCCGACGTGGGACGCGACGCTGCTCGTCCACGCGCGCCGCGCGCGGATCCTGCCCGAGGAGCACCGGGCGAAGATCTTTCACGTGCGAAACCCGCACTCCGACGCCGTGTTCCTCGTCGACGGCGCGGTCGCCGGGACCTGGAAGTACCGCGAGGCGGAGATCGAGCTGCACCCGTTCGAGAAGCTCGACGCGGCCACACAGCGTGAGCTGCGCGCGCAGGCCGACCGGCTCGCCGAGTTCTACGCGTAGACGCGTTCACAGGGGCTTCGGCGCTATGGCAGGCGCTTGTGAACAGCCTCTCCGAGGCAACGGGTTCGCATGCCGTGCGGGCGAGGGGAGTCTTGCGTCTTATGCGACATATGGTCGCGTTATACGCAAGACCCCCCGATGAACCGTGGGCGCATCTACACCGGTCGGCGTCTCGTGCGCCAGTCCGACGGCGCGACGCGACGCGACGCGTCTCGCGCTTTCGCGACGGCTGCCCGGTCCCGCAGACGGCGGCGATTGCGTCACGGTGATCTACGCCGCATCGCGACGATGACCCTGCGGTCAGAGCGCACGTGCACCGCGCTCCACGGCCGGCGCCCGCTGCGGCGCCAGTCGTAGTAGCGCCAGCCCGGAATCCCCGCAAGCGCGCGAGCACGCGCGAGCGCTCGCGCGCGGGCGCACGTCACGCGCTCCGAGCCGCGCACGACGAAGACGTCGAGTACGCGCACGCGCCCGCACGCCGTCGCCCCGTCGGTGGTCCGCGGCACGCGCAGCGCGCGCGGCGCAAAGAACGGCTCCAGCCGGCGCCGGACATAGCGCGCGAACGCGCGCGCGCCGCGGTGGCTGACGTGCAACCCGTCGCCGGCAAAGACGCCGCTGCGGCTGCGGCTGAAGCGCATCCA
>DATLNO010000297.1:0-26312 GCA_035536715.1 Solirubrobacteraceae bacterium
GACATCTCCGCGGTGCTCGTCACGCTCGAGGCCCTTGGCGTCGACGCGATCGGCCTGAACTGCTCGACCGGCCCCGAGGACATGCGCGACGCGATCCGCTTCCTCGGCGAGTTCTGCCCCGTCCCGGTCGCGTGCGTGCCCAACGCCGGCATCCCGATCCAGGGCCCGGACGGCGAGACGATCTTTCCCGAGGACCCCGAGCAGTTCTCGACGACGCTGATCGACTTCGTCGACCGCTACGACGTGGGCATCGTCGGCGGCTGCTGCGGCTCGACGCCCGAGCACATCCGGATGGTCGCCGACGGGGTCAAGGGCCAGCGCGCGAAGCCGCGCCCGGCGCCGCGCCCGATTCACGTGAGCTCGATGATCGCCGCGACGCCGCTCGTGCAGGAGCCGCGGCCGACGATGGTCGGTGAGCGCGTCAACTCGCAGGGTTCGCGCAAGGCGAAGGAGCTGCTGCTCGCCGACGACTACGACGGGCTCGGCCAGATCGCCGAGGACCAGGTCGAGGGCGGCGCCCACGTGCTCGACCTCTGCGTCGCCCTGGTCGAGCGCGACGACGAGGCCGAGCAGATGCGCCGCGTCGCCGAGCGCGTGTCGCTCGCGCAGCCCGCGCCGATCCAGGTCGACTCGACCGAGCCGGAGGTCATCGAGGCCGCGCTCGAGCAGATCCCCGGCCGCGCGATCGTCAACTCGATCAACCTCGAGGCGGGCCGCGACAAGCTCGACCGCGTCGTGCCGATCGCGCTCGCCCACGGCGCCTGCCTGATCGCGCTGACGATCGACGAGGTCGGGATGGCGAAGACCGCCGCGCGCAAGCTCGAGATCGCCCAGCGGTTGAAGGAGCTGTGCTGCGACGAGCACGGCCTCGATCCCGAGGCGCTGATCTTCGACTGCCTGACCTTCACGCTGACAACCGGCGACGAGGAGTGGCGCCCGTCGGCCGTCGAGACAATCGAGGGCATTCGGGCGATCAAGGAGCACATCCCGATGGTCAAGACGTCGCTCGGCGTCTCGAACGTCTCCTTCGGGGTCTCGCCGCGCGCCCGCGCGGTCCTCAACTCGGTCTTCCTGCACCACTGCGTCGAGGCCGGCCTGGACCTCGCCATGGTCAACCCGAACCACATCACCCCGTACGGCGAAATCGGCGATCAGGAGCGCAAGCTCGCCGACGACCTCGTCTTCAACCGCCGCGACGACGCGCTCGAGGTCTTCATCGCGCACTTCGAGTCGCAGACGCAGGAGGCCGAGCAGGAGAAGGCCGATCCGACCGCGGGCATGGAGCCCGAGGAGGCGCTGCACTTCCACATCCTGCGCCGCAAGAAGGAGGGCGTCGAGGACTGGATCGACCGCTCGGTCGAAAAGATCGGCGCCGTCCCGACGCTCAACGACGTGCTGCTGCCCGCGATGAAGGAGGTCGGCGACAAGTTCGGCGCCGGCGAGCTGATCCTGCCGTTCGTCCTGCAGTCGGCGACGGTGATGAAGCGCGCGGTCGCACAGCTGGAGAACTACCTCGACAAGGTCGAGGGCTACACGAAGGGCACGGTCGTCCTCGCGACCGTCTTCGGCGACGTGCACGACATCGGCAAGTCGCTCGTCAACACGATCCTGACGAACAACGGCTACACCGTCGTCGATCTCGGCAAGCAGGTACCGATCTCGTCGATCCTCGAGGCCGCCCAGGAGCACGACGCGACGGCGATCGGCCTGAGCGCGCTGCTCGTCTCGACCTCCAAGCAGATGCCGCTGGCCATCGAGGAGCTCCATTCCAAGGGCCTGAACTTCCCCGTGCTGATCGGCGGCGCGGCGATCAACCGCGACTTCGGCCTGCGCGCGATGTACCCCTTCAAGCGCGAGTCCGACGAGATCTACGCGCCGGGCGTGTTCTATTGCAAGGACGCCTTCGCGGGACTCAACAGGATGGACCAGCTGATCGTGCCGGAAGACCGCGAGGCGCTGCTGACCAAGACACGCGACGCCGCCGCGCACTTCCGCGAGTTCGGCAAGGACCCGCCGCCGCTGATCACCGACGACGACACGGTCCGCTCCGCGGCGCGCACCGACGTGCCGATCCCCGAGCCCCCGTTCTGGGGCAGGCGCGAGATCGACGTGCCGCTGGACGAGGTCTTCCCGCACCTCGACACGCACGTGCTGTTCAAGCTGCACTGGGGCGGGCGCGGCGTGAAGGGCGAGGCCTGGCGCAAGCTCGTCGGGGAGGACTTCCAGCCCCGCCTGGAGCGCATGTGGCGCGAGCAGGACTACCTGCGCCCGCGCGCGGTGCTGGGCTACTTCCCCTGCTACGGCGAGGGCAACGACGTCGTCGTGCTCGATCCCGAGGATCACGGGACGGTGCTCGAGCGGCTGACGTTCCCGCGCCAGCCCGGCCATCACCGCATCTGCCTGGCCGACTTCTTCCGCCCGAAGGACAGCACCGAGATCGACGTCGTCGCGCTGCAGGCGGTGACCGTCGGCCCGGAGGTCACCGAGGTCATCACCGCCCTGGAGCAGGAGGGCGAGTTCGCCGAGCAGCTCTTCACCCACGGCATCGGCGTCCAGGCCGCCGAGGGCACGGCCGAGTGGCTGCACTCGCGCGTGCGCGCCGATCTCGGCATCGGCCCGACCGAGGGCCGGCGCTACTCCTGGGGCTACCCCGCCTGCCCCGAGCAGTCAGAGCACGAGAAGATCTATCGCCTGCTGGACGCCCCCGCGATCGGCCTGTCGCTGACCGGCGGCTTCGCCGTCGAGCCCGAGCAGTCGACCCTGGCGATCGTCGTGCACCACCCGCAGGCCGTGTACTTCGGGATGAAGTCGGGCTTCCTGCCCAAGGACAAGGCGCCCGACGACATCATCGCCGGCTCGGACCGCGACGCCACGATGCGCCGCGGCGACGTCGACCCGCTCGAGGGCCCGCCCGAGGACGAGCCGGCGCTCACCGCGGACGCGCGGGCCTAGTGGATCCACGCGGCCACCGGCCGCTCAGCACGGCCATGGCCGCGTTGTGCCCGGCGATGCCGCTGACGCCGCCGCCCCTGCGCGCGCCGGCACCGCAGATGAGGATCGACGGGTCGTCGGTCTCCACGCCCCAACGGCCGACGTCGTCGGCATCATCGGCGAACGGCCACGCGAGGTCGCCGTGAAAGATGTTGCCGCGCGGCATGCGCAACTCGCGCTCGAGGTCGGCCGGGGTCAGCGCTTCGATGCACGGCGTGCCGTCAGCCGCATGCATGACGCAGTCCGCGATCGGCTCGGCGAGCACCATGTCAAGCGAGCGCAGCGTCGCCTCGACCGCCGCGTCGCGGGCGCCCTCCGGGTCGGCGTCGAAGAGCCGCGCCGGCATCTGCAGCCCGAACAGCGTCATCGTCTGCGCGCCGGCTGCCACAAGCGACGGACCGAGGATGCTGGTGTCGCTGAGCGTGTGGCAGTACACCTCGCAGGGCGGAAGCGCCGGGATCTGCCCGCGGGCCGCCTCGGCGTAGGCGCCATCGAGCTGCTCGGCGGTCTCATTGACGTGGAAGGTGCCCGCGAACGCGCGCTCCGCGGTCATGTTCGCCTCGCGCAGGCGCGGCAGCCGGGCGAGCAGGAGGTTGATCTTCAGCTGCGAGCCATCGTCCGGCGCACGCGTGGGCGTGCGCCCGCGCAGGCGCTCGAGCTCGGTCGGCGCGACGTTCGCCAGCGTCCAGCGCGCGCCGACGGATACCGCGGCGCCTTGCTGTTCCTGGTAGCGGACCTCGCCGTCACCCACGGCCGTCACTTCGACGCGCGTGCGCACGTGCGCGCCAGCGGCGATCGCGGCGTCGCGCAACGCGGCCGAGAGGGCGCCCATCCCACCGACCGGCACATCCCAGTCGCCCGTGCCGCCGCCGATGACGTGGTAGAGAAAGCAGCGGTTCTGGCGCAGGTGCGGGTCGTTCGCGGGCGCAAACGTGCCGATCAGCGCGTCGGTGAGCACGACGCCACGCACGAGGTCATCGGCGAACGCCGCCCCCACGCTCGCCGCCAGCGGGGTTTCGACCAGCGCCTCCCACGCCGAGTCGTCGCCGACGATCCGCCGCAGCTCAGCGCGCGAGCGCAGCGGCTCGAGCAGCGTCGGGAACACCTGCTTCGCGACGGTCTCGGTCATCGCGTGAAAGCGCTGCCAGGCATCGAACTGCGCGCCGTCGCCGGTCACCGCCGCGACGGATGCCCGCGTGGCCGCGGGATCTTGCACGTCGATCAGGAGCCCGCGCTCAGCGCCGACGCGCGGATCGGGCGTATAGGAGGAGATGGCGCGACGCACGAGGCGCACCTGCAGCCCGAGCTCATCGACGATGCGCGGCGGGAGCAGGCTCACGAGGTACGAGAACCGCGAGAGGCGTACGTCGAAGTCCGTGAACACCCGCTCGGACACGGCCGCGCCACCGAGCTCGTGGCGACGCTCGAGCACGAGACACGACAGCCCTGCGCGTGCGAGGTACGCGGCGGCGACCAGCCCGTTGTGCCCGCCTCCGACGATCACGGCGTCGTACGTCGAAGGTGGCCGCGACATTCCGGCAAGTCTCACACCACCGTCAGATCCAGGCGTCGTTCGGGGTCCAGGAAGTCCGGGATGCAAGCCGGTGTGGTCGTCGCCGATCGGCCTGGACAGCGAGCGCGTGCGCCGGAGCCGTCGAACAGACAGACTCCTAGCGACGCTTGCGGCGGCCGACGAGCAGCATCATCAGCGCGCCGTAGATCACGACGACGAGGCCGTAGACCGCCAGCGCCGGCGCGAGTGTCTTGATCTGCGGCGAGCCGCTCGCGAAGGTCTCGAGGTCCTCGCGCCCCTTCTCGAAGACGGGTAGCAGGTCTTGGCGCAGGTAGTCGTCCAACGCGGGCATCGTGCGCACGGGCCTGACACCGTCGAACTGCGTCAGCTCGCCCGTCCGCGGAATGCTCGTCCAGCCGGACGTCACCGGCGGCGTCGCCAGCAGCGCCCGTGTCAGGCGCGGCGTCCGCCGGCGCAGCAGCGACACGACGTTGTCACGCGACATCCGCAGCGCCTTCGCGAGATAGGCGACGAGGCGCGGGACCTCGCGCGCGACGCTCGTCAGCGGTAGCGCGTCGAGCAGCGCGATCGTGCGGGGCACGCGGCGGGCCAGCGTCCGGCGCACGTCGCCGGGCCTGCGGCCGGTGCGCTGGCCGATGAGCTCGTACAGCCGCGGCGTCTCGCGCGACGCGCCGCCGCCCCGCGTCATGATCGGGTCGCCCAGCACGACGATCTCGTGGACCGTGTCAAAGCCGGTCGTGACGGCCTGCACGCGCTCCTGCGCGAACACCGGTGCCATGTCGTCGACCAGCCGCTGGCCGCCGGCCAGGCGCGGGAAGAGCGACGCCGCCCCGACGAACACGATGAGCAGGGCGCCGCTCCCGATGACGATGCTCCACGAGAGCCTCCCGGGCGCCGTGATCGTGGCGCGCCGCGCCTGCAGCAGGCCATAGACGATCATCGCCAGCCCGACGAGCAGCAGCAGATACGGGATGTAGCCGATGCCACCGCGGCCGGCCAGGCTCTGGAAGTCGTCTTTGCGCTGCACCGTCAGCGGCACCACGTCGTCGCGCACGTACTTGCGCAGCCCCGGCACGGTGCGCACCGGCTTGCCGCCGGACAGCCGTGTCAGCCCCTCGATGCCCGGGACGTCGTACCAGGAGTCCGTCACGATCGGCAGCGTCGTCAGCATCTGGGCGATGCGTGGAAACTCCCGCTCGAGGATCGCGGCGAGCTCGTCCTCGCTGATGCGCAGCGTTGTCGTCAGGTAGCTGGTCAGCCGTGGAATCTCGTCGACGAGGCCGGTCAGCGGCAGGGCCCGCATCAACGCCTCGGCGTGCGGCGCCTCGCGGCGCAGGATCTTGCGCGCCTGCTCGTCGGAGAGCCCGAGCTCCCGGCGGATGAGCCGCACCAGCGAGCGCACCTCCTTGTTCGCCCCGCCCCGGCTGGTCAGAACGGGGTCGAGGAAGTCGACGTACTGCGACAGGAGGTCCACGCCCACACGGGTTCCCGCGACGCGCTCGTCCGTGAACGCCGGCTCGGCCGTGTCGATGACGTGCTGGCCCGCGGTCAGGCGCGGGATCAGCGACAGGACGAGCACGAGCACGACGGTGATGAGACCGACCACGGTCACACCAAGCCACGCACGCGACGCAGCGGTCGCCATCAACCCCTTGATGCGCTCCTTCACGGGCCCCCGAGATCAGCAAGGACGGCCGGGACCGGCCGTCGGAAGACGGCGCGACCTTACACGCCAGCCGATCCGGCTGCGACGAGCGCGAGCTTCTGCACACGTGTCATGCGCTTGATGCGCGCCTCCTCGCGCCGCGCGGCGCTGCGATCAGGCATCGGCTGGGCGAAGGCGAGCGACACCGGCAGGCGGCTGGCCGTGTAGCGGCTGGCGCGCCCGGCGCTGTGCGCGCGCAGCCGCCGCTCGAGGTCCGACGTCCATCCGCAGTACAGCGAGCCGTCACGGCAGCGCAGCAGATACACCCAGGCATCCGGGGACACAAGACGTGCAGTTCGACGCGCCATCACCGGATCATGCCTGCTGCCGACGGCGAGGACGAATAGGATCGCGCCGCCCGTGCCATCTCCGCGAGCCATGATCACCGTCGCGCTCGCAGTCGCTGCGGGGGCCCTGCTTCCCGCGCTCGCGTCGGCGAAGGAATGCCCGCTCGCGCCGCTGATCCCGTGCAACAACCCGCCGCACCAGCCGAGCTCCGGCCCCGGACCCGGACCCGGACCCGGAAGCGTGCCCAGCGAACCTCCCGTTTCCGAGCCCGTGAAGCTCGCGCCGCCGCTGGCGATCGGCCTGACGGAGGGCGACCCGCGGCTGCTCGTTCCCAGCGGCATCACCCAGATCGTCGCGCGCAAGGCCGTCGCGCTGAAGCCCGCCTACGTCCGCGTGCTGGTCCCGTGGGAGCGCCTGCAGCCCTACGTCAACCGCAAGCCCAACTGGGACGCGCCGCCCGGCGGCTGCCCGCCGATCAACCCCGGCTGCCGGTCTTCGAACGGCCTGCGCAGCCTGCTGACGGCGATCAGGCACCGCCAGGACGTCGACGGCGGCTGGAAGATCCTCGTGGTGCCGTACTTCACGCCGCCCTGGGCGGCAATCCCGTTCAAGGGCTGCCAGCGCAAGCGCAGCCGGCATTCGCGCGCGCAGCTGCCGCGGATCGCGCCCTACCGCACGTTCCTGCGCGGGCTCAACGCGCTCGGCGACAAGGTCGGCGTGAAGCTCGACTACATCACCCCGTGGAACGAGCCCAACCATCCGGGCTTCCTGCAGCCGCAGCGCATGGTCTGCAACCGCCTCTTCAAAGCGGTCTCCCCCGCCGCCTACGCGACCCTCGTGCGCGCGGCGCAGAAGGAGCTGCGCTACGAGCAGACGATCGTGCTGGGCAGCCTCGCGGGGCTGCGTCAGCCGCGCACCTACGGCGCCGGCGCGGCGGAGTTCATCAAGGGCTTGCCGCGCGACGTCGCCTGCGTCGACGGCCCGTTCTCGCAGCACGCCTACGTCGGCCGCCCCGGCCGCGGCGGAGGCGAGCCGCGCCGCGCCAACCCGGCGTCGGCATCGCAAAGCAGCCTGTTCGATGACGTGCTCGGTGCGCTGGACGCCAAGGGCTGCGCGCAGAACAAGCGGCTCTGGATCGGCGAGACCGGTACGTTCGACCACCGCTGCGAGGCAATGTCCGCGGCGTTGCGCGAGTGGGCGCGCCACGATCGCATCGACGCCGCCTTTCAGTACACGTTCCGCGAGGCGCACGCCTTCCCGGTCGGGCTCGTGAGCCCGTCGATGAAGCTCACTTACGGCTCCTACCGCGCCTGGTTCGCGTTCGCCGGCAATCCGCAGAAGCTACCGCCGAACCCCTGCTGAGCAGGCCCGCCGGCCGGCTTGCCCGATCAGGCCGGCCCGCGCGCCTCGCTGCGCCCGAAGCCCGGCGCGGGCGCGAGTTCGACCGGCGAGCTGTGCATCGCGCGCAGGCGCACCTCGCGCCAGGACAGCCCCTCCTTGACGAGCGCCGGGGCGCCCATGACGACCGCGGTCGCGATCTCGACGGACTGCAGGATGATCCCGTAGGCGAGCGCGTCGGCATAGCCGACGCCGTAGGCCGCGAGCACTGCGACGCAGGCGGCCTGGAAGACGCCGACGTTCGATGGCGTCGCCGGCAGCACGGCCGTGACGTTGACGGCAAACAGGACGGCGGCCGCGGCGCCGATCCCGGCCTGGCCGTCGAGGCCGAGCGCGACGAGCAGCACGTAGCACGACAGCCACTGCACGCCCCAGGCCGACAGCTGCGCGAACGTTGCCAGGGCGCCGAGCCGCGGGCGGCGGAAGACCATGAGGCCGCCGCGCAGCTGCACGAGCGCGCCGCGCGCCTGGGTCACGAATGCCGCCAGCCGCGAGAAGCGCGAGCGCTTGCCGGAGCGCAGCAACGCGGGCGCCGCGAGCAGCGACACGACGATCGCGAGCGGCGCGACCGCGACGACGAGCAGCGCCGTGTGGTGCGTGAAGAGGTCGACGGTCGAGAACATCGTGATGCCGAGCACGATGAGCGCCAGGATGTTCAGCAGCGTCTGAGAGACGATCGTGCCCAGCACGACCGGCAGGTGCCCGCGCGCGCTGCCGATCCGCCGCGCGACGACGAACGCGCGCGAGGGCTCGCCGAGCCGGGCGGGCAGCGTCGCCGACATGAGCACGCCGATGAACGTGCCCTGCAGGGCGTCGCGCATTCGAACGCGGGCAAGCGGCAGCGCCGCGCGCAGGATCGCGTGCCACGCGACCGCGCGCAGGACCATCGAGAAGCACATGAGCCCGAGGCCCAGCAGCACCCACGGCGGCGCGGCGTTCAGCAGCGCGCCGCTGACGCGGTCGACGCCGATGCGCTGCAGCGCGATGATCGCGAGCCCCGCTGCGAGCACGCCGGCGAAGCCGAGCGCCAGGCGGCGCGCCATCCGCGCCCCGGGATGGGAGACGTCGCGCGCGGCGCGCGGCAGGGCCGGCTCAAGCGTCGGCAGGCGCTTGGCCGGCACGCGCGTTCCGTCGGCGGGCGTCAGGCCGAGCTTCGCGGCGGCGCCCTGCGGCGCGCGTGCGTGCAGCTCGATCGCGGCCTCGTAGGAGTCGAGCACCTCGGCGGCGACGCGCGGCCAGGCGTAGCGCGGCGCGGCCTCGATCGCCGCAGCCGCGAGGCGAGCCCGGCGGGCGGGATCGAGCGCGAGGTCGCGCAGCTCCTCGGCGAGGGCAGTCGCGTCGCCGCGCGGGACGAGCAGGCCGTTGACGCCGTGCTCGACGACGTCGCGGTAGCCGGCGATGTCCGAGGCGACGACCGGCGTGCCGGCGGCGAACGCCTCCGTCAGCACCATGCCGAAGCTCTCGCCGCCGAGCGACGGCGCGCACAGCACGTCGGCCTCGGCGAGCACGCGCAGTTTCTCCTCGTCGCTGCACTTGCCGTGCGCGGCGACATCGCGCGTGTCGAGCATGAGCGGCGCGAGCCGCTCGCCGTCGACCCCGATGACGTCGAGCGTCGCGGGCACGTGCTCGCGCAGCGCCTCGAACGCGCGCAGGAGGACCGGCAGGCCCTTGCGCTCGACGGCCTGGCCGATGAACACGATCCGCAGCGGCGCGGGCTGCTCGCCGGGTCGCGCCGGCCCGACAGCCGACGGCGGCGCCGGGGTTGCGCGCACGTCGACGCCGTTGGGGATGATCCGATAGGTCCCACCGTAGAAGCGCCGGCCGGTCCAGGCCGCAGCCTGCGAGACGGCGATCCGCACGTGCAGGCGGTTCAGCCGCCGCCGCGCACCGAAGCAGTTCGCGAGGTTGTTGGAGAACACGTTCTCCGAATAGCAATGGAACGTCGCGACGAGCGGCGCGTCGACGGTCATCAGCGAGTCCCAGCCCGGAATCGGTGCGACCGGCTCGTGCAGGTGCACCACGTCGTAGCCGCTCTCCAGCTCGCGCCGTAGCGCGACGACGGTGCAGACCCCGTAGGCGATGTTCGAGACTGCTCCGTTGGAGGGAAAGCCGAGCGTGCGCCCGAGGGGGACGAGGTACTCGGGCAGCGTGCGTTGTGACGGGCGCGCACCGCGATGCAGCCGCCGGGTGAGGCGGTCGTCGGGATCCACCGGAGACAGGACGCGCACCTCATGCCCCGCGGCGATGTACTGCTCCGCGAGCGATTCGATGTGGCGCGTCACTCCCCCTGGATAGGTCCACGAGTACGGGGACACCAGCGCGATGCGCATCGGGGCATACTAACCGGGGTGTCGCGCGGACATCGGCGGGCGTTACCACTTGGACACACGGGACCGCGACTGCGGATGATCGCGTTCGGGAAACTCGTGACCGGATGTCTGCGACCCCGGCAATCGTCATCACCCCCGACGAGCCTGGACGGCTTGAGGCGGTGCGGCGCTACGCGATCCTCGACACGCCCCCTGACGGAGCCTTCGATCGTGTCTGCGCGCTTGCCGCGAGGTTCTTCGACGTGCCCTTCGCCTCGGTCACGATCGTCGATGAGGAACGCATCTGGTTCAAAGCCTCCGTCGGTCTCGGGGCCACCGAGATCCCGCGGTCACCGGGTCTCTGTGGCTCGGCGATCCTGAACTCGGAGCCCTACCTCCTCGTCGACTGCACCGCCGATCCGCGTTCGTCGTCGAACCCGCTCGTCACAGGCGAGCTCGGCGTGCGGTTCTACGCGGCGGCGCCGATCGTCACCTCCGACGGACATCGCCTCGGCACGGTCAACGTCATCGACACCAAGCCGCGGGAGACGACCGAGGCGGAGATGCGGACGCTGAGCGAGCTCGCGGCGATCGTCATGGACGAACTGGAGCTGCGGCTGGCGGCGATCCGCGAGGTACAGCGCGAGCAGAGCCTGCGCGAGCAGGCGCTCCTCGCGCAGGGGCGTGCCGAGGACCTCGCGCGCACGTTGCAGCGCACGCTCTCGCCGCCGCGCCTGCCCCACTTTGCCGGGCTAGAGGTCGCCGCCCACTACGAACCGTTCGCGCCCGAGGAGGTCGGCGGCGACTTCTACGACCTGTTCCCGCTGAGTAGCGACCGGGCTGGATTCTTCCTCGGAGACGTCTGCGGCAAGGGCCCCGAGGCGGCCGGCATCACGTCGCTGGCGCGATACACGATCCGCGCCGCGGCGCTGCTCAGCGACGGACCCGCCGAGATCCTCGCGAACCTCAACACGGCGCTGCTGCTCGAGGGACAGAGCGACGGGCCCATGCAGCTGTGCACGGCGGTGTACGGGGAGATCGACACCAGCACGCCCGACGCCGCCATCAGCATCGGCGTCGCGGGCCACCCCGCCCCCCTGATCGTCCGGGCCGATGCGAGCGTCGAGTCGACGACCGCCCGCGGGACCATCCTCGGCGTCTACGCGGACGCGCGCTTCGACGTGCGCGAATGCCACCTGGCTGCGGGGGACGCGATCGTCATCTACAGCGATGGGCTGCTCGACGTCGAGGTCGACGGCAGACGCGTGGAGGAGGAAGAGATCATGCAGCTGCTGCGCGGCGCACCGGGGGCCGGTGCGCAAGCGCTGGTCGACCGGCTCAGGACCGTGCTGCTCGGGATCGACCGCCGCCTGCGCGACGACGTCGCGATCATGGCGCTGCGGCGAACGCCCTAATCGGCTCGCGCCGCAAGCCGCGGCGCGCCGCGGACGTACGCCGTCGCGCAGGCGAGCAGGAACATGCCGATGGCCAGCAGCAACGGCCCCGAGTCGTTGGAGAGCGCGCCGACGATCGACGCGGTGAGGCCTCCGATCAGGGCCGCGCGCCATGACGGCGAGTCCTCCAGCGGCGCGAAGATGCGCTTGCGGTAGCGCACGCCATAGGCCGCGCCGAGCAGGGCTATCAGCGTGATGAACGGCATCGCCCCCGTCTTGAGGACGTTGAACGCCAGCGTGTAGCGGCGCGTGACGACGTCCCACAGCGAGCCGGCGCCCTCGGCCTGCAGGATCGTGCGCGTGAAGTGGCCGTTGCCACCGGTCGCGAGGTCGAGCGCCGCGAGTGCGACGAGCCCGGCGATCGGGACGGCCGCGGCGAGCAGCACGGTCCGCCGCGACAGCGTCCCGGGCAGCATCAGGATCGTCGCGGCCGCGACCCCGGCGCCGACCGTGATGACGCCACCGACGTCGGCCCCGAGCCGGCCGGAGCCGACGAAGACCGCGAACACCGCTCCGCTGACCGCGATGATCGAGGCGTTGCGTCGCGAGCGCGAGCGACCCCATAGCAGCGCGCCCAACCCGACGAGCAGCATGATCGTGAGCGTCGACTCGAGCTCGTTGCCCAGGCCGTAGAAGCGCACGCCGGAGCGTGGGTTGGCGCCCAGCAGCGAGCGGACGATCAACTGCGAGCCGAAGACGAGGTCGACCGCGTAGGCGACGAGCGAGGCGGCCGCGGGCACGATCGGACCGCGTGGCCAGCGCACGAAGCGGTCGGTGAGCGCCGCGAGCGCGAAGCTGCCGGCGACGACGATCGCGACCTCGGTGCTCCGCGTCGGCGCAAGCCAGGCCGTGAGCAGCAGCAGCAGCGGTACCCAGAGGACCGCCAGGGCGCCGATCCGCAGGCCCGCGCGAACTCCGCTGCGGTCGCGCGCGATGCCGAGTGCCAGCACGAGCGCCAGCCACGTGAACAGCAGCGCGCCGAGCACGGCGAAGCGACGACCGCTGACGACGCGCAGCCGCGCCTCCGTCTCCTTCAGCGCGGCCGCGTTGCGCGGTCCCTCCGATCCGATCTCCTGTCCACGGACGCCGTCGGGCACCGAGAGCTTCAGACGGCGCAGGACCGTGACCGGCAGGTCGATCCCTGCCACGACGCCGTCCAGATGTGTCGTCGCCGACGTCAGCGAGCCACTGGAGCCCAGCCCGGCGATGCCGATCGGCAGCAGCACCGGCACGCTCACCTGCGGTGGCGCCTGCAGCACGATGAGCAGGTCGCCGTCGCGGCGCTCGCGCAGCAGATCGTCGAGCGCGGCATCGCCCTTGGCCGCCGTGGGCAGCCCGACCACGACGAGCCGGTGGCGCACCAGCAGGGCAGCGGCGCGCTGCGAGAGCGTCGTTGCGCGGCCGAGCGAAACGGTCGCTACGTCGCCCCTGCGGTCGGCTGCGGCCACCGCCTCGACGTGGGTCCGTCCTTCGACGCCGGCGTATCCGGCGCCGCCGGGGATCTGCCCGGCGAGCATCCCGGGGTGCAGCTCGGCCGGGGGCGTATCGGCGCGCTCGAGCGCTTTGTTCCAGCCGAAGATGAAGCCGGTGCCGTCGCCGCCGCGCACGAGCTCGAGGTCCGGGGGCGTCCTCGGCTCGTAGACCGCGCGCGAGGTGCGCGACCCGGCCGAGATGTCGAGCATCATCTGCTCGCGGTCGAAGCGTCCCTGCGTGGCGCTGACGAGCCCGAGCGCGAGCGCGGTGCGCTCGTCGAAGCGCTCGAGGATCGGCTTGGGGTTGTCATCGCCGCCGGACGGAAGGAAGGCGAGGACCGCGCGCGGGTCACGTGCGCCAACGGCCGACGCCGCGCCGGCCTGGGCCGGCGCGGCGGCGCACGCGAACGCGACGACGGCCGCCACGAGCGTCACCGCGAGCGCGAGCGCGGCCGCCGGGAGGCAGCGCGGGCGAGGCACGTCAGTGGCTGAGGCCGCCATCGCTCGTTCTATCCTGTCTGTCCGTGCCAGCGCGTCATTTCGTCAAGTACACCTTCCTGAAGATGGATCCCGCCTGGCGGCGATTGGATGCCGACGTGCGCGACACCGGCAAGCGAGAGTTCGCCGCCGCGTGTGCGGACTTCGCGGACGGCCACCTGCTGCGGGCGTTCTCGACGATCGGCACGCGCGGGGACACCGACCTCATGCTGCTCACGCAGGCGCAGAACCTCGATCGTATCCATGAATTCCACGTCGTCCTGGGGCAGAGCGGGCTCATGCAGTGGGCGACGATCCCGTACTCGTATCTCGCGATGACGAAGGTGTCGGAGTACTCGCAGGAGTCACGCCTCGAAGTTCGTCCCGCGCACGCGAAGTACCTGTTCGTGTATCCATTCGTCAAGACGCGCGCGTGGTACGCCCTGGATCCGAAGGAGCGCTACCGGATCATGCAGGAGCACATCGCCCTGGGCCGCGAGTACCCGAGCATCGACCTCAACACCTCGTACTCGTTCGGCCTCGACGACCAGGAGTTCGTCGTCGCGTTCGAGACCGACGACCCCGGGTCGTTCCTGGACCTCGTCCAGCGCCTGCGCACGACCGAGTCGTCGTCGTTCACGCTGCGCGACACGCCGACCTTCACCTGCATCAGCGCGTCGGTCGAGCGGGCCCTGTCGGCGCTCGACGGCGAGTCGATCGCCGCCGCCAGGATGGGCTGAGAAGTCGGTGCACGAGCAGCCAGGAGAGATCCGCGACATCACGGTCATCGGAGCCGGCCCGGTCGGCCTGTCGACGGCGTTCTGGGCCGGCATGCGCGAGGCGTCGGCGCGGATCGTCGACTCGCTGCCGCAGATCGGCGGCCAGCTCACAGCGCTCTATCCCGAGAAGTGGATCTTCGACGTGCCCGGCCACCCGAAGATCCTCGCCAAGGACCTCGTCGAGCAGCAGCGCCGTCAGACGCTCGAGCAGTTCGACGTGCCGGTCCACCTCGAAACGACGGTCGAGACGATCGAGTGGGAGGACGACACCGTCGTCCTGAACACGAACAACCGCGACTACCCGCAGCTGCGCAGCCGCGCCGTGATCGTCGCCGGCGGCCACGGCGCCTTCGAGCCCAAGAGGCTGCCTGGCTTCGACATGACGCCGTGGGAGGGCCGCGGCGCGCACTACCTCGTCGGCTCCAAGGCGGAGTTCGACGGCAAGAAGGTGCTGATCATCGGCGGCGGCGACTCGGCCTGCGACTGGGTCATCAACCTGCTGCACACCGCGGACTCCGTCGCGCTGTGCCATCGTCGCGAGGGCTTTCGAGCGCACGAGCTCACCGTCAACCAGGTCATGTCGGCGGCAGAGGCCGGCCACGTCGACCTGCACGTCCCATTCCAGGTTCGCGAGGTCATGGGCAACGGCGCGATCGAACGCGTGAAGCTCTTTCACTCCGAGGACGAGACGATCGAGATCGAGATCGAGGTCGACGCGATCCTGCTGCAGCTCGGCTTCAAGACCGCGCTCGGGCCGCTGAAGGACTGGGGCCTGGAGATCCAGAAGGGCGCGTTGGTGGTCGATCAGGTGATGAAGACCAACCTGCCCGGCGTCTGGGCCTGCGGCGACATCACGACGTTCGACGGCAAGCTCAAGCTCATCGCGACCGGCTACGCCGAGGCGGCGATCGCCGTCGCCCAGGCGGTGCACTCCTTCCGGCCCGAGATGAAGATCCAGCCGAAGTACTCGACGAACACCGGCGTGCCTGGTGGCGCCGGCGGCCAGCCGTAGCCCTGGATTCAGGCTTCGCCTGAATCCACCGATGATCGTGGGCGCCCCGCTTGATGTGGTTTGACTCGTCTGTCGCTCGCTCCACCCGTCAGCGGCCGCCCGCCGTCCAGCCGGTGACGACGTCCGACGGCGCGATGCCCTCGCGCAGCTGCGGGTCGGGCTGCGGCGGCTGCGCGGCGAGGCCCAGCGGGATGACGCCCGCCCAGACGTCGAGATCGTAGTCCTCGTCGTCATCGACGGGCGGTCCGCTGCGAACCTTCGCCGACGCCTCGTCGAGGGTCATCGCGAGCGCACGCGTGCCTTTGAGCTCCTTGCGATTGGGCTCACGCACCTCATCCCAGCGGCCCGGGACGAGCTTTTCGGTGAACGCCTTCATCACCGTCATCAACTCGGTTGGGTCTGACACCGCGCGAGCTTCGCCGAGCACCACCACCGAGCGGTAGTTCATGGAATGGTGAAACGCCGAGCGGGCGAGCACCATGCCGTCGATCAGGGTGACCGTGAGGCAGGCCGGCACGCGTGCGGTCAACGTGCGGATCATCCGGCTGGCGGAAGAGCCGTGGATGTAGACGGTGTCGCCGATGCGGGCGTGCAGCGTGGGGATGACGTAGGGCTGGCCGTCGACCGTGAAGCCGAGGTGGGCGATGAGTCCCTCATCGAGGACCGCGTCGATCGTCTCACGCTCATAGACGGCACGAGCGGGCGCGCGGCGGACGCGCGTGCGCTGTGAAGGTGCGATTGCCATGCGCGCAGCCTAGGCCACGATTGGTCCATCCAAAAGGGCCAATCATGTGCGAGAATACAGGACCAATGCAGCTGCACCTTGATCTGGCCCGCGCTCAGGGCGCCACGCTGCGGGCGCGGATCGAACACGGGCTGCGCGACGGGATCCGCACGGGGCTGCTGGCGCCCGGCACGCTGCTACCTCCCAGCCGCACGCTGAGCGCGCAGATCGGCGTCTCACGCGGCGTCGTCGTCGAGGCCTACGCCCAGCTCACCGCCGAGGGCTATCTGCGTGCGCGTCAGGGTGCGGGGACGACGGTCGCGACGACCGGCGACTGGCGCACGCCCGCAGCCACCCACCCACCGCGGGTGCCGGCGATCCGCTACGACCTCAGCCCGTTCGTCCCCGCGCTCGACACCTTTCCGCGGGGCGCGTGGCGCGCCGCGCTGAACCGCGCTTTGCGTACCGCGCCCGACGATCGCCTCGGGCTGCCCGAGCCGGCCGGCCTGCACGAGCTGCGCAGCGCCCTCGCCAGCTACCTCGCACGCTCGCGCGGCGTCCGCGGCGTCGCCGACCAGGTCATCGTCTGCAACGGCCTGCGTCAGGGGCTCGGGTTGCTGTGGAGCGCGCTCGCGGCGGACGGCGCACAGCGGGTCGCCGTGGAGGATCCGGGCTGGCGCGGCATCGCGCAGACCGCGGCCGACGCGGGCCTGCAGGCGGTCTCGGTCCGGGTCGACGAGCACGGGCTCGTCGTCCCGGCCCTCGGCCACCTGGAATCGATCGACGCCGTCGCCGTCGCACCCGCGCACCAGTACCCGAGCGGCGCGGTGATGCCGCCCGCGCGGCGTGCGGCGCTCGTGGACTGGGCACAGCGACAGGGCACGCTGATCGTCGAGGACGACTACGACGCCGAGTACCGCTACGACCGCGAGCCGATCGGATCGATCCAGGGCCTTGCCCCACGGCACGTCGTGTACGGCGGCTCGGCGAGCAAGTCGCTCAGCCCTGGTATGCGCCTGGCCTGGATGGTCGTGCCGCCGCACCTCGTTGCGCCGATGACGGAACTGCAGGCGTGCCGCGGCGGCATGCCGGGAGCGCTCGACCAGCTCGCCCTCGCCGACCTCATCGAGCGCGGCGAGCTCGACCGGCACCTGCGCCGGCAGCGGCGCCGGTACCGCCGCCAGCGCGATGCCCTGCTGGCCGCGCTCGCCGAGCGGCTGCCCGAGGTCGAGGTGCAGGGAGCGGCGGCCGGGTTGTTCGTCGTCCTGCGGTTGCCGGCAGGGGTACGCGAGGAGGAGGTGCTGGACCACGCTCGTTCGGTCGGGGTCGCGCTCGAGGGTGGCGGCGGCAGACAGCCGTCGGTCGTCGTCGGCTACGCGAACCTCGCCGAGGCTGGTGTCCGTCCCGCGATCGAGACGCTCGCCGCATGCGTGCGGGCGGCCGGTCAGCGTTGACGACGCGAACTCGGATCCAGCCTTCACGGCGACGGCGAGCACGCCTGCGTCGTAACTCGGCGCAGAACCATTACTGTCGTCAGCCAGACTGGGCGCCGTATGTGGAGTCCTCGCAACCATTCGACAACCGCCGTTCCCGCGCTCGAGCAGGCCCGTACGAACTACGATCTTGCGCTTGCCTACGATCCCGCGACCGCGGGCTGGCCGGGCCTGCATCTGGGCAGGTTGCTGTATCTCAGCGGCGACCTGCACGCGGCCGAAGCGGCCTTCCGCGCCTCCATCGCATCAGGGCATGTCGCGTACGCACCGGTGGCGTGCTTGCATCTCGGCACACTCCAGGAGGATCTGGGCAACGCCGAGGCCGCGATCGTGGCCTATCGCCAAGCGAGCGAGTCCGCCGACCCCAAGCATGCATCGGCGGCCATGTACAAGCTCGGTTGCCTGCTCAAGGCCAAGGGCGACATCGAGGCCGCACGCACCGCATTCGAACACGCCGCGGCCGTGACGAACACGTGGTACGGACACTTGGGCAACAACGCATTGCGGACGCTGGGGTGAGCGGCCTCTCCGTCAGGTGAACGCGAACAGCGGGGGAAGAACGGCGACGACGGCCGCTGTCCAGAGGGTGAAGACGGGGAGATAGGAGGTCTGCCAGCGCTCGGGACGGTGAAACGTGGCCCGTCCCATGAGAAACTGCAGCGAAAGCCAGGCGGTCCCGGCCAGGTTCACGAGCAGGACGAGGTTGAGGCCCAGCGCTGCCACGCGGTTCGGGGTGAAACCGAGATCGCCGATCCGGGCCACCATCGTGCCGAGCACCATCAGGTCGAGCACGAGGGCGCTCACGACAGCGAGCAGCTGGACACGGTCCGCCGGCCCGGCCGGCGCGGACGGCTCCCGCGCGGACATCGCGTAGAGGACGAGCCCGAGCACGACGACCAAGAGGGCGTCGAAGACGCCGAGCAGCTCGCGGTCGAACGCGCCGGCGAGCCCGGTCACGGCGTAGGTGCCGGCAGCGAGGGTCAGCATCACGGCGAACAGCGGGGTGAAGAGCATGGTGAGCACTGGCGCCATGTTCTCCACCACGTGCTGCTTGGACTCCACGAGCCACGCCGCCACGATCACGGCACCGACCGCGCCGGCCGGGAGCACCCACTCGAAGACCTGCTCGACATCGGTCCCGATCGGCTCGAAGATCAGCGCGGTGAGCCCGAGCAGCACGCCGCCACCGAGCGCGATCAGCGCGTAGTAGATGAACCACTCGCCGGTGAAGCGGACGAAGTCCATGCGCCGCTCGTGCGATCGGATCGCGCCGCCCATGTACGCGTAGGCGACCGCGAACCACAGCACCACGGGCAGATGGGCCGCGACGAGGAGCTCCGTGGCCGAGTCCGCACGGTACGGGTAGAGGTTGACCACGAGCGCAGCGATCACGAAGGGCACGGTGGTCAGCACCCATCCGCGGGTGTCGAGTCGGCGTCGGCGGGCGAAATACCCGGCGAGGAACGGCAACACGAGCAGACCGATGTTCCGGAAGAACCACTCTGGTTCCTCGGCGGGGAAGTGAGCAGCGAGGCGTGCGACCTGGATCGCGACGGCCGCGGCAACCGCGAAGACGAGCGCCTCCAACCACCCGCTCGACGCGCGTGCCGGCTCCGCCTCATCGCTCAGGACGAGCTGCTTCCACAGTCGGCCGCTGTGCTCGCGTGCGAACTCCCGAGACAGGGTGTCGAGGTCCCCCATCCGCTTTACCGCAACGAGGAACGCCTCGTCGGCTGTCAGGCCGACCGCGTCCAGCTCGGCGATCTGGTCGCGAAGATGCGCGTCCAGCTCATCGACGTCGCGGCCGTTGACGGCCGGGGACTTCGAGACGTAGGCCCGCCATTCGGCGATCTGTTGCTCCACGCCATCCATCGTCACGCCTCACCGAGTGCCGTCGGCATCCATCCGGGGCCGCGCCAGACGCCGCCCAGCGCACGCGTGACCGTCACCCATTGCCGCCGCTGCTCCGCGAGGGCTGCCCGGCCCTCTTCGGTGATGGCGTAGTACCTGCGGCGACGCCCCTCGGGCGGCGTCCGCCACTCCGTTGTCACGTAGCCGAGCCGCAGGAGGCGATGGAGCAGCGGATAGAGCATCCCGTCGGTCCACTCGAGCTCACCCCCGGAAAGCTCGCGCACCCGTTTCAGAATCGCGTAGCCGTAGCTCTCTTCCTCGCCCAGGATCGCGAGCACGAGCGGCGTCGCCGAGGCCGCGACCAAGTCCTTGTTGATGTTCACACGCGCCATCCCATAGGGTCGAAGTCATATGCATAGTAGCGCAATGCATAGTGGTCCTCGGCAGGGAGGGACCGGTCCGGCCCTTCGCGACGTAGCCTGTGCGCGGTGATGACGCTCCCGACGCCTTGCGGGGGAGGCCGGCGATGAGCGCCGGGCTCGCCGCGCTCCTCGACGACGTCGCGGTGCTCGCCCGGGCGGCCGCGGCCTCGGTCGACGATGTCGCCGCCGGTGCGGGTCGCGCGAGCATGAAGGCGGCCGGCGTGATCGTCGACGACGCGGCGGTCACCCCGCGTTACGTCCAGGGGTTCGCACCCGAGCGCGAGCTGCCGATGATCAAGCGGATCGCCACGGGCTCGCTGCGCAACAAGCTCCTCTTCATCCTTCCCGCCGCGCTGCTGCTCAGCGAGTTCCTGGATTGGCTGCTCACACCGATCCTCATGATCGGCGGCGCCTACCTCTGCTACGAAGGTGCCGAGAAGATCTGGGAGAAGATCAACCCGCACCACCACGTCGCCCAGACGCCGGTCAGCGCGCAGGGCCCAGAGCACGAAGAGCAGCTCGTCGGCGGGGCGATCCGCACGGACTTCATCCTCTCGGCGGAGATCATGGTGATCTCGCTCAACGAGGTCGCGGACGAGCCGTTCCTCTCGCGCGCCCTGATCCTCGTCGTGGTCGCGTTCGCGATCACCGCGGTCGTCTATGGCGCCGTCGCGCTGATCGTGAAGATGGATGACGTCGGCGTACGGCTCACGCGGGAACGCGACGGCGCCGCCGCATCGTTCGGGCGCGCGCTGGTCCACGCCATGCCGGTCGTCCTGTCGGTGCTTTCGACCGTGGGGATCGCCGCGATGCTCTGGGTCGGCGGGCACATCCTGCTCGTCGGCCTCGACGAGCTTGGCCTCTCGTTCCTCTACGACGCCGTCCACCACCTCGAGGAGGACGTCGATCACGCGCTCGGCGCGGTGGGCGGAGTCGGCGCGTGGCTGACCAACACCGCCGCGTCGGCGATCCTCGGGCTGGTCGTCGGCGCGATCGTGGTGGCGGTCATGCATCGGCGCGAGGTCGCGAAGCGGCACTGAGCCTGAATCTCCGTGAGAGAGTCACTGAGATTCAGGCTGAGGGGTGGTCAGCCCCGCTCGAGCGGATCAGCCACTCCAGCGGGAACGGGGGCGCTGCGAGCGGACGGACCGCGAGGTGCATGAGCACAAGCGGATTGTCGTCGCCCGCGATGCGGTTGAGGTGTACGACGTCGCACCCGTTGCAGCGGTGCACGAGCATCCACTCACCGTCCGCGCGCACGCAGACAGCCATCGGCTCCATCGAGCCCGAGCAGTCCATCGCGCCTCGGTCGCCCGGCACATCGTCATCGAGGTGCTGACTCCATAGGCAGTTCGGACAGTGATTACGGTGCTGCGTGCCAGGCGCATCCATCGATACGTCGAGGCGGCAGTTACGACATCGGAACGTGTCCCGGGTGCGTGTCCGGGCACGGGTGCGCACATCGCGCGACAAGCGGACCTCCAGAGAATGCTGTGACGACGAGAACGACGGACGCGTGGCGCGCCAACCCGGGCTTCAGCCCTGGTGGTACGGCGCGTCGCCCTGACGGTGCGACGGGAGGTGTTCCGTAGCGGCATTCATAGGTCGTCAACCTTCCCGCCCTTCGGCGCCTGCAGTCACAGGCGTGGTCGAACGGCGCCGGCGCAGCCTACGCACGACCGGGGTCGCGGGTCAAGCGTCTCTGTCACCCATGCCTGCGAACTTTGCACACTCCGAGAGCCCCGGCCGAGACGCGCGACGAGGCCGTCGGCAAACTTTTCGCCGTAGGCCAGCCCCATCCCTATAGTGGCGACGTGCCAGAACGTGCGCCGGAAGTCGACAACGCGGGCAGCGGTCGCGAGCGCATCCTGAGCGCGGCCTACGACCTCTTCAGCCGTTCGGGGATCCGTGCCATCGGCGTTGACGCGATCACCGATGAAGCAGACGTTGCGAAGATGACGCTGTATCGCAACTTCCACGGCAAGAACGGGCTTGCGCTCGCGTTCCTCGAGCTGCGCGACGAGCGCTGGTTCAGGGGGTGGCTACAGGCCGAGACGCGGGCGCGGGCCGCGTCGCCTGTGGGGCGGCTGCTGGCGATCTTCGAGATCTTCACGGAGTGGTTCGAGCGCGACGACTTCGAGGGCTGCTCGTTCGTCGCGTCGCTCCTGGCGTTCGATGACCGCGCCGATCCCGTGCGTCAGGCATGCGTCGAGCATCTGGCCGGCATCCGTGCATACCTCTGCGAGCTGGCCACTGAGGCAGGTGCCGAGGAGCCCGAGCGATTCGCGGCGCAATGGCACATCCTCCTGAAAGGCGCGATCGTCTCGGCCCACGAGGGCGATCTCGACGCAGCGATGAAGGCACGCGAGCTCGCCGTGCTGCTGGTCGAGCGCGAAGGTCTTGCGGAGCTCCCGTCGCCGGTCCCCCCCTCCGGCTATCTCACGACGGACGTCACCGGTCCCCACCACGTGGTGCGGCTGGCGGGCGAGCTCGACGTCGAGGCCGCCGCAACCGTCGCGGCGGTGATCGACAAGCGTTGCGACGGTCCGATCCGCCTTGACCTCGCCGATCTGGACTTCGTGGACGTCGCAGGCCTGCGTGCACTGCGAGGCACGCGGCAGCACCCGATCACGATCGCTGACCCGTCTGACGCCGTGCTGCATCTCATCGGCCTGCTCGGCTGGGATTCGGACCCGGCCGTGGAACTGCGGCCTGCGAGCGGCGGATGAGCCTGCGCCACGACGCCTTCCTGTATGACTGCGACGACAGCTTCGTCGTACAGATGGGCGCACACCTCGACGTCGGGCTGAGCGCGGGTGCGCACGCCATCGCGATCACGACGCAGCACAACCTTGGATTGCTGCGCGAGTCGCTCGGGGCCAAGTCCGACAACGTCGTGTACGTCGACCGCGACGAGTGGTACCAGCATCCGGCCAGGGTGCTTGCCGGCTTCGACCGGGTCCTGCGCGACGCCGAGGCTGCCGGGGCACCATCGGTCTACGCGATCGGCGAGATCCGCTTCGGCACGACACCGGCGGAATGGGATCGCTGGACGGCCTACGAGGCGACGATCGACCGCGCCTTGGCGGGCCGCAGGCTCGAGGTCGTCTGCCCGTACGACGAGCGCGTGCTTCCCGCGGCGGTACTCGCCCGCGCGTGCGCGACGCACGAGCACGTCATCACCGACGCCCGCCGGCCGAGCACGGCCTACGCCGCCCCCGAAGCGGTCGTACGCACCCATACGCCGGCGCCCGAGCCGCTGCCGCAGCTGCGCCCCCTCGAGCCGCCGGACGGTACGCACGGCCTGCGCGAGCTGCTCGTCGCCGAGATGGCTGCCGACGGTGTCCCTCACGCGGCCGCCCGCGGCATGTTGCTCGCGGCCAGCGAGGTCTTCACGAACGCCCGCCAGCACGGCGGCGGCGCGACATCGCTGCGCGTGGGCCGCGTTGGGACCCACTTCGTCTGCGAGATCGCCGACGCCGGCGCGGGCCTCGACGACCCGCTCGCAGGGTACCTGCCGCCAAGACGGGCGCAGCCCGGTGGCGCAGGGCTCTGGGTCGCGCGCCTGGCCACGAGCGCGATCGAGTTCTTGCGCCCGGACGCCGGAGGGCTGACCGTCCGGCTCTGGACTTGACCACCGCCGCGAGGCCGGGGGTCTCAGTAACCGGCGACCGGCGCTTCGTCGGCCGGCCGCACACCGATGCGTGCGCGGCGGTGCTCGAGCGGCTCGTGGAGCGCCGCGTCGGCGAGCCGATGCGCGGCATCTCCTCGCGTGAGCAGCTTGCGGGTGCGCTTCGCGCGAGCTGAGCAGCGCGCGCACGCAGAGCGGCAATCTCTTCGGTCAACTCTTCGGTCGCTGCCATTGCCAGCGCACGAGCGGCCTGGGCATGATCGCTTCATGAGCGACATCCCAGCGATCGATCGCGTGCTGCCGGCAGCCATCCCGCTGCTCGGCGCCGCCGAGGCGGCCTCGGCGCTGGGCGCGACCCTGCGCCTGCGGCTCGACGGCACGACTGTCGCGCCCGAGTTTTCCGCCCAGCTCGACGCGGTGCTCGGAGCGCTCGGCATCGGCGACGCCGTGGACGCCCTCGATGCAGACGAGAGCGTGGCCGTGCTCGGCATCGTCGAGGGCTTTCTCCAGCAGGCTGCCGATTTCGTCGCGCATCCCAGCCGCAGCACCTGGGATCACGAGGACCCCAGCATCCTCCGGGCGCAGGGCCACACGAGTGCGCTGATCCCACCCGCTGTGAAGCGCTTCGTGTTGCCGGCCCTGGGCGACGCCCTCGTCACGCGGATGGACAGCCCGGATGCCGCGTTTCTCGATGTCGGCGTGGGCGTCGGGGCGCTGGCCGTCGCCATGTGCCAGTTGTGGCCGTCGCTGCGAACAGTCGGCATCGATCCCTGGGAGCCTGCTCTGGCGCTCGCGCGCGAACAGGTCGCCGCCGCCGGTCTCGAAGAGCGCATCGAGCTGCGCAAGATCACGGCCGAAGCGCTCGAGGACCGCGAGCAGTTCGACCTCGCGTGGGTGCCGACGTTCTTCATCCCGAGCGACGTGCTCGACCCGGCGATCGAGCGGGTTCATGCCGCGCTGCGCCCGGACGGATGGGTGCTGCTCGGCATGTATGGCCGGCCCGGCAACCCGTTCATCGACGCCCTGGCCGACTTTCGCGCCGTCCGTCAGGGCGGCTCGCTGCGCACGCCGCAGGAGGTCGCATCATCGCTCGAGCGCGCGGGTTTCGAGGACGTCGCCGTCCACTTCAACCCTGAGTGGGGCCTGCCGCTCGTCTACGTCGCCGGGCGCCGGGCGCCGGCGACCTAGTTGTGGTTCTCGAGCACGTTGTTTGTCCGGCGCCGGCGGCGGCGCCGCCGGGACCGGCGGCCGAGGTCGAGCCGAGCGCGCGGGTGTGTCGGGCGGGCGCCGGCGATATGGCTTGGCGCAGGTGTGCTGCTGCGCGCCTGCGTACAGCATCGATGAAGGAATAGGCCGGGCCCAGCGGGGCGATCCGGCGGACCCTTCACGGGCGTTGTATTGGCGCTTTTCTGTTGACAGACAACAGAAAAGCGCCAACACGAGTGGTGATCGGGCGTCACGACCGCGGTGCGCCGGTTGCCGCCGAGCTACGATCGGGCCGCGGGACCGCCACGAGCGCCGGTTCACCGGTTCTTCATCGATGCTGTTCACCCACGCCGCGCCATCCCCGCCCGAACAGAGCCACCACCACTGATCCTGAGGCGTACGCGCGGTCGGGTGGCAGCGCCCAGCGGCGCCTCGAACTCCCAGTGGCCGTGGCGCAACTTCGACCACCGCGCGGGTCCGCGGCCTCGTCAGGCGACATCCGCAAGCCTCGCGCGGTAGGCGACGGCGACGTCGGCGAACGTCTCCAGCATGCGGGCCTGCTCAGGGGAACCGACCATGCTCTCAGCGTGCCACTGCACGGCGATCGTGAAGTTGCGATCCGTTGCCTCGACCGCTTCGATGACGCCGTCCGGCGCCCAGCCGACGGCGCGCAGGCCCGAGCCGAGGCGATCGACGGCTTGGTGATGAAAGGAGTTCACGCGCGCCTCGCGCACGCCAAGGGCGTCGGCGATACTGCTGTCCTCGAGCGTCACGTCGTGCGTCGGCGTCGCGCCCGACAGCGCCTGGCGGTGCTCGATGTCGGACGGGCGCAGGCTCGGCAGGTCCTGGATCAGCGTGCCGCCCCGGGCCACGTTGAGGACCTGCAGCCCGCGGCAGATCGCCAGCACCGGCATGTCGCGCGCCTCGGCGGCACGCACGAGCGCGATCTCGAAGGTGTCCAGATGCGGCTCGGTCACGCCGAGCGCCGGATGCGGCTCGGCGCCGTAGCACGACGGCTCGAGATCGGGTCCGCCCGACAGGCACAGGCCCCAGATCCCGTCGAGCAGGTGCTCGATCGCGTCCTCGTCCAACGGGGGAATCACGACCGGCACGGCCCCCGCCCGGCGGATCGCCTCCGGGTAGGTCAGGCCGAGCGCAAGCTCACGGCCGGCGGGCTCGCCGCGCGGATCGTGGCGGGTGCGCTCGGGCGCGCGCATCTCTGACGTACTGAGTCCGATGATGGCGCAGCGACGCGGGCTGCGGCCGTCGTGTGCGCCCATCGGTTCAGCGAGGCCCAACTACTAGACGGCTGAGCACTCCTCTTCCTCGGCCACGCGGAACGAGGAGCCGCAGCCGCACGCGGCGACCACGTTGGGGTTGTTGACCTGGAAGCCCGCGCCCTGCAGCGACTCGACGTAGTCGATCACCGAGCCGCGCACGTAGGGCAGGCTGGGCTGGTCGACGAACACCTTCAGGCCGGCGAACTCGAAGACCTCGTCGCCGTCGCGCTTCTCGTCGAAGGCGAGGTTGTACTGGAAGCCGGAGCAGCCGCCGCCCTTCACGCCG
>DATLNO010000298.1:0-2497 GCA_035536715.1 Solirubrobacteraceae bacterium
GCCACGAGCACCGTGTACCCTGCCCCCTTGAGGATGACCTGGATCAGCTCACGAAGCGGCTGATTGTCCTCGACGAGCAGGACGGTCTCGATGCCTCCGACGACGGAGACCCCCATTGATGGACGGTGTGGGATCGGCGCCAGCGTCGCGGCCGGATTCGCCGACTCGGCCGGGAGATAGATGCGGAAGCGTGTTCCGGCACCGGGCGCCGTCTCGACGTCGATGTGGCCCCCACATTGGTGAACGATGCTGTAGACGGTCGCCAAGCCAAGGCCGGTGCTTTCGCCCTGGCGCTTCGTCGTGAAGAACGGCTCGAAGAGATGCGACTTGATCGCGTCGTCCATGCCGACGCCGGTGTCGGCGACGGTGAGCAGAACGTGGTATCCGGACCGAAGTCCAGGAACGCCGCGTTCCCGCACTTCGTCCGGGGTCAGCTCGGCGGTCTCGATCGACAGCGTGCCGCCATCAGGCATCGCATCGCGGGCGTTGAGCGCGAGATTGATCAGTAGCTGATCGATCTGCGCCGGATCGGCCTTCACCCAGCGGGCGTCGTCGGCGAGCCGCGTCTCGATCTTGATGCGCTGGTCGATGAGGCGCCGAATCATCTGCTCGACCCCGCGCACCGTGGCGTTGAGGTCGATGACGCGTTCCTGCGCGCCGGGCTGTCCGCGCCCGAACGCGAGGAGGCGATTCGTCAGTTCCGCCGCCCGCTTGACAGCGGCCCGGATCTCGTCGACGTCCTCCTTGCGCGCCGTGCCCTTCTCGATCCCCTTCGCCAGGAACTGGCTATAGGAGTTGATGATGGTGAGCAGGTTGTTGAAGTCGTGCGCGACACCGGCGGCGAGACGGCCAAGCGCGTTCATCTTGTGCGTCTGACGCATCCGCTCGTCACTTCGCCGAAGCGCATCCTCATCGTTCTTCCGCGCCGTAACGTCGCGCGCCACGATGAGCACGGTCCGACTGAGCTGGCCGTCGTCATCGCGGATTGGGTTGCACCCGCACGAGAACCAGCCGGTCGTTTGGTCGGCCCCCGTCAATCGTTGCTCGATGTGACGGCTCTCACCGTCGGCGGCAGCGCGAATCTGCTCGGCGAGGGCCGCTCGCTCGTTCACCGGCGCGCGATCGACGAAGGACTTGCCGATGAGGCGGGAATCGCCTGTGAACAGGGCCGCCGCGTGGTTGGCGGTGAGGACACGACCGTCGCGCGTCGTCGTGAGGACGAGATCGGGCGTCGACTGGATGAGCAGCCGGTACGTGTCGCGCGAGCGGCGCACGAACCGCGCGAACGCGCTCTGGAGCACGGCGGAAGCAAACGGAACGATGCGTCTCAGCGGCATGCGGCCTCGCGCCCGACGGGCGCCGTTATTGACTTCGGCGCTCCGCCGGCCGATCTTTTATCCTTCCATCCGGATAATACGATCACTGATGGCTGCCCCCGCCGCTCGCGCAGCAACCCGCGCCAGCATTTTCGATCGCCTCACCGCCCTCGCCGACTCGACCCGGAGCCGTATTCTGCTCCTGCTCGATCGGCACGAGTTGACGGTGGGTGAGCTGTGCACGGCCCTGCAGCTTCCCCAATCGACGGTAAGCCGCCACCTCAAGATTCTTACCGACGAAGGCTGGCTGGCCTCGAGAGCCCAGGGAACGAGCCGCCGGTACAGCATGCAGACGAGTAAGCTCGACCCTTCGGCACGTCGTCTCTGGCAGGTAGTTCGGGCTCAGGTCGCCGAGTCTCCGGCCGCCGGGCAGGACGCCCATCGGCTCGAAGGGGTGCTCGCCCAGCGACGGAGCGCCCAGATCGCCTTTTTCGACAGTGCGCCCGGCGTGTGGGACCGAATGCGCGCGGAGCTCATCGGCCAGCGGACGGACTTGCTGGCGTTGCTCGAGCTGCTCGACGACCGCTGGGTCGTTGGCGACCTCGGGTGCGGAACTGGACATGTAAGCCTGGCCATCGCGCCATGCGTCGGCCGGGTGATCGCCGTGGATGCGTCGGGCCCGATGCTGACGGCCGCGCGCAAACGTCTGGCGGCGCTCGACAACGTGGAGCTCCGCAGTGGCCGGCTGGAAGAACTCCCGGCCGCGGACGACGAGCTCGACGTGGCGATCCTGTTCCTCGTCACGCACTACGTGGCCGAGCCGCTCGCGGTGCTCGACGGGGTCGCCCGTGTCCTGAAACCGGGAGGCCGACTGCTCATCGTGGACCTCATGCCGCACGAGCGCGAGGAGTACGTCTCTCAGATGGGGCATGCGTGGCAGGGGTTTGGAGACGAGCAGATGGCAGAGTGGTTCGAAGATGCGGGCTTGACCGCCTTTCGATATAGGGCTCTTCCCGCAGACCCCGCTGCGAAAGGCCCCGGATTGTTCGTTGCGTCGGGGAGAAAGCCGGCTCGATAGCCTCACAAGCTATCGAGGTCACAAGCTCACAAGCACTTGATTCAACAGCCGTGAATGAACTACGGAGGAGTATCCATGGGCACCGCAAGCCTGACCGAACGTA
>DATLNO010000299.1:0-7356 GCA_035536715.1 Solirubrobacteraceae bacterium
GCGAGCTCCTCGGCCAGGCGATCGAGGATCATCACGCCGCGCTCCGGATGCGTGACCTCGCGCCCGCGGAACATGATCGTGATCTTGACCTTGTCCTTGTGACGCAGGAAGCGCTCGACGTGGCCCTTCTTCGTGTTGTAGTCGTTCTCCGCGATCTTCGGCCGGAACTTGATCTCGCGGATCGTGATCTGCTGCTGGTGCTTGCGCGCCTGCTTGATCTTCTGAGCCTGTTCGTACTTGTACTTGGAGTAGTCCAGCACGCGGCAGACGGGCGGGCGCGCCTCGGGAGAGACCTCGACGAGGTCGAGGTCCTTGTCCTGCGCATAGCGCAGCGCCTCGGGCGTGCGCATGACGCCGACCTGGTTGCCGTTCTCGTCGATCAGGCGCACTTCGGGCACACGAATGCGCTCGTTGACGCGTGTCGAGTCCCGCTCGGGCGGGCGCCGGTCGAATCTACGAGGGACCGGCACTATGGAAGGAGGCCGCGCGTCAAGCTGTGAGCGGACGCAGCGGTGAGATTTGAGTCTGGGTCAACGCAGCCGAGTATATCCCGGATCACGACTCGCGGCGGGAGGATTTTTCGGCGAGCCGCGCGACGACGTCCGCGACAGGCTCACTACCGCTGTCTCCGACGCGGTGCTCGCGCACCGCGACTGTGGCCGACGCCGCCTCGCGGTCGCCGACGACGAGCATGTACGGGACCTTGCGCAGCTCGGCGTCGCGGATCTTGCGCCCGACCGATTCGGTGCGGTCGTCAAGCTCGGCGCGCAGGCCGGCCCCCTGCAGCGCGGCGAGCACGCCGGCCGCCGCCTCGGCATGGCGGTCGGCGATCGGCAGCACGATCGCCTGCACCGGGGCGAGCCAGAGCGGGAACTCGCCCGCGTAGTGCTCGATGAGGATCCCGATGAAGCGCTCGAACGAGCCCAGCAGCGCGCGGTGGATCATCACCGGGCGATGGTCGGCATCGTCGGCGCCCGTGTAGTGCAGCTCGAAGCGCTCAGGCATCGAGTAATCGAGCTGGACCGTGCCCAGCTGCCATGAGCGACCGATCGAGTCGGTCATGTGCAGGTCGATCTTCGGGCCGTAGAAGGCGCCGTCGCCGGCGTTGATCTCGTAGGCCAGCCCGCGCGCATCGAGCGCGTCCTGCAGCGCCGCCTCGGCGCGGTCCCACATCTCGTCGGAGCCGATCCGCTTGGCGGGCCGCGTCGAGAGCTCGAGCTTGGGCTCGAACCCGAACAGGTCGTAGAGGAAGAAGCCGAAGTCCAGGCAGCCGATGACCTCCTCGCGGATCTGCTCCTCGCTGCAGAAGATGTGCGCGTCGTCCTGCGTGATGTGGCGCACGCGCATCAGGCCGTGCAGCGTCCCGCTGGGCTCGTGGCGGTGGACGAGGCCCTGCTCGGAGTAGCGCACCGGCAGGTCGCGGTAGGAGCGCCGGTCGTCCTTGAAGAGCTGGATGTGGGCCGGGCAGTTCATCGGCTTGAGGCCCATCGGACGGTCCTCGACGTCCGTGAAGTACATGTTCTCGCGGTACGTGTCCCAGTGGCCGGACTGCTTGAACAGGTCGACGTCGTAGAGGATCGGCGTCTTGACCTCGCGGTAGCCGCGGCGACGGTTCTCCTCGCGCCACAGCTTTGACAGCTCGTTCCAGATCGCCATCCCGGCGGGCTGCCAGAACGGCGAGCCCGGCGACAGCTCGCTGAACATGAACAGCTCGAGCTCCTTGCCGAGCTTGCGGTGGTCGCGCGCGCGGGCCTGCTCGAGGCGTTCGAGGTACTCCGCGAGGTCGTCCTTGGAGAAGAACGCCGTGCCATAGATGCGGGTCAGCTGCTGGCGCTCGGAATCGCCGCGCCAGTATGCGCCGGCGACGGACTGCAGCTTGACCGCCTTGATGCGCTTCGTGCCCGGGCCGTGCGGCCCGCGGCAGAGGTCGGTGAAGGGTCCGTTCGTGTAGAGGCTGACCGTCTCGACGGGCGCTTCGGGGTCGGCGTTGGAGACGAGGTCCTCGATCAGCTCGACCTTGTAGTCCTGGCCGTCGGCGCGGAAGCGCTCGAGCGCCTGCTGCACGCTGACGTCCTCGCGGACGAACCGCTCGTCGGCGTTGATGTGCTGGCGCATCTTCTCCTCGATGCGCTTGAAATCCGCGTCTGAGACCGCGACCTCCTCGGGGAACTCGAAGTCGTAGTAGAAGCCGTTCTCGATCGGCGGGCCGATCGAGATCTTCACGCCCGGATAGAGCTCCATCACCGCGGCGGCCAGCACGTGCGCAGCGTCGTGGCGGATGACGTCCAGCCCCCCGTCGCTCTTGGCGGTGATGATCTCCAGCGGCTCGCCCGGCAAGAGCGGGCGGGCGAGATCGCGCACCTCGCCGTTCTGGCGCACCGCGAGCGCGGCGCGCGCGAGACCCGGCCCGATCGCCGCGGCGGCATCGGCGCCGGTGGCGCCGTCGGCGAGCTCGAGCTCGGTTCCGTCTGGGAGGGTGACGTTCACGAGGCGCATGCTAGTCGCGCCCTGCCGGCGCGGCGGGCTGGTGCGAGACCACTCCTGACATCGATCACGCTCGTCTCCGAACCGAACAGCTGTTCGCTCGGGGCTTGCTAGGGTTCTCTCCTCCAAGCGGGCAGACACAGTGCCGGAAGGGCCCGCCGCCCGCCGTAAACGACCGGCCACCTGCGCCGCGCGCTCGTCGCGTGACACCATGGGCCGATGAAGGGCAGTCACCGAATGCGTCTTAGAACCCTGGGCGCCGTCTGCGTTTCGTGCGCAGCCGCAGCGTCCGCTTCCACCGCAGTCGCTCAGTCCCCGACGAGCACCCCGAACCCCGCCGCCGAGCCGGTCATCCTCCCTCCGGGAGACATGCACAGCGCCGCCGAGCGGCAGCTGATCGACCGGCACATGTTCTTCGCGCGCAGGCTCGGACAGCTGCGCAACGATCCCCTGACGCCGACCCAGCGCGCCCGCAAGCGGATCGCGCTGCACACCTTCACGCTCAGCGAGTTGCGCGCCTCCACGAGCCGCGTCGCACGCGATCTGCGCCGGGCGCGTTCTCGCCGCCACGGCGGCGCCCCGGACGTGTCGATCCCGCCCGTGCTCAAGTCGATCGCGCAGTGCGAGTCGCACGGCAACCCACGCGCGATCTCCGCCGGCGGGACGTACCGCGGCAAGTACCAGTTCTCCTTTTCGACCTGGGCTTCGGTCGGCGGCAAGGGCGACCCCGCCGCCGCATCCGAGACCGAGCAGGATCGCCGTGCCGCGATCCTCTACAAGACCGGCGGTCCCGGGCACTGGCCCGTCTGCGGACGCTGACGTCAACGGTCGCGGGTGAACGGGTCCTCTAGCCTGGCGGGCCATGGATCCCGCCAGGCTGCGCGCCGAATTTCCCGTCTTTCAGAAGGTCGCCTACCTCAACGCTGGGACCTGCGGCCCGCTCCCCGCAAACGCCGCCCGCGCGATCGGAGCGGCGCTCGTGCAGGCGGTCTCGGAGGGTCGCAGCCAGGCCTACTACGAGGCGATGCTCGACACGCGCAAGCGCCTGCGCGAGGCGTACGCCCAGCAGCTCGGGACCGCCACCGGCGACGTCGCGCTGACCACCTGCACGAGCGAGGGCATCGTCCGCGTGCTCGGCGCGCTGGATCTGCAGCCGAACGACGAGGTCGTCACGTCCGACGAGGAGCACCCCGGTCTGCAGGGCCCACTCGCCGCGGCACGCGAGCAGCGCCAGATCTTGATCCGCGTCGCGCCGTTCGCGCAGATCGCAGAGGCGGTCGGACCACAGACGAAGCTCGTCGCCTGCTCGCATGTCAGCTGGATCAACGGCCGCGCGGTGCAGGGCCTGTCGGACCTCGGCGACGTGCCCGTCCTGCTCGACGGCGCCCAGGGCGTCGGCGCCGTCGCGCTCGACATGGCCGACCTGGGCTGCGACTTCTACGCGGGGTCGGGCCAGAAGTGGCTCTGCGGCCCGGTCGGCACCGGGATGCTCTGGGTCTCGCCCGAGTGGATCGACCGCCTGCCGGCGAGCGGCCCGACGGGCATGAACCTCGCCGACCCGAACGCCGGCCTCGACGCCATCCCGCACGCCGGCGCCGCGCGCCACGACGCCGCCGCGCAGTCGCTGGAGACGATGAGGGCCGCGTTAGCGTCGCTCGACGTGCTGGGCGGCGCCGGCTGGTCCGACGTTCACGAGCGCGCAGCCACGCTTGCGGCCTCCCTCGCCGACGCGCTGGCGCAGAGCGGCCGTGAGGTAGCGCCACGCGATCGCACGACGCTCGTCTCCTGGCATGACGACGATCCGCCCGCGACGAAGGTGAAGCTCGCCGAGGCCGGCGTGATCATCCGCGACCTGCCGGGAACCAGTCTGCTGCGCGCGTCGGTCGGCGCCTGGAACGACGCTTCCGACATCGATCGGCTGCTCTCCGCGCTGACGTGATCTGCGGCTGCTCGCGGCCGCTGCCCCCCGCCCGGGGCTCATCGCCGCCGGCGCTCGGCCGGGCGTGAGGCAGGTGCCCGGCGCGTAGCTGTCAGCGCTTCGCCCAGGCGTCCGGGTCCGCCGTCAGCGTCGCGACCTGGTCGGGCAGCGCACCGGCGGCGACGTCGGCCAGCGTGACCTCCTCCAGCAGGTTGCGCAATGTCGACCGCACCGCGATCCAGACCTCTTGCATCGGTGCCGCGCTGCCCGAGAACGAGAGCTCATCCGGGCGCTTGCCGCCGACGCCGGCCAGCGGCCCGTCGATCGCGCGGATCACGTCGGCGATCGAGATCTCCGACGCGGCACGAGCGAGCAGGTGGCCACCGTCGGGGCCGCGGCGGCTCTCGACGATGTCGGCCTGGCGCAGCCCCTGGAGGATGTTCTCCAGGAACTTCAGGGGAATGTCCTGGGCCCGGGCGAGCGCCTCGGCCTTGACGGGCTTGTGGGCCTCGTCGCGTTCATACGCCGCCGCCAGCTCGATGCTGGCGCGGACGGCGTAGTCGACTTTCGCGGAGACCCGCACCCGCCAATCATGCCGCGAACTCGCGCGTGCGGTGCACTCGTAGCCACACGATCTGCCCGGCGCGCAGCTCGAGCTCCTCGGCCTGCTGACGTGTGGCGAGGATCGGGACGGGCGTCCCGTCGCCCAGCGCGGCCTCGATTCGCACCTCGAATCCGACGCGCGCGACGCGTTCGATGATCGCCTGAACCGCGCCGTCGGACTCGTCCTCGAGGAGCTCGATGTCGTGCGGGCGCACCCACGCGTCGCCGAGCCGCGAGACGGGTCCGACGAAGCCCATGACGAACGGGTTCGCGGGCCGCTCGTAGAGGTCGTCGGGGCTGCCCGTCTGCTCGATGCGTCCTTCGTTGATGACCGCGACCTGCTGGGCGACCTCGAGCGCCTCCTCCTGGTCGTGCGTCACGAAGATCGTCGTCACGTGAACCTCGTCGTGCAGCTTGCGCAGCCAGTCGCGCAGCTCTTTGCGGACGGTCGCGTCGCGTGCGCCGAAGGGCTCGTCGAGCAGCAGCACGCGCGGTTGCACGGCGAGCGCGCGCGCCAGCGCCATCCGCTGGCGCTGGCCGCCCGACAGCTGCGCCGGGTAGCGGTCCGCCCAGCCGCCGAGGTGCACGAGCCCGAGCAGCTCGTCGACGCGATCGCGGATCTCGTCCTTGGACCGTTTGCGGATCTTGAGGCCGAAGGCGATGTTGTCGCGCACGGTCATGTGCTTGAACGCGGCCTAGTGCTGGAACACGAACCCGACGCCGCGCTCCTGGACGGGCATCGTCGTGACCGCCTCACCGGAGAACAAGACCTCGCCGCTGTCCGGCTCCTCGAACGGCAGCGAGACGAAGATCGTCGCGAGCACCATCCCCGGCGTCGAGAAGATGATCCGGATGCCGTTCTCGGCGAACACCTCGCCGATCCACCCCTTGTTGCCGTAGACGAGGATCAGCGCGAGGCCCACGACGACCGGCGAGACGGCGAACGGCAGGTCGACGATCGCCGATACGAGCGTCTTGCCGCGCCAGCGGCCCCGCACGATCGCCAGGCCGAGGCCGATGCCGAAGACCGTGTTCAGCGGCACGGCGATCGCGACCATCATCACCGTCAGCCAGAACGCGTGCTGCGCCGGAGGCGTCGTGACGGCGTCCCAGGCCGGCCCGATCCCATGCTCGAAGGTCCGGGAGAAGACCATGGCGACGGGAATCGCGAGCAGCGCCGCGAGGTACGCGAGCGCGAGCACGCGCAGCGTCAGGCGCGATCTGCGCGAGCTATCTCGCACGGCGCTCACCGCGGGTCGAGATCCAGCTGACGAACAGCAGCAGCATGAACGACAGCACGAGCAGCACGACGCTGACCGCAGCCGCTCCCCCGGTGTTGTCGGACTCGATCTGGCCGAAGAGGAAGACCGAGGCGACCTCGGTCTTGAAGGGGATGTTGCCGCTGATCAGCACGACCAAGCCGAACTCGCCGAGCGCGCGGGCGAAGGCGAGGCCGGCGCCGGCCGCGATCGCCGGCACGAGGTTGGGCAGGACGATCCGCACGAACACCGTCCGCGGGCGCGCGCCGAGCGACGTCGCGGCCTCCTCCATCTCGCGGTCGAGCTCCATGAGCACCGGCTGCACCGAGCGCACCACGAACGGCAGCGTCACGAACAGCAGCGCCAGCACGACCGCGGCTCGCGTGAAGCCGATGTCGAACGGCGCCGGCCCCTTTGGGCCGTACAGGGCGAGCAGCACAAGCCCCGCGACGATCGTCGGCAGCGCGAACGGCAGGTCGATGAGCGCGTTGATGAAGCGCTTGCCGGGGAACTCGTCGCGGACCATCACCCACGCGATCAGGGTGCCCGTGAGGATGTTCACGGCCACCACCACGACCGAGGCGAGCACCGTGAAGCGCATCGCGGCGACCGCCTGCGGGCTCGTCACGGCCTCCCAGAACGCCGCAGCGCCGCCTGTCGTCGATTCTGCGACGACGGCGGCGAGCGGGATCAGGACGACGAGGCTGAGATAGGCGGTCGCCAGCGCGCCGCCGATCGCCGGGCCGCCGGCGCCGAGCCGGCGGCGCGCCGGCCGCGGCGACAAGCCGACGGCGTCAGCGCGTGCTGACACGGCCGCCAGGAGGCCGACGAGGCTGAGCGAAGATCGGAGCGTCCGGTTCATGGACGCAAACTACATAAACTTGATCGTGTTTATGGCTAGTCATCGTGCCCAGTCCAGAAATCCCCCTTTCAGGACGATTTCGGCGAGCTCCGCGTAGCCACCCGCGCCTGGGTGCGCGCCGTCGCCGGCGGCGGCTTCGCTCCTCCAGCACCGCCCCTTGGCGAGCGCCGCGCTCGTCTCGACGAACGGGACACCGAGCGCGCACGAGACCTGCGCGAAGCGCGTCGCGA
>DATLNO010000300.1:0-2509 GCA_035536715.1 Solirubrobacteraceae bacterium
CTTGATGGCCATCATCTGCTCGAGGAAGTCCTCGAGGTCGAAGTCGTCGCCGCCGGCGAGCTTCGCGGCCATCCGCTCGGCCTCTTCGACCTCGAACGTCTGCTCCGCCTGCTCGATCAGGGTGAGCACGTCGCCCATGCCAAGAATCCGACCGGCCATCCGCTCGGGGTGGAAGACGTCGAAGTCGCGAAGCTTCTCCCCTGTCGACGCGAACATGATCGGCCGTCCGCAGACCTGTGCGATCGACAGCGCGGCGCCACCGCGGGCGTCGCCGTCGAGCTTCGTCAGCACGACGCCGTCGAAGCCGACGCCGTCCTCGAAGGCGCGTGCCGTCGTCACCGCGTCCTGGCCGATCATCGCGTCGACGACGAAGAGGATCTCGTCGGGCGTCACGGCGTCGCGGATGTCGACGGCCTGGGTCATCATCTCGGCGTCGATGCCGAGACGCCCCGCGGTGTCGATGACGACGAAGTCGTTGTTCTGCCGCCGGGCATGCTCGATCGAGTCGCGGGCGACGCGAACCGGGTCACCGATCCCGCTGCCTGGCTCGGGCGCGAACACGTCGACCCCAGCCTGCTTGCCGACGACCTGGAGCTGCTGTACGGCGTTCGGTCGCTGCAGGTCGGCCGCGACGAGCAGCGGCGCATGGCCCTTGCCACGCAGCCACATGCCGAGCTTGCCGGCAAGCGTCGTCTTCCCCGCGCCCTGCAGGCCGGCGAGCATGACGATCGTCGGCGGCGTCTTGGCGTAGCGCAGCAGTCGCGTCTCGCCGCCGAGGATGGCGACGAGCTCCTCATTGACAATCTTGATGACCTGCTGAGCCGGGTTGAGGCTCCCCGTCACCTCGGCGCCGCGCGCGCGCTCCTTCACTGCCGCGATGAACGTCTTCACGACGGGGAGCGCGACGTCAGCTTCGAGCAGCGCGATGCGGATCTCACGCGCGGTCGCGTCGACGTCGGCCTCGGAGAGGCGGCCCTTGCCACGGAGCTTCGAGAAGACGTTGTCGAGGCGGTCAGACAGCGTGTCGAACACGAGCGGAGACCACACCTCACGTCGGTTGCAGCGGCGCTCCGAGGGTAGCCCGCGGGCTACACGTGGCGTCTGGCGGCCGGCTGGGTGAGCACGGTGTGGCGGCCACGTAAAGCGCAGCGCCCCGAGGCGGTTGACCACCTCGGGGCGCTGACGGACTTGTCCGGGGTTAGGCGACTGCCTCCTCGTCCTCGTCAGCCGACGAACCGACGCGCGCAACTTCGTGACCAATCTCCGCGAGCACGATGTTGTCGAGCTCCTCGGCCACGATCGGCTCTCGCGGCGAGGGGACGCTCTCCGACGCGATCAAGTCGATGGCCTCGTCGTAGACGTACGCCGCCTCGCCGTGCTGGGTCAGGTCGAGTCCACCGAGCTCCTCGTCCTCCCGGGCGCGCAGCCCGATGGTCGCGTCGACGACCTTGGCGAGGATGTAGGAGGCGACGAACGAGAAGACCATCGTCGCGCCGACCGCGAGCGCCTGCTCGCCGAGCAGGCTCACGCCGCCGCCGTTGACCAGCCCGTCACGGCCCGCAGAGTTCACGGCGACCGAGGCGAACACGCCGACGAGCAAGGACCCCAGCGCCCCCCCGACGAGGTGGACCCCGACGACGTCGAGCGAGTCGTCGTAGCCCATCCGCAGCTTCAGCGCGATGGCGACCGCACACACGCCGCCGGCGATGAAGCCGATCGCGATCGCCGGTAGACCAGAGACGAACCCGGCACACGGAGTGATCGCGACCAGGCCCGCGACGGCGCCGGAGGCGCCGCCGAGCGTCGTCGCGTGGCCCGTGCGGATCCGCTCGACGACCAGCCAGCCGAGCATGCCAGCTGCGGCTGCGACATGAGTGTTGAGCAGCGCCTGCGCGGCCAGGCCGTTCGCGGCCAGCGCCGAGCCGGCGTTGAACCCGAACCAGCCGAACCACAGGATGCCGGCACCCAGGATGGTCAGCGGCAGCGAGTGCGCGGGCATCGACTCGCGTCGCCAGCCGCGCCGGGACCCGATCGCGAGAACGACCGCGAGAGCCGCGACGCCGGCGTTGACGTGCACGACTGTGCCGCCGGCGAAGTCCAGCGCGCCGCGCTTGAACAGCCAGCCGCCGGGGCTGAAGACCCAGTGCGCGACGGGCGCGTAGACGAGCAGCGACCACACCGCCACGAAGACGGTCCAGCCGGCAAACTTGAGCCGGTCCGCCGTCGCGCCGGTGATGAGCGCAGGGGTGATGACCGCGAACATCATCTGGTAGGCGACGAACGCGATCGCCGGGATGGTCAGCGCATCGAAGCCGGGGACCGCTCCGCTGGTCAGACCGTCAAGGCCGACGAGGTCGAGCCCGCCGAGCAGGCCGCCACCGATGTCGGTGCCGAAGGCGAGGCTGAAGCCCACGAGCACCCACAGCACGCTGACGACGCCCATGCAGACGACGTTCTGCATCAGCATCGCGAGCACGTGCTTGGCGCGGACCATGCCGCCGTAGAAGAA
>DATLNO010000301.1:0-22564 GCA_035536715.1 Solirubrobacteraceae bacterium
CGTCCTGCACCGAGCGCACGGCCACCTCGCCTGCCACCACTGCGGCCACCGCGAGCGGATGCCGGAACGCTGCGTGAAGTGCGGCTCCATGTCGGTCGCCCGTCATGGCGCCGGCACGGAGCGTCTCGAGCACGACCTCCGCCAGATCGGACACGAGGTGTTCCGTCTGGACGCCGACGTGCGCGATCCAGGCGCCCTGCTGCGCCGGTTCGAGCAGGCGCCGCGCGGGATCCTGCTGGGCACGCAGATGGTCGCCAAGGGCCACGACTTTCCGGATGTCACGCTCGGCGTCGTCGTCGACGCCGACAGCACCCTGCGCTTTCCCGACTTCCGTGCCGAGGAGCGCACGTTCGCGCTCGTCGCCCAGCTCGCGGGGCGGGCGGGCCGGGGGCCTCGGGGCGGGCGCGTGCTCGTGCAGACGATGGCACCCGACGCGTCCTCGATCGCCGCCGCCGCGCGGCACGACGCCGATGGCTTTCTCGCTGGTGAGCTGCGGCGCCGCGAGTCGCTGCGCTACCCGCCGTTCTCCCACCTGATCCGGATCGTCTGCTCGGCCACGGCCGGCCAGGCTGTCTGGGAGGCCGCGCGGGCGGTCCGCGCGGAGCTCGGCGACATCGCCGGCGCGCAGGTCCTCGGCCCCGCGCCGCTCTTTCGCCTGCGCGGGCGCGAGCGCGCGCAGCTTGTCATCAAGGGCACGCAGCGGGCGCTCGCCGTGCGCGCCGCGGGCGCGGCGGTCGCCGAGGTCGCGGGTGATCGCACACGCCGCGGCGTCGCCCTCAGCGTCGACGTGGATCCGCAATAGTCGATCTACACTGGAGCGATGGCCGACGAGCCCGTTGAACAGACCGAGGAGGAGCCCGCTGCGCCGCCGCTCGACCCGGAGGTGCTCGAGCGCCGACGGGCCGCGATGCGCCACGTTCGCGTCCTCGGCGACCCGATCCTGAAGACGAAGGCGCGCGCGGTCGAGCGCTTCGACGACGAGCTGCGCGACGAGGTCGCCCGGATGGCAGCCCTCATGCACGACGCGCTCGGGATCGGCCTCGCGGCCCCGCAGGTCGGCATCTCGCACCGCGTGCTCGTCTACCGCGTCGAGCCCGACAGCCCGACCGTCGCGCTCGTCAACCCCGCGATCGAGTGGTCGAGTCGCGACGAGGAGATCTCCGAGGAGGGCTGCCTCAGCCTTCCGCTCATCCATGTCGAGGTCGAGCGGCCGGTCGCGGTGCTCGTTCGGGCGCGCGACGAACACGGCGACGAGCTCGTGATCGAGGCGACCGGCCTCGAGGCGCGCGTCATCCAGCACGAGATCGACCACCTCGACGGCATCCTCATCCTCGATCGCACGACTCGCGAGCAGCGCAAGGCGGCGATGCGGGCGCTGCGCGAGGCCGAGCAGGCCGCCGCCGCGAACGCGGCATAACGTCTGCCTGTGGCGCGGACAATCTTTCTCGGCACGTCGGGCTTCGCCGGCGCCGTCCTGGGCCGGTTGGCCGACAGCCCGCACCGCCCGCAGCTCGTCGTCACGCGGCCCGACCGGCCCGCCGGGCGCGGCCGCAAGCTGGCGGCGCCGCCCGTCGCCGACGCGGCCCGGGCACTGGACCTCGAGCTCTTCCAGCCCGAGAACGTCAACGAGCGGGACGCGTTTGAGCGAATCGCCGCCGCGCAGCCCGAGGCGGTCATCGTGTGCGCGTTCGGGGCCCTGATCCGCGAGCCGTTGCTGTCGGCCTTCGAGATGCTCAACGTGCACCCGTCGCTGCTGCCGCGCTGGCGCGGCGCGGCGCCCGTCGAGCGGGCCATGATGGCGGGAGATGAGCAGACAGGCGTCTGCATCATGCGCCCGACAGCGGGCCTCGACAGCGGTCCGGTCTTTCTCGAGGGCGTGGTGCCGATCGCGCCCGACGACACGTACGGCACCCTCGCACCGCGCCTGCAGACGCTCGGCGCCGACCTGCTGCTGCGCACGCTCGACGAGCGCCCTGAGCCCGTCGAGCAGCCCGAGGAGGGCATCACCTACGCCGACAAGATCACCGCCGCCGACCGCACCCTCGACCCAAGCGCGGCGGCGGCGGTCAACGACCGCGTCGTGCGAGCGCTGAGTCCGCACATCGGCGCGCGTGTCGAGCTGCCCTCCGGCGGCGGGTTCCTCGGGGTCCTGCGCGCCGCCGTTCGCGCTCCCGAAACGGCCGGGGCTGTGCGTGCCGATGGCGCGCACCTGCTGCTCGGCGGCCTCGAGCTGCTCGAGGTGCAGCCCGCGGGCGGCCGGCGGATGGACGCCGCGGCGTACCTGCGCGGGCGCACGCTGTGACGGACCGCGGCGCCTTGCGAGCGATCCTGGCGAGCCAGGGGCGCATATCGCACTCCGCGCGTCACGACCGCCACCGGCCAGATGGTCCTGACGCGCCAGGGGCGGATATCGCACCTCGCGCGTCACGATCACGACCACGACCACGATCACGACCTCGCGCTCCGGCTCGCCCGCCCGCGCCCGCCACCGCGGCCTTGGCCCGCCTTCTCCGTCATCGATGCCGTACACGAGCGCACGCGCCCTCCCGCGCAATCGCGCAGGGCCGCCGTCGCTCCAGCGAGCCCCACCGATGACCGAGGTCACGCCCGCCCGGCGGGTCGCCTACGCCGTCATCCGGCGCGTCTTCGAGCGCGGCGCGTACGCCGACCGGGCGCTGCATGGCGAGGCCCGCGGCCTCGATCCCCGCGAGCGGGGGTTTGCGATGCAGCTCGCCTACGGCACCGTCCAGCGCCGGCTGTCGCTCGATCACATGATCGCGGCGCTCGCGCGTCCCGTCGACGAGCTCGACGCGCCGACGCTCGCGGCGCTGCGGCTCGGCCTCTACCAGCTCGCCTTCCTCGGCAACGCGGCGCCGCATGCGGTCGTGGGGGAGAGCGTCGAGCTGGCGAAGGGCCACAACGGCGGGCACGGTCTGGTCAACGCGGTCCTGCGGCGGGCGCTGCGCGAGGGCCTTCCCCCGCTGCCCGCGGACGACACCCCCGCCAACGCAGCGATTGCGCATTCCTATCCGCCGTGGCTCGTCGAGCTGTGGTGGGAGCACTTCGGCGCCGACGATGCGCGCGCGCTGCTGCGGGCCGGCAATCATGCGGGCGAGCTCGCGCTACGGGTCAACACCCTGGTCTGCACGCCAGAGTCGGTCGCCGAGCAGCTCGAGGTCGCGACCGTGCCGGCCGGAGACGAGTTGCCCGAGGGCCTGGTCGTGACAGGCGCCTTCGACGCCCATGCCCATCCGCTCTACCGACGCGGCGCCTACATCGCCCAGTCGCGCGCGGCGATGCTCGTCGGCCGCGCGCTCGATCCGCAGCCGGGCGAGCGCGTGCTCGACCTCTGCGCGGCGCCGGGCGGCAAGACGACGCACCTCGCCGCGCTGATGGGCAACGACGGCGAGATCGTCGCCGTCGAGCGCCACGGCAAGCGCGCGCAGGCGCTGCAGCGCACGTGCGATCGCCTCGGTGCGTCGATCATCAAGGTCCGCACGAGCGACGCCGCGCACTTCACGACCGACGAGCCGTTCGATCGCGTGCTCGTCGATCCGCCCTGCAGCGGCCTCGGCACGCTCCAGGGCCATCCCGACCTGCGCTGGCGTATGACGCCGGACGACATCACGCAGCTCGCGAGCACACAGGCAAAGATCCTCGGCACCGCGGCCAGGGCGCTCAAGCCGGGCGGCCGGCTCGTCTATTCGACCTGCACGCTGTCGCCGGTCGAGAACGAGACGGTCGTCGCAGAGTCCGCCCTGCAGGTAGAGTCCGAGCGCCTCGTGCTGCCCCACCGCGACCGCACCGACGGCTTCTACATCTCCCGCCTCAGCAGCCCATGAGCACCGAGATCGGCATGACCTGTCCCAACTGCAAGGAGCCGTGGCTGCGGCCCGCCAACATGCCTGGGCGCTACCGCTGCGTGTACTGCCTGCATCGCTTCGAGCTGTGCTCACTGTGCCCCGACTGCGGCGAGCATTCTACGATCGTGCGGATGTCGAAGACCGCGATCTTGTCCTGCAACGCCTGTCAGGCATCCATGCTCCAGGAGATCTAGTGACCCATCCGCTCATCCGCACCCGTTTGGGGCGGACCAAACGAGCACGCATCCACAGGACGGACCACTGATGCTCCTGAACGAACGCCACGTCGCACCGTCCATCCTTGCGGCGGACTTCGCCGACCTCGCAGCCAAGGTGCGCGAGGTCATGGATGCCGGTGCGCGCGTCATCCACTGCGACGTCATGGACGGCCACTTCGTGCCGCCGATCACGTTCGGCCCGATGGTCGTCGCCGCGCTGCGCGAGTCGCTGCCCGACGAGGCGTACCTCGACGTGCACCTCATGATCGAGCGCCCCGAGCGCCAGGTGGAGGAGTTTGCCAAGGCGGGCGCCGACGGCATCACGATCCACGCCGAGGCCACGCCGAACATCGCCTTCACGCTGTCGGCGATCCGCGAGCTCGGCTGCAAGGCGGGGCTCGTCGTATCGCCGGGCACACCGCCGGACTACTTCGGCGAGAACGAGCTCGACCTCGCGCTGATCATGACCGTCAACCCGGGCTGGGGCGGGCAGCCGTTTCTGCGCAGCCAGCTCGACAAGATCCGCCGCGTGCGGGCGATGCTCGGCGACGGCATCCCGATCGAGGTCGACGGCGGCGTCAACGTGGAGACCGCGGCCCAATGCGCCGAGGCCGGCGCGACCTGGTTCGTCGCGGGCTCGGCGATCTTCAACTCCGACGACCCCGCTGCGACGTTCCGCGAGATCGCGGCCGCCGCGGGCTGCTGACGAGGGACGCGTTCGCGTCAGGTAGCTTGCCCGGCCTGCGCCGCATCGTCACAGTGATCTCGATCCTGGCCGGGCTGACAGGCCTCGGGCTGCTGCCCGCTGCCGCCCACGCCGCCGGCCCGGGCATCTCGCTGTTCATCAACACGCAGCCGGCGATCGACATCGGCGGGGCCCGCTTCTCGGGCGGCATGACGATCAGCACGCTGCTGCAGTCGTTCGGCCTCGATCCCGCGGCGGTCACGTTCGTCCAGGTCACGCGCAACGATGGCGGCCAGGTCACGCTCAAGCAGGGCCAGTACTTCGCGCGCATCACCGACGACGGCACGACGACGCGGCTCGTGCGCGGCGGCGCGAGCGCGGTCTCCTCGACGGTCGCCACCGGTCCCCTGCAGGTGAGCGTCAACGGCGGCGACATCAGCGTCGTCGCGTCGGCGAACCGGTCGAACCTCCAGGCGGGCGAACGCGTCTCGTTCAACGCTCGCGTGCGCTTCGCGCCACCCGGCGCGACGCTCAGCTACACGTGGGACTTCGGCGACGGGAACACCGCGACGGGCCAGAGCGTCTCGCACGCGTATGAGTTCGGTGGCAGTTTCCAGGCGCGGGTCAGCGTGAGCGGATCGGGCGGAGGCACCCGGCGCTGCGCGTCGACCTGCACCGGCACCGACGGCGTCGACGTCACCGTCGGCGAGCCGCCGCCGCCACCGCCCCCGGGCCCGCCGGGCGTCCCCGGGGGGACCGGCAGTGGGACCGGCACCGGCAGCGGCACCGGGCCGGGGAGCGGTACCGGCACCGGCGACGGCACGGGCACCGACCCGGATGGGACATCGGCCAGCCCCGAGGCCGCCACGCCGAAGGCGAAACCCAAGCCCAAGCCGAAGCCCAAGCCGAAGAAGCCGTTCGGCGTCACGATCTCCGGTGTGCTCATCGAGGATCCGGGCACGACGCTCGAGAAGCTGCCTGCCGGCAGCGCGCCCAGGGCGGGCGGCGCACCGAAGGGCCAGCGCAAGAGCCTCGACAGCGACGGCGATCTGGCCCTCGAGCTGCCCTTGGGCGGGGCCCTCGCGATGCTGTTCATGACACTCGGAGCGCTTCGCGAGCGCCGAGGCGTCAAACTGCGCCTCGCATGATTGCCGTCACGGGAATTGAAGAGGTTCTTTTCGAGCTCGCGAACGCATTGCGGATTCCGGTTTTCGTGCTCGCGATCGCCTGCCTGGCCTTCCTGTTGGTCGACCTCGGGGCGTTTTTCGTCGAGCTGGTGCGGCGCGGCCGCAGCGACGGCGGCGAGCGTGTCGCGCAGGCGACCGCCAACGCGCGGATGGCGCTCACGATGAGCGATCTGCCCGAGGCCGAGCGCGCGCTGATGCCGCTTGCGTCGAGCGCGCAGATGGCCGACACGTTGTCGACGCTCGTCGCCCAGCACGGCAAGCCGGGCGCTGAGGACCGCCGCGCGAAGGCGCTGGCGGACTTCGACCTGCGCTCGCTGCGCAAGCTGGAGCGCAGCCGCATGCTCGTGCGCTTCGGCCCCGCCCTGGGACTGATGGGCACGCTGATCCCGCTCTCGCCGGCGCTCGAGGGGCTGGCCAGCGGAAACGTCGCCCAGCTCTCGGAGAACCTGCGCGCCGCGTTCAGCGTCACGGTGCTCGGCCTGCTGATCGGCGCCGTCGCGTTCGCCATCTCGCTCGTGCGCGACCGCCTCTACGCCCAGGACCTCTCCGACCTCGAGTTCGTCGTCGCGTCGCTCGAGCCGCAGGAGCAGCCTTGAAGGCCGTCGCGCGCACCCGGGTGACCCCGCGCGCGCAGCGACGCGGTGACCGCGGCGGCGATCCGCTCGACGGCCTCGTCAACCTCTTCGACCTCGGCATCGTGCTCGCGGTCGCGTTCCTGCTCGCGGCGCTGCAGTCGGTCAACCTCAGCGATCTGCTCACGCAGTCGAACGTCACGATCCTGCGCACGGAGCCCGACAGCCAGACGCTGATCGTCAAGGAGGGCGACGAGATCAAGACCGTCCGTTTGAGCAAGCAGACGATCACCGGCTCAGGTCGCCGCGTCGGCGAGGTCTTCCGTTTGGCCGATGGACGCCTCGTCTACGTCACGGGCGCGAAAGGCGGCACGGCGACACCCACGCCGTAGCCCGCGCGGGCTACCGTTTCGCGCACATGGCGGCACGCGTGCGTAGGCACGCTCACGCGGCGCCGGTGACCGAGGTCGAGTCGCCGGCGCGGTAGAGAAGCGCCAGCAGCGCGGCGAGCACCGCCGTCGCGCAGCAGTACCCGACCTCCGTGCGCAGCAGCTGGTCGTCGATCGCGGGGCTCAGCATCCAGGCGACGAAGGCCCCCGCGCACACCAGCCAGGCGAGCGCCGCGCCAAGCGCCTGGCCGCGCGCCAGCGCCGCCTGGTTGAGCGTCCCGGCGACGAGGTGAAAACCCATCCCGAGACCGACGAGTGCCAAGCCCGCGCGGCCGATGTCGCGGTCGATGTCGAACAGCGTCCCGACGACCGTCGGACCGACGGCGAACAGTCCGAGCGCGACAGCCAGGGCAAAGCCCCCGATCGCCAGGATCGTCACGCGGATCGCGCGGCGAAACTCGGCCGCGCCCGCGGTCGCCTGCAAGCCGGCGAGATGCGGCAGCAACGAGCCCTGCACGGCCTGAAAGAGCTGCAGCGGCGCGCGCGTGATCATCAGCACGCTGAAGACCACTCCCGCCAGCACGGCATCGGACGACGTGCCCTCGACGGTCAGCACCGCGGCGTTGAGCAGGGTCTGCTCGGCGATCATGATGCCCAGCACCGCGGCCGCGAACGGCACCCCGTGGCGCAGCGTCATGCCACCCTCGGGCTGCTCGACGGCAGCGACGTTCGCGGGCGGGTCGCCCTCCTCGCGGCGCGTGAAGAACCATGGAACGACGAGCAGGGACAGCAGCGGCGCCGCCGCCATGCCGAGCGCGACCACCGACTGCCCCGACGCGATCCCGACGACGACGGCGAGCGCGAAGAGGACCCGCGAGATCGCCTCGAGGAACACGAGCAGCCCGTAGAGCTCAAAGCGCTGGTGGCCGGCGAGAAAGCCGCGCGCGAAGTAGCTCGCGGCGTACGCCAGGACGCCGACGACGAGCACCCAGTACAGCGCCGAGGAGCCGTCGAAGAGGTCGTTCTGCAGCAGGTCTCGCAGCGCCAGCGCGATCACGAGGAACACGAGCGCGAACGCGCCCTGGATGAGCAGCGCGACCCGCAGGTTGTGGCCGCCGCGGTGGCCGCGCGCGCGGCGGTCGGCGATCGTGCGCGACAGCAGCTGCTCGATCGGCCGGTAGATCACCGACGCGACGACGAACATGATCGACCAGACGAGCGAGATGCGCTTGTACTCGACGGGGCTCAGCGCGTGCGCGGCGAGCGCGAAGTACGCCAGCGTGACGAGGCCCGTCGTCGCGATCCCGATCGAAAGGATCCGCGCTCCGCGCCCGTAGCCCGACTTGGGCGTGGCATCCATACCGGCCTGGTTAGTGGATCTGTCCGAACCTCCGGACAGATCCACTAGAGGCGGACAAGCAGCATGGTCCACGGAAACGGCGAGCGCGCCTGGACGACGTCGCCGTGGCGAGACAGCAGCGAGATGAAGCTGCGCTTGGACCAGTGGTTGAGGTGCCCGGGCGTATTGCCGAGCTCCTTCAGGTAGGCGCCGCGGGCCATGTTCAGGCCGCGCCACATCGGTTCGCGCGGCACCGAGACGAGCAGGTGGCCACGCGCGACGCGGGCCATCTCGGCCACCGTGTGCGCGGGATCGGGCACGTGCTCGAGTACCTCGATCGCCGTCGCGACGTCGAACTCGCCGTCGGCGAAGGGCAGGTGCTCGGCCTTCATGACCTTGTAGGTGAGGTTCGGCGCCTGGCGCTGCTCCCACTCGGCGTGCAGCAGCGGGTCGTCGAGGTCGATGCCGACGACGCGCTTGTTGCCCAGGCGCTGCGCCCATTTGTGCGTCAGCACCGCCTCACCGCAGCCGACGTCGAGCAGCGATTGCGGGTCGGCCTGCTCGAAGAGCTCCTCGAGTGTGCGCTCGAATCCGCTCATCAGGCGCCGTACGACGGGGTTCGTCGAGCCGTACTTGTCGTAGGTGTTGCCGGTGACCGTGCCCTCTGCGTCCAGCGTCACCTCGGGGGCCGCGGGCGTCACAGGTGCACCACGTCGCGCTCCTCGGTCTTGCCGGTCGCGGCGCCCGCGTCGGCACCGGTCGTCGGCTTGCGGTCGCTGGAGGGCGAGCCGGGCTCGTAGTGCGACGGCGCGACGCCGAGCTGCAGCTCGATGCGCCGCACGCGCTCGAAGGTGCGCTGGATCATCGTGCGCTGGGCCGACATGAGGTCGCCCATCACGCCGAGCGCCGCAAGCACCATCGCCGCGTTGAACAGGACGGCGCCGAGGATCAGCGACTGGACGTGGCCCTTGCCCTCGTTCTCGACGATGTAGAAGTAGGCGAAGCGACCCCAGACGATGAACGCGATCAGGCCGATCACCGCGGCCGCGGTCATGAAGACCCGCAGCGGCTCGTACTGCGAGTAGATGCGGAAGATCGAGACGGTGTTGCGCCGCACGTAGGACCACATCGACGGAAACAGGCGCGACTCGCGCGTCTTGGGATTCGTTCTGATCGGGACGTGATCGACCGCGACGAGCTGCTTGCCCGCCTGGATGATCGTCTCGAGCGTGTACGTGAACTTCGAGACGACCGCCATCTGGATCGCGGCCTCGCGGTTGTAGGCGCGGAAGCCGGACGTCGTGTCGGGCACCTCGGTCGAGGACGCCTGCCGGACGACCCATGAGCCCAGGCGCTGCAGCGTGACCTTCAGCGGCGAGAAGTGTTCGATCGTGTGGACCTCGCGGTTGCCGACGACCATGTCGGCGCGGCCCTCGGTGATCGGCGTGACGAGCTTGGGGATGTCCTTACCGTCGTACTGGTTGTCGCCATCGGTGTTGACGATGACGTCGGCGCCCAGCTTCAGGCACGCGTCGAGACCCGCCTGGAATCCGGCCGCCAGGCCCTTGTTGTTCGTCAGGCGCACGATGTGGTCGACGCCGCCCGCCCGCGCGACCTCGATCGTCCTGTCCGTCGAGCCGTCGTCGATGATCAGCCATTCGACCGCGTCGAAGCCATCCATTCGTCGCGGAAGGTCCGCGAGTACGAGCGGAAGTGTCTGCTCCTCGTTGAAGCAGGGGATCTGGATGATCAGCTTCATGCGGCGGGTCCGCTTGCAATGCTAACGGCCATTCCAGCGTCATCCGTGCCCGAGACCGCCGGCCCGGCCGCCGTCGCGCCCTCGTCGCCTGCCGAGACTCCCTCGCAACGACGCCGGCGCGTGCCCGCGGCGCGCGTCGCCGTGCTCGAACGTGTGGGCATGGGCGTCCTCGCGCTCGCCGCGCTGATCGGCTTCGTCGTCTATCCGACGTATCCGAACTACGACTCGTACTACTCGTTGCTCTGGGGCCGCGAGCTGCTCGGCCTCGACGCGCTGTCCTTCGAGGCCTACCGCGCCCCGACGGAGCATCCGCTGGCGATTGCGTTCGGCGCGCTGCTGGCGCTGCTCGGCGACAACGCCGACCGCGTCATGGTGGCCTGCACGGTGCTGTCGTTCCTGGCGCTCGTCGGCGGGATCTACGCGCTCGGCAAGACGGCCTTCACGCCGCTCGTCGGCGCCGTCGCCGCCGCGTTGCTCGTCACGCGCTTCGACTTCCCGTTCCTGGCGGCACGCGGCTACATCGACATCCCGTACCTCGCCGTGATCCTCTGGGCAGCGGTGATCGAGCTGCGCGCGCCCCGCCGGCACCCGGTCCTTGTGCTGTGCATGCTCGCGGCGGCGGGACTCATGCGTCCAGAGGCCTGGCTGCTGGCCGGTGCCTACTGGTTGTGGCTCGTGCCGCGCGTGAGCTGGAACCAGCGTGTCGCCTACGCCGCGCTGGCGGCGATCGGACCGCTTGTCTGGGTCGCCGTCGACTTCGCGGTCACCGGCAATCCGCTGTACTCGCTGACCGGGACGCGTGACCTCGCCGAGGAACTCGGCCGCAACAAGGGTGGCGCCGCGGTGCCGGCGGCGCTCTACGCGTTCCTCGTCAAGCTGGCGAAGTTCCCGGTCATGATCGCCGGAATTGCGGGCGTCGTGCTCGCCATCGCGCTGACGCCGCGGCGCGCGCTGATGGCGCTCCTGCTGTTCGCGATCGGCGCCGGGACGTTCGGGCTCGTCGGCGTCGCCGGGCTGTCGGTGATCGACCGCTATCTGCTCGTCCCGTCGCTCATGGTGATGATCTTCGCGGCGGTCTTCATCGGCGGCTGGACGATGCTCGAGCGCGGCACGCTCCGGCGGCGGATCTGGATGACGGGGGCGCTGGGGATCGTGATCTTCGGCATCGTCTTCACGGCGACGCGGGTTAACCTCACCCAGCTGCGCAACGAGCTGCAGTTCCGCGGCGACGCGCACGTTGCGCTCGAGCGTGTGCTGCACGATCCCGCAGTCGTCCGGGCGCTGCGTTGCGGACCCGTCTACGTGCCAAACCACAAGCTCATCCCAGATGTCCGCTGGATCCTCGACAGCTCACAGGACGATGTGCTCGCGCGCTCCAACGTGCGATCGAGGAAGAACCCGGTGCCGCCGCCCGAGCGCGGTGTCGTGCTCCTCGTCCACAACCGCCCGGCGCTGTTCAAGCAGGCGTTCGTGACCGACAACGACGAGAGCGTCGACAACCTGCCGCCCGCCGGCTACGTGCGTGCTGCCACCAGCCAGTATTACGGCGCCTATGTCCGCTGTTGAGAGCCTGGGTCGCTCGTCCAGCGATCGGCTCATCTGGGGAGCGGCCGTCGGCGCCGTCCTGCTGCTCGCCTTCCTGCTGCGCATCTGGGGCGTGAGTCACGGGTTGCCCTACGCGTACAACGCCGACGAGAACGCGCATTTCGTGACGCGGGCGATCGGCATGTTCGGCCATGACTGGGACCCCAACTACTACGTCAACCCACCCGCCTACACGTACCTCGTACATCTCGTGCTGGGCGGCTGGTTCGGCGGCCGCGCGGGCGTCTCGAACTCGTTTGCCGCCGACCCGACTGAGATCTGGACGATCTCGCGCACGATCGCCGCGCTCTGCGGGACGTTGTCGGTGGGGCTGCTGTACCTCGCCGGCTCGCGCCTGGTGGACCGCCGCGTCGGGCTGCTGGCGGCCGGGATCTTCGCCGTTGCCTTCCTGCCGGTCTTCTACTCGAAGCTCGCGCTCAACGATGTGCCGACGCTCGTCGGTGTCTGCCTCGGGCTCTGGGCCGCGGCCGGGATCCTGCGCGACGGGCGCCTGCGCTTCTACATCTGGGCGGGGATCGGCCTCGGCCTGGCGGCCGCGACGAAGTACACCGGCGGGATCGTGCTGCTGCCGATCGTGGCCGCGGCGGGGGCGCAGTTCGCGGCCGGCGGCGGTAATGCCGCCGCGCTGCGGGGGATCGCGATCGCAGGAGGCCTCTCGCTGGTCGCCTTCGTCGTCGCCAATCCGTACGCCGTGCTCGACTTCGCGTCGTTCTGGGACGGGCTGACGCATCAGTCGACGGCCTCCGGCGACGCGGCGGGCAAGCTCGGCCTGACCCAGGACTCGGGCTACGCGTACTACCTCTGGTCGTTCGGCTGGGGCCTGGGCTGGACGGCGCTGTTCTTCGCGGTCGGCGGGGCCGTGCGCCTGTTCTTCGACGAGCGCCGCATGCTGTGGATGCTCGTGCCGCCGATCATCCTGTTCGTCCTGTTCATGGGCTCGCAGGAGCGCTACTTCGGGCGCTGGCTGATGCCGGTCTTCCCGTTCGTCTGCATCCTGGCGGCCTACGCCGCGATCCAGTTCGCCGACTGGCTCGGGCGCATCTCGCCGGCGCTGCGGCCGACCTTCCTGGCGGCGGCGGTCGTGATCCTGTGCGGCCAGGGGTTCGTGTACTCCCTGCACTCGGGCCTCGTCATGTCGCGCGAGGACACGCGCAACATCGCCCGCGAGTGGATGGTGCTCAACGTCCCGGCGGGCACGAAGATCGTCGTCGAACCGGTCGTCCCCGACCAGTGGGCGCAGGACATCGGCAACCCCTCGCCGATCACGAAGAACGGCAATCGCTGGAACAAGTACCCGCTGAGCCGCAAGAGCGACCCGGAGACCGGCCTGCCGGTACCGGGCGCGGCCGGCGTGGTGAACATCGAGGACTTCGAGCGGGTGCTGCACCCGGGTCTCGTCGACGTCTTCGAGGAGCATGCGTACTGCTACGTCATCGTCGGCTCGACGCAGCGCGGTCGCGCCGAGGTCGAGCCGGAGGTGGTGCCCGGCGCGCTGCGCTACTACGCCGAGCTCGAGCGGCGCTCGAAGGTCGCGTACGCCGTATCGCCGTATTCCAAGGGCAAGGGGCCCGTGGCGTTCAACTTCGACTGGACGTTCAACTATTACCCGCTGGCGTACAACAGACCCGGGCCGGTCATGACGATCTACAAGTTGCAGGGCGGTCGCTGCGCCGAGGGAGCCACAGCTGCGCCTTAGGTTCGGGCCTATGCTGCCAAAGGTGGCAACACTGACCGCGGCCGACCAGGACCATCTCGCACGCTCGATCGAGCTCGCGGAGTTCGGGCTCGGTCGCGTGCATCCCAACCCGATGGTCGGCGCGCTGATCGTGCGCGACGAGAAGGTGCTCGGGGAGGGCTGGCACGAGGAGTGCGGCGGGTCGCACGCCGAGGTCAACGCGATCGCCCACGCCGGGGCCACTGGCGCAAGTATCCGTGGCGCGACGCTCTACGTCTCGATGGAGCCCTGCTGCCATCACGGCAAGACGCCGCCCTGCACCGATGCCGTGATCGCCGCGGGCATCACGCGCGTCGTCGTCGCCTCCGACGACCCGAGCGCGAAGGCCTGCGGCCGCGGCCTGGGGATCCTGCGCGACGAGGGGATCGAGGTCGACGTCGCGGACGGGGAGATCGCCGAGCGCGCCCGGCTCGTCAACCAGGCCTTTCGCAAGCACGCCCGTACCGGTCGCCCCTGGATCCTCTTCAAGTCCGCGATGACGCTCGACGGCAAGGTCGCGACGCGAACCGGTGACTCGCAGTGGATCTCCGACGAGTCCAGCCGCGCCCGCGCCCACCGCTGGCGCGCGAGCGTCGATGGCGTCGCCGTCGGGATCGGCACGGCGCTGGCGGACGACCCGCAGCTCACCGCGCGCGTCGAGGGCGTCCATCACCAGCCACGCCGGATCGTCTTCGACGCAACCGCGCGCCTGCCGCTGGACTCCAAGCTCGTCACGGCCGCGCCGGAGCCGGCGCTCACCGTCATCGTCTCGCGCGCGGCGCGCCGCTCCGCGGTCGAGGCGCTGGAGATGGCGGGCGCCGACGTCGTCGTCGCCACGGGTGAGAACGAGCCCGCACGCGTGCGCTCTGCGCTCGACCAGCTCGGCGCCGACGGCATCACCTCCGTTCTGCTCGAGGGCGGGCCGCACCTGGCGGGCGCGTTCCTCGACGCCGGCGAGATCGACGAGGTGCGCCTGTTCCTGGCGCCACTGCTGCTCGGCGGCCGCGCCGCGCGCGACCCGCTCGAGGGCGAGGGTGTCGAGCAGATCTCCGAGGCGCTGCGCGCGCTCACGCTGGACTGCGAGCGCGTCGCCGCCGATCTGCTGATCTCCGCCCGCCTGCGAGAGTGGTGAGCGCCGTCTCGGGCGCGGGGCTGGATGCCCCGCTCTCGCGAGGCGTGATGCCGAGCCGGTTCTCAGACGCGGGGCCGGATGCCCCGCGGAGGTAACCCTGTTCACTGGGCTTGTCGCCGACCTCGGCAGCGTCGCCGCCGTCGACAAGACGGCTGACGGCCTGCGCCTGACGCTGCGTACGCGCCTGGCCGGCGACGTCGGCGAGGGCGACTCGGTCGCCGTCAACGGTGTCTGCCTGACGGCCACCTCGGTCGACGCAGACTCCTTCGCCACCGACGTCATGCACGAGACGCTCGACCGGTCCACCCTCGGCGAGATCGCGACGGGCGCGCAGGTCAACCTGGAACTCGCGGTGCGTGCCGCCGACCGGCTCGGCGGCCACATCATGCAGGGCCACGTCGACGGCGTCGGCGCGGTCGCGGCGGTGCGCGAGGACGGCTTCGCACGGGTCGTGACGGTCCGCGCGGAGGATCCTGCGCTGCTGCGCTACGTCGTGCACAAGGGCTCGATCGCCATCGACGGCGTCTCGCTTACGGTCGCGCGGATCGACGACGTGAGCTTCGACGTCTCGCTGATCCCCGAGACGCTCGAGCGCACGACGCTCGGCGGCGCGGTCGCGGGCTCACGGATGAACCTCGAGGTCGACGTCGTGGCGAAGTACGTCGAGAAGCTGCTGCCGCGCTGAGATCCCGGGTCGGTGGCTCGGCCGCGCGTAACGCGACACGACCGCCACGAAACCCGGCCGCGCCAGTGGTCGTGACGGACGAGGGGGCGCTATCCGCACCTGACACGACACGACAGCCCGCGGGACCCCCCTACGACGATCGCAGTGCGATCACGGGCCTTCACCACGAGATAGGTCGTGCGCAGGAGCGCGGCATACGCGGCCGGCTGGGGCCCGTTCGCCCAGAACAGGTTCGCGTCCGCTTCGTTCCCGATCTCCCACGCGGCGACGCCGGGCGTACCAGGATTCGCTCACACGGGTGGGGTGGGTACAGACCCACCATGCCCGCTCTCCTGCGCTCACGCCCGACCATCCTCGCCGTCGTCGGGGTGCTCGGCGCCGCGCTCCCAGCCTGCGGCACTGACGACGCGATCGGACGCGACACGGAGGACGCCGGCCAGAAGCTCGACGCGTGTGCGGGCGACGTCGACGAGAAGACCGGCGAGGCCGCCAAGGACGCCGGCAACGAGATCGAGAAGGGCGCGGAAGACGTCGACGGGCAATGACTTGGGGCCTGAACGCGCGGCCGGAGGCATGCTCGTGCTCGAGCGCTCGCGTGGTTTGGCAAGCTAGAGGTCATGAGCCAGCTGACACGTAGCCCCTTCGCCACGATCGAGGAGGCGCTCGAGGACATCCGCCAGGGCAAGATGGTGGTCGTCTGCGACGACGAGGATCGCGAGAACGAGGGCGATCTGACGATGGCCGCCCAGTTCGCGACCCCCGAGGCCGTGAACTTCATGGCGACGCACGGGCGCGGGCTGATCTGCCTGTCGCTGACGCCGCAGCGCTGCGACGAGCTCGGTCTCGACCTCATGGCCGCCAAGAACGAGTCGCCCTTCGAGACGCCGTTCACCGTCTCGATCGAGGCCCGTGAGGGCGTCACCACGGGCATCTCGGCACCCGACCGCGCCCGCACGATCCAGGTCGCGATCGACCCCGAGAGCTCGCCGCGCGACCTCGTCCAGCCGGGCCACATCTTTCCTCTGAAGAGCCGCGCCGGCGGCGTGCTGGAGCGCATCGGCCAGACCGCGGCGGCCGTCGACCTCGCCCGCCTGGCGGGCCTCAACCCGGCCGGCGTCATCTGCGAGGTCATGAACGACGACGGCACGATGGCGCGCGTCGGCGACCTCGTCGGCTACTGCGAACGCCACGGCCTGAAGATGATCACGGTCGCCGACCTGATCGCCTACCGCCGCCGCCACGACAAGCTCGTCGAGCGCGTCGTCTCGACGAGGCTCCCGACCGGCTTCGGCGACTTCGACGCCGTCGGCTACCGCGAGCTCGTCGGCGGCAAGCACCACGTCGCGCTCGTCAAGGGCGAGGTCTCCGGTGCGCAGGACGTCCTCGTCCGCGTGCACTCCGAGTGCCTCACCGGCGACGTCTTCCACTCGCTGCGCTGCGACTGCGGCGAGCAGCTCGAGTCCGCGCTGGCGATGATCGAGCGGGAGGGCCAGGGCGTGCTGCTCTATCTCTCCCAGGAGGGCCGCGGGATCGGTCTGCTGAACAAGCTGCGCGCCTACAAGCTGCAGGAGGGCGGTCTGGACACCGTCGAGGCGAACCTCCAGCTCGGCCTGCCCGCCGACCTGCGCGACTACGGCATCGGCGCGCAGATCCTCGTTGACCTCGGCCTCAGCTCGATCCGCATCCTCACGAACAACCCGAAGAAGATCCGCGGCCTGGAGGGCTACGGCCTGTCGGTCTCCGAGCAGGTGCCGATCGAGCACATCTCCAACCCGCACAACGAGGACTACCTGCGCGCCAAGCGCGACCGGATGGGCCACACACTGCACCACCAGGGCCTCGATGTCGACAAGGAGATGCTCCACGACGAGGATGAGCGCGACGCGCGGGGCGGGGACGCGGCGTAGATGGCCGGCGGCGACGACGCAGCGAAGGTCACCGCCCGCTACGCGATCGTCGTGGGCGAGTTCTACACCGAGCTCGCCGAGCGGCTCGTGTCGAGCGCCAGGCGCGTGTTCGAGAAGGCCGGTGCCGACGGGGTCGACGTGTTCGCCGTGCCTGGGGCCTTCGAGCTGCCGCTCGCCGCGCTGATGGCCGCGCGGACCGAGCGCTACGCCGGCATCGCCTGCCTCGGCGCCGTCATCCGCGGCGAGACGAGCCACTACGACCACGTCTGCAACGAGGCGGCGCGCGGGATTCAGGACGTCGCCCTGCGCACCGGCGTGCCATGCGGCTTCGGCCTGCTGACGGTCGAGAACATGGACCAGGCGATGGCTCGCAGCGGCGGCGGCAAGCGCGATCAGGGATCGCATGCCGCGGAGGCGGTCCTCGCCCTGCTGCGGGTGCGCGCCGAGCTGACGTGATTTGCTCCGCGGCGGGGTAGTCTGCGGACATGCCGGTCGGCCAGGCTGAAGAGATCATCGCGCTGGCGCTCGTGTTCGTCGTGCACGTCGTTGGCGGGGTCATGCTCGTCTGGGCGCTCGTGGATCCCGATCAGCGCTCGGGCTGGCGGCGGCGCTGGGGTCGCGGCGACGACGACCCACCGGCCCCGCCTTCGGGCGACAGCGATGGCGATGGCGGCGCCCGCGTGCCCGTTGAGCTGCCCCTGCCCGGCGGTGGGCCCAGCCGCGTGCGCCTGCGTGAGCCCGCCCGCGCCGCGGACCGCTCCCGGCGCCCGTCGCGGCGCCCCGCGCACCCGGCCGGGCCGGCGCCGTGTCGGCCCGTGCCTTCGCGCGAGTCGTAGTAGCCCCGCGCCGGCAGGGTCGGCGGCCGGCGAGGGGACCGGTGCCTGCGAACGTTGCTCTGAGGAAGGGGCTCGGATGCCGCGGCGGCTCGCGGGGGGTCTTGGAACTCATGCGACATATGGGCGCGTTACCTCCAAGACCCCATGGAACCGCCCCCCGGGGAACCCCTAGCACCGGAGCGAACACCACAAGGGCCGGTCCACCGTTCCTTCATCGATGCTTCACAAGCGACCCAACGCCTCGCGGCCGCCGAGTGACACTCAGGGCGGCGGCACGCCAATGGGAAGAACCACACGCGGCGCAAACGCCGAACGCAGCGCCGTGTACGCGGGCTTGGCGCGGTACTTGCCGTCGAACAGCAGCCCCGCCTCGCCCGCCCTCAGCCACGACACGGCGTCGGTGAACCCCCATGTCGTCAGTCGCGTGCACTGTTGCACCGCGTTGCACGCCCGCGCCACCTCGCCGCAGGCCAGCGCCTGGCGCTGCAGGCGCTCGGGACGTCCGACCTCCAGCAGCGACGTGCCGACGTCCAGCTCGGTGATCTGACCTCCGGGCCGAGGCGGGTGAAGCGGCGCATCACGGATCGGAACCTCGCGCAACGGCGTCGCGGCGGGCTCCTGGGCGACGGCGTTCTGCGTCAGCACGATGACGGCGAGCGTCGCGAGCATGCCGACCCAGCAGAGCAATCCGCTGGCCCCCACGGTCTGAGGACCCTGACCGCTACGTCGATCAGTCGTTGTCCTGGTCCTGCTTCTTCTCGTTGCCGCCGCCGAGCTTGGCCTGGGCGTCACGCAGCTCGCGCTGGACGGTGCTGCGCTGGTTGGGATAGTTCAGCCGCTCCGTGAGCACCTCGACCGCGGCGGCCGGGTTGCCGGAGCGATTGAGCGCAACGCCGAGGTTGTAGAGGGCGTAGGCGAAGTTGAGGTCCCTCGTGCGCCCCGCGCTGCGATAGCCATCGACCGATGCCTGCAACAGCGGGACCGCCTCGGCGTAGCTGCCCTTCTGGTTGAGCGCGAAGCCGCGGTCGTTGAGCGCCCGCGGGTCACCGTCTGCCGCCGCGGCGCCGGTGGGCGTCGACGGCTGCTGGGGCTGCTCCTGGGCTGCAGGCGGCGCGGCGGGCGCCGACGTCTGCGTGCGCTCGCCGGCGCCCTGCGAGCTCTTCGGCGTCGTCGCGGCGGTCTTCGAGCCGTTGTCGCCCCCGCTCGTCAGGACGATCGCGAGCACGGCTCCGACGATCGCGGCAACGACGCCGAACGCGACGAGCGGCGAGATGCGATGGCGGTCGGGTGGAGGGGGACGGTCGGCCGGCGTGGCGACTCGTGGCGGCGGAGTAGGTGGCTGGGGCCGGCGAGCAGGCTCCGACGGCTGCGGCTCCCGCGGCCGCCCGCGCGCGATGACCGGTGCCGCCGGCACGGGCGGCGGCGGCAGCGCAGTCAGCCGCTTGGTGGGCTCGGTCTGCTCCACCGGCGCCAGGGCGGCCTCGATCTCCTCGACGAGCTCGGCAGCCGTCGCCGGGCGCTCGGCAGGATCCTTCGCCAACCCGCGCGCGAACACCCGGTCGATCGCGGTCGGCAGCCCGGGCGCCGCCTCGCTGGCGCGCAGGGGCTGGGCCTCGGCGTGCTGGCGCACCTGGGCCGGCGCCGGCCCGCCGGCGTACGGCCGCTGACCGGTCAACAGCTCGTAGGCGACGACGGCGAAGGCGTAGCGGTCGCTGGCCGCGGTCGCGATCGCGCCGGTGGCCTGCTCGGGCGAGAGATAGGCGGCGGTGCCCAGCAGCATGCCGGTCTGGGTCATGTTCGTGTCGTCGGCGAGCTTGGCGATGCCGAAATCGGCAACGGCAAGCCGCCCTTGGCCGTCGAGCAGGAGGTTTGCCGGCTTGACGTCGCGGTGCACGATCCCGGCGCCGTGGGCGTGATCGAGGCCGCTGGCCGCCTCGCGCAACCAGCGCAGCGCCTCCTCCCGAGGCACGCGCCGACTGGCGCTGCTCGCGGTCTTCAGCTGGTCGGCCATCGTGCCGCCGCTGAAGTACTCCATGACGATGAAGGCGTCCTGATCGTGATCGCCGATGTCGTAGATCGTCGCGATGTGCGGATGGTCGGATGCACGCGCGGCGGTGCGCGCCTCGCGTGCGAAGCGGGCGCGCGCGCCGGCATCGGCGGCGTACTGCGTGCCGAGCACCTTGATCGCCACGACCCGCCCGAGCAGGAGGTCCTGCACCTCCCAGACGGATGCCATCCCGCCGCTGGCGATATGACGTGTGACGCGGTAGCGCTCAGGCAGCTGGATGTGGGAGGCCAGCGGCATCAGTGCCTCGTGAACATACCCAGCCGCGTCCGTGCTCCAACCCGGACGAGGCGACGGGCAGAGGGGCGGGCAGCGAACGGCTACACTGCCCCCTCGTTATGGCCAAGGTCTGTCACAGCTGCGGAAAAGGTCCGGCCTTCGGACAGAGCCGCAGCCATTCCATGCGAGCCACGAAGCGGCGTTTCAACCCGAACCTTCAGAAGGTGCGGATCCTGATCGGCTCCGCGCCGCGTCGTGTGTACGTCTGCACGCGCTGCCTGAAGGCCGGGAAGGTCCAGAAGGCCATCTAGCGTCGCGACCGGATCGCCCTCCGGGAGATCCACGCGATCTGGCGGGTTGCGTCCTGGTCGCCGCGAGCGGCGACCTTGGGCCAACGGTACACATGGATCCCAGCCTCGTTCGCTTCCGTGCCGTCGTCGAAGGCGCGCTCACGCACCTCGACTCGCGCCGCCAGGAGATCAACGATCTCAACGTGTTTCCCGTCGCCGACGGTGACACGGGCGACAACATGGCGCTCACGCTGCATGCCGTGCTCGTCGAGGTCGACCGCCTCGCCGCCGACGAGCAGCGCCTGATCGACGAGATAGGCCGCGACGAGATCGTCGAGTCCGTCGCCCGCGCGGCGTTGCTGGGTGCCCGCGGCAACAGCGGCGTGATCCTCTCCCAGCTCATCCGCGGTGTCGCCGAGGAGCTCATCAGCCGCCCGGGCGAGCTCATCGACCCGGTCCTGATCGGCGCTGCGATGGCGCGCGGCGCGCAGCGCGCCTACAGCTCCGTCCGCGAGCCCGCCGAGGGCACGATCCTCACGGTGATGCGCGAGATGGCGACGAGCGTCGCCACGGAGATCGCGCACATGGGCGACACGCGGCTGGGCGCCGAGGGCGACCCGGCGGTGCAGAACGCGCTCATCGCCGATGTGCTCGAGCGGGCCCTGCGCGCAGGCGAGGAGGCCGTTCGCCGCGGGCCCGAGCAGCTCGCGATCCTGCGCGAGAGCGGTGTCGTCGACGCCGGCGGGCACGCCCTGACCGTGATCATCGCGGGGGTGATCGCGGCGCTGCGGGGCAGCAAGGCGCCCGAGGTCGCTCGGCAGGCGCCGCCGGCGCAGATCAGCCACCCCGAGCACAGCTCCGCGACGTACCGCTACTGCACGAACTTCGCCGTCATCGGCCGCGACCTCGATCCGGCCCGCTGGAACGAGCCGCTGGAGGCGATCGGCGACTCCGTCCTCGTCGTCGGCGACGCGGCGACGCTGAAGGTCCACGTCCACACCGATGCGCCCGGCGCCGCGACCGCGCTGTTCGACGGCGCCGGTGAGGTCTCGCACCTCGACGTCGCCGACATGCACGCCCAGGTGCTCGAGCGCGACGCGCGGCTGGCGACCCAGCGCTGTGGCGCGTTGGCCGTCGTCGCCGGCGATGGCATGAGGGCGCTGTTCGAGTCGCTCGGCATCGCCGTGCTCGAGGGCGGGCCGACGCTCAACCCGTCGACCTACGAACTGCTCGCCGGGATCCACGACGTGCGCGCCGAGGAGGTCGTCGTGCTACCGAACTCGCCGAACGTCGTCATGGCCGCCGAGCATGCGGCCGAGCTGTCGGAGAAGGTCGTGCGGGTGAGCGCGGCGCGCTCGATGCAGGCCGGCCTGGCGGCTGCGCTCGCCCTCGATCCCACTCGCTCGGCGGAGCAGAACGTGGCCGCAATCGACGAGGCCGTTGCGCTCGTGCGCACCGGCGCGGTCGCCCCGGCGGCACGCGCTGACGGCGACGGGCGCTTCGCTGTCGGCGACGCCGTCGGCTTCGTCGACGACGCGATCGTGGCCTGGGGCGCGCCCGGACCGACGCTCGCCGCGGTGCTCGAGCAGCTCGCCGCGGACGCCGAGCTGCTGACCTGCATCGCCGGCGACGGCGCGCCGCTGGACGATGCCGCAGTGCGCGCGCTCGTCCCGGTCGGCGTCGAGCTCGAATGCGAGGACGGCGGGCAGCCGGCCTACTGGTGGCTCGTGGCCGCCGAGTAGCCGCGATCGTTGCATCGCACCCCCCGGCGGTGTAGACATGGCCATGGCGCATCGCCGCTGCTCACGCCGCACCGCGTCGTTGCTCGGCGCATTGGCCGTCGCACTCGTCGCCGGTGGCTGCGGCGGGTCGGACGAGGAGAAGCAGAAGTCCGAGCGCCAGAGCACCCACGCCGAGGCGGTCAAGCTCGTGCGTGCAGCGACGGCGCCCGGCAACCGCGCCGCGCGATCGGGTCGTGTCGATGGCCGCGTCGAGCTGACGCTCAAGGGCGTGCCCGGGTTCTCCGAGCCGTTCGGAGCCAGCGTCAGCGGCCCGTATGAGTACCGCCGCGGCGCGGAGCTGCCCGACTACGAGCTGGA
>DATLNO010000302.1:0-29576 GCA_035536715.1 Solirubrobacteraceae bacterium
CCGACCACTTGACCGGCCCGCCGCCCAGCCCGCTGCCGATACCTTCTACGCGCGATGCTGCGGACGCTCCCCGACCTCGGTGACCTGGCGGGTGCCCGCGTGCTGCTGCGGGCCGAGTTCAACGTCCCGATCGGTCCCGACGGCGAGGTCGTCGACGACACGCGGCTGCGGCTGACGCTGCCGACGATCGCTGCGTTGCGCGAGCGCGGCGCGCGGGTGCTGCTCGTCGCGCACCGCGGCCGCCCGAAGGGGCGCGATCCGGCGCTGTCGCTGCGGCCGGTTGCCACGCGGCTCGCGCAGCTGCTCGGCGAGGACGTACCGCTCGCGCCCGACCTCGAGCACGTCCCGGAGGGCGAGGTCGTCATGCTCGAGAACATCCGCTTCGAGCCGGGCGAGACCGACGACGACCCCGCGCTCGCGGCGCGGCTCGCGGCCCTCGCCGACGCCTACGTCAACGACGCGTTCGGCAGCGCCCACCGCGCCAATGCCTCGACGGTCGGCGTGCCGCGGCAGCTGCAGCGCTCCGCCGCCGGGTTGCTCTTCGCGGGCGAGATCGACATGCTCGAGGCGGTCATGCGCGACCCCGCGCGGCCGCTCGTCGCCGTCCTCGGCGGGTCGAAGGTGACCGACAAGCTCGGCGTCATCGAGCGCTTCCTCGAACTCGCCGACGTGGTGCTGATCGGCGGCGCGATGACGTTCCCGTTCCTCGCGGCCCGCGGCCACGAGGTGGGCAACTCGCTGCACGACGCGGAGGGCATCGCCGTCGCGCGGCGTCTGCTTGCCCAGCGCGGCGCCGAGCGCTTGCACATCGCGCTCGACATCGTCGTCGGCGACCGCTTCGCGGCGGACGCCGAGCGGCGCACCGTCGACGCGGACGCCCTCGAGCCCGGCTGGATGGGACTCGACGTCGGGCCGCGGACGACCGCCGCCTACGCCGCGATCATCGAGCGCGCGGGGACCGTGTTCTGGAATGGCCCGCTGGGCGCGTTCGAGCTCGAGCCGTTCGCCGCCGGCACGCGCGCGGTCGCCGAGGCGATGGCGACCAGCGAGGCGACGACCGTCGTCGGCGGCGGCGATCTCGTCGCCGCCTTGCGCCACTTCGGGCTCACCGACCGCATCAGCCATATCTGTACGGGCGGCGGCGCGGGCCTCGAGTACATCGAGGGCCGCGTGCTGCCCGCGTACGCCGCGCTCGCCGACTGACCGCGCTGCATCAACCCCGTGCTACGCGGCGATCTTCTTCGCGGCGTGCTCGCGCTTCTCGCGCGCGATCTCCTTCTCGGGCCGCGGCGGGCGCGGCAGCCGGGTCGTCATGTGCTTGCGCCACATGCCGATCAAGCCGAGGCGCCAGAAGTAGTAGCCGGTGCGCCCCGGGATCGCCGAGAAGTCGAGCTTCACGAGGTGGCTCAGCGCGCGGCGCGAGAGATACATCGCGCGCAGCCAGCGGCCCAGGCGCGGGTACATCCGCTGCTCCTCGGTGCTCGCCTTGACGTGCTTGAGCAGCCGCCTCCACAGCCACTCCGGCGGACGCCACATCGTCAGCGTGTAGAGCATGAGGTTGTTCAGGCGCGGAGGGATCGACATGAACGTCGCCGAGATCTCCTCGATGTCGATGCCGCGCTCCTGCATCGCCTGCTCGAGCTCGGTGTTCGGGATCACCTTGAGCGAGTAGATGAACAGCGTGTACGGGCGGGACATGTCGTATAGGAGCTGGAGCGTCTCCCTGATGTCCTCGGCCGTCTCGACGGGGTTGTCGGTGATGATGTCGTAGGCCGGTGGGATGTGGTACTTCGGCGCGAACGACGCGTTGACCTCACCGGCCGCGAGGATCTTCTCCGGCGGCGACGGGCGCTTGTAGAACTCGAGCGTCTTGCGGCTGCCGCTCTGGATCCCCATCCGCACGCGGTTCATCCCGGCCCACGTGAGCAGCTCGAACTTGTCGCGCTTGACGTAGTTGGGGATGACTCCGTAGACCGCGAACGGCAGGTCGAGCTCGGCCTTCCACAGCTCGGCGAATTCCTCGATCTCGCGGTACGGGATCGCCATGAAGCTGTCGTCGTGGAACGAGACGTGGCTGAGGTGCGGGAAGCGTGCCCGCGCGGTCTTGACCTCGTCGACGATGTAGCGCGCGCTCGGGTGGCGGATGCGCTTGTACTTCGCGTCGTTGGAGATGAACTTCGTGTTGCCGCAGTACGTGCAGTGAAATGGGCACCCGATCGACCACAGCGTCGTGTAGCTCAGGCCGTCGTTCTCGATGTAGTGGCGGGCGTTCATCGGCTTGAAGCCCTCGCCGGTCTCGTAGATCGTCTCGCCGTCGCCGTACTGCGGGAAGGGCAGCGACTCCATCTGCTCGACGCTCATCAGCGGCAGGAAGTGGTTCTTGAGGATGTTGCCGTCGGGCTGCCTGAACCAGAAGTTCTTGACCTGCGTAGGGTCGCGACCCTCCTTGAGCAGGCCATAGAGCTCCTCGAACGCGAACTCGCCCTCACCGGTGCAGATCGCGTCGACGTCGGCGAGGATCGCGTCCTCAGGCTGGATGATCGCGTGGATCCCGCCCCAGATGACGTACGTGGACGGGTCGAGTTCCTTGACGCGCGTGATCAGCCGGCGGGTGAGCTCCGCGTAGCCCGTCATCGATGAGAGGCCGACGACGTCGGCCTCGATCAGGTGGCGCGCGGCAAGGTCGATGTCCTCGTCCTCGAGCGAGCCGGCGCTGCCGAGCGTGCCTCGCAGGCCATTGCGGATATTGCGGTATCGGTTCGTCGAGACATAGCAGGACTCCGTGTCCTCGTTGATGCGCGCGACGAACGCGGCCATCTTCCGAAAGCCGCAGGAGGTGATTCCATCCTCCAGCGACACCATTTTGATGCGCAAGACAACTCCCCCGCTTCCGTGGCTGAGGGCGCAATCGTACCGCGCGCGACCCGGCGCGTTGCAGATGATCCCGTGCGCGCGTCTGGTAGTTCTGCTGGGCACCCTGCAGCGGGGCCGCACGGGTAGGGCATCATCCCCGCATGCATGTTCGACCGTCCGGGGCGGTCACCGTCGGAATCCTCAGTGCCGCGAGCGCCATGATGGCGGGATGCGGGTCATCGCCGTCGGCGCGGCTGAGCGCGGACGTGACGAACCGGATGAATCAGGCGCTCGTCGTGACGCGGGCGGCTGCGGACGCCCAGGACAAGGTGAAGGCGGTCGGCGCGCTGACCGCGCTGTCGAGCATCGTGACTCGTGAAGCGCGGGCCGGTCATCTGTCCGACGCCCACGAGCGCGCGCTGAGAACGGGGATCGCTCAAGCTCGGCGTCGCATCGAGCTTGACGTCGAAGCATCCCAGCCCGCACCGTCGGTGCAACCGCCGCCGGCCAAGCAGCAGCCCGCCCCGGTCGCGCCCGGCCCGGCCAAGGGACGCGGCAAGGGCAACGGCAAGAGCAAAGGCAAAGGCTGAACATGAGGCTCGCCGCTGATGTGACCTTCGCAGACGGGCGTTACCGACTGCAGCGGCGTGTGGGCGCCGGCGGGATGGCGTCGGTGTGGCTGGCCCTCGACGAGCGCCTTGGCCGCCGGGTCGCGGTCAAGGTCGTCGCCGACACGCTCGCGGACGACCCGGGCTGGCTGACGCGCTTTGAGCGCGAGGCTCGAGCTGCCGCCGGCCTATCGCACCCGAACATCGTGCAGGTCTTCGACTACGGCATCGAGAACGGGCGACCGTACCTCATCATGGAATACATACCCGGGGTGAACCTTGCCGAGCGTCTCGCTGATCCCGCCGCGTCGGCACCCGACACCCGCCGGCTGGCCCGTGAGCTGCTCGATGCGCTCGCCCACGTCCACGGGGCTCAGATCACGCACCGTGACATCAAGCCCGCCAACATCCTGCTCGATGCCGAGGGCCGCGCGCACGTGACCGACTTCGGCATCGCGCAGGCCGAGGACTCCACGTCGCTGACGCAGACCGGGATGCTCGTCGGCACGATCAAGTACCTCGCGCCCGAGGTCAGCGCCGGCCAGCCGGCCAGCGTGCTGAGCGATCTGTACTCCGCCGGCATGGTGCTGCGTGAGCTCGCAGGCCAGGCCCCGCCGCCCGCTCTGGCGACGTTCATCGCGACGCTCACGGCATCGGATCCCGCGCAGCGGCCCCGCTCGGCAGCAGCAGCCCTCGAACTGCTCGACGCCTCGCCGCCCGCGGGCAGCGGCGCCACTGCACCGACTGAGGTCGTCGACGCGACGGCTGCGACGCAGCTGGCTGCGCCGGCCGAAACCCTCCTTCAGCCGGCACAACCCGGCACCCGAGACGCCGTCCAGCCGGCCGTGGCGAGCACCGGGCTACGACGGCGCGGGGTTTCGCCGGCTGTCGCGGGAGCCGCCGCGCTCGCGCTCCTGGCCATCGTCATCCTCCTCGTGTCGCTCAGCGGCGGCGACGCGCCTCCCCAGAAGAGCAGCGTGAACGCCGCGCCGGCTCCCGCTCAACCCAGGGCGCCGCTGAACGAGCAACTCGACGCGCTCAAGCGCATCATCGACAGCGCCGCGCAGCGCCCCGCACAGTAAGAGGCCGCGCGCTCAGCCGGCCGAGTGGCGCGTCCTCAGTACATCGTGATGTAGATCGCGAGAAACAGCGCGGTGGCACCGATGATGAGTCCGCAGCAGATCCCGATGAGCAGGATCTCCAGTCGCACCATCGGCTGCACGGCAAGGATCTCCGCCAGCCAGTGCGGAACCGGGATATCGATCCCGGCGCAGCTCCAGACCCAGTCGTCGTCACCGGGGTCGTCGATGACCTGCTGTGTGGTGGCGGTGCGTCCGAAGGGGGGCGAGACTGTGGCCATGACAGCCTAGCTCCGTTCGTCTAGGAGTTGCGCGAGCTCGGTGCGCTGGCGCTGTGTGAGCCCGCCGATCGTCTTGCTCGGCGAGATGCGGCATCGCGTCAGCATCTTGTTGGCCTTGACGTGCCCGTACGTGGGCACGGCGAGCAGCACGTCGAGAACCTTGGCGCTCTGCACGTATTGCGGCGGATCGAGCAGGACGGTTGAGATCAAGCAGCGTCCCGCCCTGAGGTCGCTCTTGAGCTTCGCTCGCTGCGTCCGGACGGTGTTTGCCTGCTCGAGCGCGTCCTGCCGCTGGGTGAGCGAGCGATCAAGCGCGGCCGGCTGCTGGACAGCGGTGCTGGAGGGTGCGGGCATCGACGTGTAACTCCGCGTCAGGGCCGCGCGACAATGTTCTGGACGACGGACTCGCATGTGATGTCGGAGGCTGTCGGTCGCTTGCGCGCCACGAAGAACCCCTTTCGATTGGGAGAGTGAAGCTCTGCAGTCCGCGGTCTTGTCCGCGGCCCGCTGAAGCCCGGGCACCAAGCCTACGACAGCGCGCGCGGCACGGTCCTCTGGCCCGCTGTCGAAGCCCGCAGCCGGCGTCCTCGGACGCTGAGCCCGAGCGGTGGGCGCAGGGATCCCCCGGGTGACTACCGTCCGGCGCATGAAGCACGCCACCACCTTGCAGGACGGGCTCGCCGCCGGCGCCGTGGCGGCCGTCCTGAGCGGGGCGCCCTCGACGCTGCACGCGATCGTGACGCGGTCGAGCCCTGTCGAGGCCACGCTCGCTGCCGGCACGCTGCTGCTGCCGCACGAGGACCGCGCCGTGCGGCTGGCGCTCGCCGCGGTGCCCGTCCACATCGGGCTGTCGCTGGGCTGGGCCGTCCTGCTCGCGGCGGTGCTTCCCCGCCGCCGGACGGTCGCCTGGGCGACGCTTGCGGGCCTGGCGATCTCGGCGCTCGACATCGGCGTCATCGGCCGGCGCTACCCGCGCATCCGCGCGCTGGCACAGATGCCGCAGGTGCTCGACCACGTCGCCTACGGCGCGGTCGTCGGCGCGGTGCTCAGGCGCCGGCGGCGATGACGAGCCGGCCGCCGAGCGCGGCGAGCACCGGCTCGATCGGGGTGAAGCACATCCGCGCGGCGGCTCCGACGACGAGCGTCGTGATGCCGACCGCGTAAACCGAGCCGTCGGTCCGCGCCGCGGTGTAGACCGGACCGCCGCTGTCGCCCTCGCGCGCCCGGATCGTCGTGCAGCGCACGCGCGTACCCGCGAAGGCGCTGAGCAGCAGCTCCGCGCGGCGCTTGCTCGACGAGACGATCTCGCCGCACTGGTCGACGCCGCTCGTGCGCCCCGTGAAGCAGACACGGCGACCGGACAGCGGCCTGCCGACACCGGCGACGAACCACGGTGGCCGCGACACGCCGCGGTCGACGACCGCCGCCGACGGCCTGCCGGCGCCGGACGGAACGGGCAGGACGAGCGCGTCGAGCGGGCGCGTGCGGGCGAGGTTGCGCTGGACGCGCCCGACGACGATGCCGGGCTGGGGCGGGCGTCGCAGCGCGGCATTGCGCCGTTGCGTCGTGCCGTCCGTGCGGGTTCCACCGCAGTGCGCCGCGCTGAGCCCGCCGGGATGGCCGCCGAGGCGGATCAGGAAGGCCGACGTGCACACCGCGGCGCCGCGCGGGGGTGGCCTGCCGCCGATCAGCTGGCCGCGGGCGAAGAGCAGCTCGCGGCCCGCAGCCCAGCCGTCGAGGTCGGGAGCGGCGCCGCTGCGGCGGATCCGCAGGGCGGCGCGACCGCGGATCGCGACGACGTCGTACTGCTCGCCGGTATCCGCCGCCGCGGCGCGCAGCGCCGACCACCCGGCGGCGCGCAGCGCGCTCTCGCTGCTGGTGGCGGGCTTGCCGTCGAGCGCGCTCGCCGCGGCACGAGCGTCGTCGCAGCTCGCGGCGCTCACCTGCACCAGCGTCGCGTCGCCGGCGTTCTCGCAGCGGGTGTACTGCGCCTGGGCGGCCGCGTCGCCGGCGGTGGCGAGTGCGGCGACCAGGGCGATCAGCGTCGTCGTGATTGCGGCGGCCATGCCGATGCGATGGTTTCAGACGTCGATCGCCGCAGCGCCGGTCGGCGCCGGGCTGGTGAGCCGTTCGAGCGTCGCATCGAGCTCCTGCTCGTCGACGGATCCCGGCAGGCCGATCACGACGAGCTGCGAGGCCGGCGCCGCATCCGGTTGCCACGGGCGGTCGGCCTCGACGGTGAAGCGCCTCCCGACAACCTGCAGGACATAGCGGTTGGCCGGGTCCTCGCGCAGGTGCAGCAACCCCTTGGCGCGCACGATGCCGTCGGGCAGTGCGTGGAGGGCGTCGACGAGCCCGGTCCCGCTGATCGGGTCGGGCCCGCTCCAGCTCCAGCTCTCATAGCTCGGGTGATGCGCATGGTCGTGCACGTCGTGATCGCGGTCGGGCTCGGCAGCCGCCGGCCGGCCGCCCCCGTGCACGCCGAGCACGACCTCGACAGGGACGGCTCCGAACGAGGTCTCGACGATCGCCGTCGACGGCCCCGCGATCTCGCGCAGCCAGGCGTGCGTCTGCGCAAGCTGCTCGGCGTCGACGAGGTCGGACTTGTTGAGGACGAGCAGGTCGGCGGCGCGCAGCTGCCCCATGACGTGGTGTCCGGTCCGGTCGTCGGTCGCGCGGTCGCGGACCGACTCGGCGTCGACGACCACGACCGCCGCGTCGCGGCGATATCCGGGCAGGTCGCCGAGCACGGCGATCTGGCCCGGGTCGGCCACGCCGCTCGCCTCGACCACAACATGCGCCGGCGGATCGGGGCGGTCGCGCAGCAGTGCCAGCTCGCCGATGAAGTCGCCGGCGACGCCACAGCAGATGCAGCCGTTCCTCAGGCTCACCATCTCGCCTTCGCGCGACTGCACGAGCTCGGCGTCGATGTTGATCGCGCCGAAATCGTTGACGAGCACCGCGAGGCGGCGGTTGCCGGCGTCGCGCAGCAGCCCGTTGAGCAGCGTGGTCTTGCCCGCGCCGAGGAATCCGCCGATGACGGTGAGCAGGATCGGTTCGCGCGGTGCGGTCGCCATCGCCACGAGCAGGCTAACGCCCGTCGACAGGACGCCGGGCGACGATCGCCCCCACACCGCGCGGACCGCCCGTGCGCTCGGCAACGCCCTCGAAATGCTCGACGACGTCCAGCTTGGGGAACGCCCGCAGCAGCTCACCGTCCTCGAGCAGGTAGGCCGGGTTGAAGCTGCGTCCGAGCCGCGTCACATGCGCCTGGCCGAGGGTCTCGTAGAACAGCGACCCGCCGGGGGCAAGCGCGTCCTGCAGCGGCCCGAACAGATCGCGTTGCAGGAAGTTCATCGCGACGATGACGTCGTACGGCCCGGACGGCAGCGGCTCGTGCTCGAGGTCGACCACGAGCGGCGTGATCGCGAGGCCGCGCTCGTGCGCGGCGGCTCGCAGCGCCTCGACCGCGACATCCGACGCGTCGATCGCGTCGACCGCGTATCCGCGCTGGGCGAGATATAGCGCGTTGCGCCCGTCACCACAGGCGACATCGAGCGCACGTCCACCGCCCCTCAGCAGCTCGCGGTGTGCGACGAGCCAGGGCGCCGGCGCGTCGGGAAACGGCCGGAAGTCCTGCGTGTAGCGCGCATTCCAGCGTTCGCCAGCGGTCATCCATGCACCGTAGCCGCTCATACGCGCCCGCCTTGCGGGGTAGGGCAGTCAGCAGCCGAACGAACTCGACGGAGGGAGCAGCTCATGGCCGAGCAGGATCCGAGGGAGTACCGCGGTGGTGTCAAGGAGCCGGCAGATGCAAAGGGCGGCGACGACACCGCGGCCGACAACGAGGGCGTCGTGCCGCGCGAGATGCTCGACGATCCCGGCCCCCCGCCGCCCGAGCGCGAGCAGGGCCAGGCGCTCGGCGATGCCGCACTCGGCGAGGTCACCGACCGCAGCGATCCGAGTCAGGACAACATCGACCGCGAGGGCGGCGATGACGCCGACGCGACGAGCCACTCCGGCACCGACGCCGGGGCTTAGTTCAGCCGCGCGCGGAGCCCTCGCAGCTCCGCCGCCAGCGTCCCGGCACGATCGCGCTCGAGCGGAAGCTCGAGCCGCAACTCGGCCGCCCGTATCGCTCGGCCGAGGTCGTTGCGGCGCGTGTAGGAGCCGACGAGGTTGTTGAGCATCCGCAGCGCCGTCTCGTGTGCGCCCCACGCACGGATCGAACCACTCGCAGCGGTCACAGCGCTGGACGCGTCGAGTCGCACGCCGCCGGCAAACGGGTCGAGCAGCGTGGGCGCCGCGCCACCACCGGGAAACTGCCCGACGACGTAATGGCCGGGCAGGCCCACCCCGTCCAGCGCGATGCCGGCGCGGCGCGCGGTCTCGACGTAGACGACCGACAGCGCAATCGGCAGGCCCCGGCCGCGCTCCAACACGAGGTCGAGCATCGAGTTGTCGGGATGGTCGTACTCGTCGCGGGCGCCGGCGAACCCATGCTGCCTGCCGAGCACCTCGATGAGGGCGTCGAGTTCGTTGCTCCCGGCCGCGGCCGCGGCGACCTCCACGGCGAGCTCGTCCAGCCGCGCGAGCGCGGCTGCCTCGTCGACCGTCCGGAACTCCGCCGCCAGCGCGAGCGCCAGCGTATCCAGGCGCGCGGCGCGATCGGCGGCGAGGTCGTCGAAGCGTGGCACGAGCCCATTCTCGCGGCTGCGATGATGCGCCGATGCCAAAGACGAGGATCGACGAAGCGGACGGGCTCACCGTCGCGGACATCACGCACGCGAAGTTCACAGCGTTGCCGGCCACAACGACCGTCGACGACGTCCGTGCGTGGTTCGCCGCGAGCCCGAGCCGCCGCCAGGCCTTCATCGCCGATGACGAGCGCTACGCGGGGTCGCTGACGCTCGACGACCTGGCCGACGAGCCCGACCCGGCGCGCCTTGCCGTCGAGGTCGCGCAGAAGGGCCCTACGGTCGCTCCTGACGCGCCGGCGACGACGGGCCGCGACCTCGCCCTGCAGACGGATGCGCGCCGCGTGCCGGTCGTCGACGAAGACGGGCGCCTGCTCGGCGTCGTCGCCGTCACCGGGGACTTGCAGTCGTTCTGCGGGACCGGCACCGCAAGCTCAAGCGCGTGTACTACGGGTGGCGGTGAGCGGTTCGCGAACCACGGTGAACCGCTCTAGGCTCGCCGTCCGACAGGTAGGGCGTGAGGGCGACGCAACCGACGCTCAGGCGGTGACGGTGCGATCGCGGCCTTGCGCCTTCGCCGCGTACAGCGCGGCGTCGGCGCGACCGACGAGGTGCTCCACGGATTCGATGCCATCGAACGCGACGACGCCGGCCGAGCACGTCTGCGCCTGCGGCGTCGCCGCCCGTACGCGCGCCAGGACGCTTTCGGCCACCTCCAGCGACGATCTCGGCAACACGAGCGAGAACTCCTCGCCGCCGTACCGCGCGAGGATGTCGCCGGCGCGGACCTGCGCCCTCCACTCGTGCGCCATCTCGGCCAGCAACCTGTCGCCGGCCTGGTGGCCGTGGGTGTCGTTGAACCGCTTGAAGTGATCGAGGTCGAGCATCGCGACGCACAGCGGCTCACCGTGACGTCGCGCCCGCGCGGTCTCGCGCTCCAGCGCCTCCTGCCACGCACGGCGGTTGTCCAAACCCGTGAGCTCGTCAGTGAGCGCGAGTCGCTGGAGCTTGCCGAGCAGGTCGGTGCGCTCGTCGAGCACGGCCATGAAGCCGCCGATCTGGTCGGCGATCGTGCCGAGGATCTGACGCGTGGCGTGGTCGGGCTCGCCGATGTGACTGCCGAAGAACTCGACCGCGCCGCGGAACTCGTGCTCGGCGAAGATCGGTACGCACAGCGACGCGTGCAGGCCGTCATCTGCCGCCGCCTTGGATCGCGGGAAGCTCGGGTCGGCGGCGAGGTCGGCCGTCCACTCCGCCTCGCCGCTGGCCCACGCCCGCCCCGGGAGCGCGAGCCCACGCGGAAGCTCGAGCGACAGGCTGATCTTCTCGAACTCGGAGGCCGAGTCGTCGCGGCGCCATACCGAACGGCAGTGCAGCACCTCTTCGCCGTCCTCGCGCGCCCACCACGCACCCAGTTGCCACTCCATCGCCTCGCCGAGCGCCGCCAGCAGTGCGCGCAGCGCCTCGTCGCTGCTCTGCGCTTCGGCGAAGACCCGCGTGATCGCGTGCTGCGCGCGCAGCAGGCGCTCGAGCAGCCTGCGGCTGCGCTCGGTCTCGTGTTCGGCATCGCGGCGCGCGGTGATGTCACGCAGAAACGCGTTGAAGGTGTGGCCGTCCGGCGTCTCGGTCGCGGAGATCGTCATCTCGATCGGGAACTCGCGGCCGTCGCGGTGCATCGCGGACAGCTCCAGCAGCTTGCCCACGACCCGAGCCTCGCCGCCGGCGCGGAAGCGCTCCAGCCCGCTGTGGTGGGCGTCGCGGTAGCGCTCGGGGATGATCATCTGTGCCAGCTCCCGCCCGAGCGCCTCGTGACGCGACCAGCCGAAGGTGTCCTGCGCCGTGGGGTTCCAATCGGTGATCAAGCCCTGAGCGTCGATCGCGACGAACGCGTCGTGCGCCGTCTCGATGATCTGGCGCGTCTGCCGTTCGCTCGTCGCCAGCGCCGACTCGGCCTCCTTGCGCTCGGTGATGTCCCGTCCCGAGCAGTACATCAGCGGTTCGCCAGGCGCCACGATCGCGTTCCAGTCAAGCCAGCGGTACCCGCCGCCCTTGGCGAGATAACGATTGACGAAGCTCAGGGTGACCGCGCCTGCCGCGAGCTTGTCCACCTCCGCGAGCGTGGCCGCGCGATCGTCGGGATGCACGAGGTCGATGAACCGCTGCGCCATGAACTCCTCGGGGGTCCAGCCCAGGATGAGTTGCACGGCGGGATTGACGCGCTTGAAGTGGCCGTCGAAGCCGGCAGCCGCGATCACGTCGCGCGAGAGGTCGAAGTACCGGCTGCTGCTGCGCAGCTGCGCCTCCATCGACTCACGCTCGGTGATGTCCTGGCCCGTTCCGAGCAGCCTCCCTGGCTGCCCGTCGTCGCCGACGATCACCTCGCCGAGGCTCTGCAGCACGCGGACCGAGCCGTCGGGGCGCACGATGCGCGCCTTCAGGGCGAACGGCTCACCGCTCTCATATGCCGCGCGTATCTGCGCTTCGACCCGGGAACGGTCCTCGTGATGCAGGCATCCGAGCGCTGCCTCGAAGTCTTTCGGGTGAGCGTCCGGAGCGAGCCCGTAGATCCGGCAGAGCTCGGCCGACCAGTTGATCGTGTCGCTCGCGATGTCCCACTCCCAGCTTCCGAGCTTCGCGATCGACTGTGCATCGAGCAGCCGCGTGCGCTGTTGCGCGAGCTCGCTGGTCATCGTCGCGGCGAGATCGAGCAGCGGGCCGGAATCGGTCTGCGGGCCTGCCTGGTCTCGTGACGCGCGCCGCGTCCGATGCGAATCGAGGACGCGCTTGCTGCGGGATTGCTCGAGCGACTGAGACCCCGCCGCGTAGAGCGTGTCGTCGAGCGGCGCGGGAAGACCGATGCCATAGCCCTGCGCGTAGTCCACGCCCATCTCGCGAATCATCCGCAGCGTCATGTCGTCCTCGACGCCTTCGGCGACCGTCCGCTGCCCGAATGCCTTCGCGAGACCGACGACGGCCTGCACGACCTTGCGGCTGGCGCTGTCGGTGCACACGTCGCGGACGAACTCGACGTCGATCTTCAGGTAGTCGACAGGCAGGCGCTTGAGGTAGCTGAATCCGCCGAAGCCGGTTCCGAAGTCGTCGAGCGCGAACTCACACCCCAGAACGCGCACACGCTCGATGAACGACCGGGCGCTCGCTTCGTCCTGCATGAGCGCCGTCTCGGTCAGCTCGATGACCATGAGCGCGGGATCAGCGCCGTGCCGGGCGATCGCGTCGACGAAGTCGTCGAACAGACAGGGGTCGCTGAGCGACGCCGCCGACAGGTTCAGCTCGACGCGGTGGCCCTCCCCGGAGAGGCGCGCGGACTGGCCGATGACCCAGCGATCGAGCTCGCGGATCAGGCCGCAGCGCTCGGCGATCGTCAGAAACGACCCGGGCACGCGGATCGCGCCGTCGCGCTCTCGCATCCGCAGCAGCAGTTCGTGCGAGACCGTCGCTCCGGTCGTCAGGTCGATGATCGGCTGCGCGAAGAGCTCGAAGCGCTGTTCCTGAAGCGCTTCGTGCAGGTCGCGCACGTCCGAGAGCTCGTCGATCTCGAGCTGCAGCTTCTCCTGCTGGGCCTTCGCACGCGTGTTGTCCGTGAAGACGATCACCGAGTGATTGCCCTCGGCGCTGTCAAATGGCGTCAGCACCCACGACACAGGCACGTCCGTCCCGTCGCGGCGGATGAACATGTCGTCCTCGACCCGGGTGGGCTCGCGTGCCCGATGCGCCGCGTACAGCGGGCAGTCCTGGATTGGGTATGGCGACCCGTCGGGGTGGCGGTAATGCGTCGCGTCGTGCAGCGTGCGCCCGCGCAACTCGTCGATGCCGTAGCCGAGCAGATGCTCGGCGGCCGCATTCATGTAGTGCACGTGGCCGGCGTCGTCGAGCGTGCAGAGCGCCTCGCCCATGCTGTCGGTGACGGCGCGCAGGTGGTCGCGGGCCTCGTGCAGTTGCTGCGCAGCGCGGACGCGCTCCGCGACGGTCACGCCGTCGAGGACGCCCGCCACGCCGTGAGCTTCGAAGCTGGGATTCCGGCGTTGGTCACCGTGATCGCGAGCATGCTTGACCTATCGGCACGCCGAGCTGCCAGCGTGAGCGCGGCCATCGGTGCCGTAGATCCGGTCTCGCGGCGGCGATGTAGCGTGCGGGCTCGCCAGCCATGCGCGCCGCGTGCGTTCTTCGAGTTCCGCTCCGGGCGGCGATCGATAGCGCCGGGTCCACGACCAAGCTGTCGTACGGTGGCGGCGAGCGGTTCGCGAACCACGGCGAACCGCTCTAGGCTCGCCGTCCGACAGGTAGGGCGTGAGGGCATTCCTGGTGACCGCCGAGCGAAGCGACGTACAGCTGCTGGCCGCGGTCGCGGATGGTGACCGGCAGGCGCTGCGTCTCTTGTACGGCCTACGGTCCTGATGTCGATCCGACCTACGAGGTCGGGCTCGCGGCGCCGATGCGCAGCTTCGGGTTGCTGCTGATCCGCGCGCTCGCGGTGCTCGTCACGACCACCGCGATGGCCGCGATCGCTGCGGTCGCGCTGCCGGGCTCGCACTGGAGCGCCGCAGCCTGGCTCGCTCCGTCGCTGGGGCTGACGCTCGCGAGCCTCGCGCTCGCCACGCGCACGTCGGCCACCGCCGCCTGCGGGTCGCTCGCGGCGGTCTGGGTGCTGGCCGTCGGGACCGGCTGGAGCATCACGCGCGAGCCGCTGCTCGTCTTCGGCGCGACCGGCCAGCTCACGTTCGCGCTCGTCGCGGTGCTCGCCGCGCTCGTGCTCGCCCGTAGCACCGACAGCTTCGAACGCCGAGGAGGCATGACATGAACGACGCCACGATCAGGATGACCGGGCTGCGCAAGCGCTACGGCGCGACCGACGCGGTCGCAGACCTGAGCCTCGGCCTCGACGCCGGCGTCACCGGGCTGCTGGGACCCAACGGCGCCGGCAAGACGACGCTGATGCGGATGATCGCGACCGTGCTCGCGCCGACCGGCGGGCACCTGCGGCTGCTGGGCTTGGACCCCTCCGAGCCCGACGAGCGCACGGAGATCCGCCGCCGGCTCGGCTACATGCCCCAGGAGCCGGCTTTCATCGCCAGTTCACCGCCTTCGAGTTCGTCGACTACATCGCGATCCTCAAGGAGATGACCGATACCCGTGCGCGCCACCGCGAGGTGCGGCGCGTGCTGGAGCTGGTCGGCCTCGGCGACGTCGCCGGGCGCCGCATCCGCAGGCTCTCCGGTGGGATGCGCCGCCGCATCGCGCTCGCGCAGGCGCTGCTCGGCGACCCGCAGCTGCTCGTGCTCGACGAGCCCAGCGCCGGGCTCGATCCCGAGCAGCGGCTGCGCTTCCGCGAGCTCATATCCGACCTCGGCGACGAACGGGTCGTGCTCGTGTCCACCCATCAGACCGAGGACGTCGCCGCGCTCTGCCAGCGCGTGATCGTCCTGCGCGCGGGCCGCGACGCGTTCGACGCCACCCCCGCGCAGCTCAGCGGGCTCGCCCGCGACCGCGTCTGGATCGCCGACGAACGCGACGCGCGCGCCCAGCTGTGGTGGCGCACCGCCGAGGGCCGCCACCGCCACGTCGGCGACCCACCGGCCGGCGGCGCTGCTGTCGCTCGGCGCCGCCGGGCTGGCCGGCGTCGCGCTGATCGCCGTCGCGGCGCTCTTGGAGGCCGGTTTCGACGGCGCGGTCGTCGTCTCCGGAGAGCGCTATGCGCTGCAACCGCTGGAGCTCGCCCAGGGGCCGGTCTACCTCGTCCTGGCGGGATCGATCGGCGTGCTCGTCGCCAGCTGGACCCGGCGCACCTATCCCGGCGTGATCGCGGCGCTGATGCTGTTCTTCCCGCCGATCGCCTGGGGGCCGTGGTTCGTGTTCGGCGACAACGTGCCGTCGAGCTTCGACGTCGACTGGCTGGCGCACGCCTCGGTCGGCTGGCATCTCACCGGCCTCGCCGGGCTGACGGCGCTGGCCGCCGCGGGCGCGCTCGCACGTCATGACCGGCGAGCGCGAATCGCGCTGCTGGCGCTCGCCGGTCTGGCCGCGACCGCGGCCGGGGTCATTCTGGGCTTCCCGCCCGAGCCGCCGCCCGGTGGCTACGGCATCGCATCGTGATGGTGGCGCGGCAGAGCGTGGCAGCGGTCGCGCGAACGGTCGCCTGGCCGGCGCTGCTCGCCGGTGCGCTGGCCTGCGTCGGGGTCGTCGTCGTGGCGCCGCTTGCGCCAGGATCGCCGCTGCCGGTGGGCTGGCCGGGCTTCGGCGGGCTGGCACTGTGCGCGGGCGCCGCGTTCCTGCTCGACGACGCCGCCGCCGCGACGGTCGCCGCCACACCGAGGCCGCTCGCCCGCCGCCGGTTTGCTGCTCGTCGCGCTCGCGCTGCCGCTGCTGTGCGTCACCTGGGCCGGATCGCTGTGGTACGCGACCGCCGCCGACGCAGCGACGTTCGGGCCGCACGACCGCGCCGCGCTCAGCCTGCAGTACACCGCGATGCTCTCGCTGACGCTCGCCGGCTCGGCGATCGCGCTGCGCCTCAGGCGAGACGAGCACGGCGGCTGGACGGGAGCCCTTGTTCCGCTCGCGATCGTCGCCGCAGCGCTGGCACTGCCCGAGCGCTGGGCCCGGCTCACGACATCCGGCGACGACGCGTGGGACGCGGCGCAGCGCAGCTGGGCAGCGCTGCTGGCCCTCGGACTGCTCGCGTTCACATGGGCCAACCGCGATCCGGCGTCGCGAAGCCGTCGATCGCAAACCGGATGAAAACCGCGGCCCCCGCCGCCGTTGCTGGGGCCCGAGACCGGTTGCCGATTGCCGGCGCGGGGTAACGCTGCTGGGAGGCACAACCGGAGGGGGCGTGCTGCAGTGGCGAATCGAGGCGATCTTGAGGTCCGGCTGCCACGTTCTCAGAACGTGGCGCACGCTGCTCGACGCGCGCTCAGAGGCTGGTGTGGCGAGCGCGTGACCTGCGATCAGCTGGTGGATGCCGAGTTGCTCGTCAGCGAACTGGCGACCAACGCGATGGTGCATGGCCAAGGGCAGATCACGCTGCGCGCGCACCTCGACGACGACCACCTGCTCGTCGAGCTCGTCGACGACGGCTCGGGGTTCGAACGCGAACTGCGACGCAAGGACTTCTCGCAGGTCGGCGGCTGGGGACTGGGGATCGTCGACGATGTCGCCAGCCGCTGGGGCGTGCACGAAGGCACCACCCACGTCTGGTTTGAACTCGAGTGCCCAGGACCGCGGCACACCGAGCCCGACGCCCTATAGCGGACGAGCTCAGTCAGTGCATCAGGTTGCTGCTGCGTCGGGGTGTTCGTCGCGTCGATCGCGCGCGGCGTGCATGTGGTGGTCGTCGACACCGGCGTGCATGTTGTGGCTGTAGAGGAAGGTGATGTTGCGTCCGTGACTCTTGGCGGCGTACAGCGCGCGGTCGGCGTAGAGCATGAGCTCTTGGGCGTCGCGGGCGTGCTCGGTCGAGCACACGCCGGCTGACAGCGTGATGGTGTCGATGTCCGCGAATGCTGTCGTCTCGATCGCGCGGCGCACGCGCTCGGCGGCGGCGTAGGCGCCGTGCTGGTCTGACTCGGGGATCAGCCAGGCGAACTCTTCGCCGCCGATGCGCGCGACGAGCTCGCCGTCTCGTGCTTGCTCCGAGAGGCGTCTTGCCACCTCTTTGAGGATCCGGTCGCCCGTCTGGTGGCCGTGGCGGTCGTTGATCGCCTTGAAGTGGTCGAGGTCGAGCAGCACGACGCTGAGGTCGCGGTCATAGCGTCGCGCGCGCTGGATCTCCGAGCGCAGCCGGTCGTGGAAGGTCCGGTGGTTGGCGATCCCGGTGAGCGGATCTGTTGTCGCGCGATGCTCGAGCGTCTCGAGCGTTTGGAGGTTGGCGATCGCCAGCGACGCGAGGTGCGCGAATCGCTCGAGACGCAGTTCGGCGCCGACTGCGATCCGCTGGTCGGACGCGGCGCCGACCACGCCCCACAGCTCACCGGCGACCTGAATCGGTGCCGCGACGGAGCCGGTCAGGCCGAAGCGCTGGACCGTGCTGGACACCGGATCCTCAGCCGGCACGGCGAGCGCGTCGATCCGAGCGGGATGGCCAGTGCGGAACACCTCGCCTGACGCAGTCGCGCTGTGGAGGTCAAAAATGGTGCCGACAAGGTCGGCGCCGTCGCTCGCCGATGCGCCGAGCATGACCCCGGTGCTCGTGAGGGCGTCAAAGCGCACGACCGCGGATGCGCGGGTGTCGAAGAGCTCCCGGACCTGCTCGGCGATCGCGTTGAACACGATGGCGGGCTCGGCGCCCGCGGCGACGAGCTCGGCGACGTCGCGCAGCGCGCGCTCTTCCGCCTCGTGCCGGCGGCGCTCGGAGATGTCCTCGATCTGGCTGACGAAGTGGCGCGGTGAGCCGTCGGGGTGATGCAGCACCGACAGCGAAACGCGCGCCCAGACGCTGTGCCCGTTGGCGTGGATGTAGCGCTTGTCCCATTGCGTGTGGTGCTTGTCACCGTCGAGTAGGGCGCGGATGTGTTCGCGATCGGCGGCGTGGTCGTCGGGGTGGGTGTAGCGCGTCGGATGCTGGTTGGTCATCAGCTCCTGGACGCTGTAGCCGAGCATGTCGGCGAATGCCTGATTGATCCGCAGGACGCCGCGATCGGGCGTCGAGAGCGTCATCCCCAATGGCGACTGATCGAACGCGAGCGCCAGCAGCTGCTCGGCATCCATGAGAGACCGCTCGATGCTCCTGCGCTCGGTCACGTCCTGCACCGTCCCTACGTACTGGCCTGAGGACTCGCGTCGGCCGAGTCCGTGCAGCGAGCGCGGCTCCCCGCTGCCCGCGACGATCCGGTACTCGATCTCGAAGGATTCGCCGGCGCCGAACGCCTCGGCGTAGCCCGCTGCGACGCGGTCACGATCATCGGGGTGCAGGTAGGCGAAGAGGTCCTCCGCGGTGGCAGGACCTTCGACGGGGTCACGCCCGAAGATGCGATACATCTCATCCGACCACCCGGCGACATCGGTCTCAGGGTCCCAGGACCACGAGCCGGTCTGCGCGATCGCCTGCGCCTCGGCAAGCGCCTGGCGCTTGTGGTCGAGTTCGCGCTCGACACGCTTACGCTCGGTGATGTCGACCGAGAACGAGCCGAGCCCGGTGACCGTGCCGTCAGCGTCGCGGACCGGGTAGCGGACGACATGAAAATCTCCGGTCGTGCCGTCGCCCAGCGGCACGCTCATGTCCTCGGCCAGCGGTCCACCCGACGCCAGCAGCTGCGCGTCCTGTGAGCGGACCGCGTCCGCGAGCTCGGGGAAGAGATCCTCGGCGCTCCGGCCGAACATCTGCTCTGGCTCGATACCCAGCCTGTCGGCGACGTACGCGTTGACATGCTCATAGCGGCCATCGATGTGGCGAAGCGCCATTCCTGCGGGGATGTGCTCGAAGATCGCTTGCAGCCGTGCCTCGCTTCGGGCTAGCGCACGCTGCGCTTCCCGGGAGAGGGTGATGTCCTCGATCTGAGCGATGAAATGCGCCGGCGCGCCCGACGCGTCGTGGACCAGCGTGACGGACAGCTTGATCCAGATGACCTCATTGGAGCGGCGCAGGTAGCGCTTCTGCATCTGATAGCTGTCGGTGTCGCCGCGCACCAGCGCGGCGACATGCGCAAGATCGGCTTCGAGATCGTCGGGATGCGTGATGTCCTGAAACGTGCGTGCGAGCAGCTCGGCCTCGCTCCAGCCGACGATCTGACACAACGCGCGGTTGACCTTCAACCACGACCCGTCCAGGCCGACCAGGGCCATCCCGATCGGCGCGTCCGCAAACGCCGTCTCAAACAGCACGTGGGCGGCGCGCCGGGCCTGCTCGGCGGCCCGGCGCTCGGTGAGGTCGCGTGTGATCTTGCCGTAGCCACGCAGCGTGCCATCCGCGTCGCGCAGCGCGGTGATCACCACGTTGGCCCAAAACCGCGTGCCGTCCCTGGTCACGCGCCAGCCCTCGTCCTCCAAGCGGCCCTCGGCCGCGGCGGTCTGAAGCTCCCACTCAGGCTTGCCGGCGGCGACGTCCTCCCGCGGGTAGAACACCGAGAAATGCCGGCCGATGATCTCCTCGGCCTCATAGCCCTTCAGCCGCTGCGCCCCGGCGTTCCAGGTCACGACACGGCCCTCGGTGTCCAGCATCAAGATCGCATAGTCCTCGACGTTCTCCACCATCAGGCGCAAGCGCTCCTCGCTCGTCGCCAGGGCCTCGTCAGACGTCTTGCGCGCGCTGATATCGCGCAGGAACGCGTTGAACGTCGTCTCCTCCGCGCTCGCGACCGCGGCGATCGTCAGCTCGACACAGATCAGGCCGCCATCCTTGGTCAGCGCCTGAACCTCGATCGGCCGGTTCAGGACGTGCGCCTCACCAGTCTGCAGATACCGGGCGAGGCCATGCTCATGATCGCCCCGTGCCTGCGGTGGGACGATCAGCTCCGCAACGGTGCACCCGAGCGCCTCCGCTCGCGACCAGCCGAACATGCGCTCGGCCTGCAGATTCCACTCGATGATTCGCCCGTCGCGTGCCATCGACACGAACCCATCAGGCGCATGATCAAGCACCGCCTGCAACTGCGACGCCCTGCGGTCGCCGTCGTGCCCGGAGTCATGGCAGGCGCCCACACGCCCGCTATCGGCAGACCACAGTGATCGCATGAGCCCGACCGGACCGCCGACGCGTCCGCGGGACACTCAGATCAGCCGGCCACGACATGTTCTACGGCCGCGGCCCCTGAACCCGGATCCAGGCACCGCGCGTCTGACCGGGTTCTCCGCACGACTCGAAGCTGTCCGTGCCCGTTACGGTGCCGACGTTGTTGACGACCGTCGGGCCCAGTGGCGACGAACACGAATCGTTGGATTTTTTTCGCGCGCATGATGGCGCTACCCGTCCCTCAGGCTGAGATCCTGGGGCTGATGAGGTAGGGCAGTGTCTGTTTGAGGGCTGCTGGTCTGCCGAGGTGGTAGCCCTGCCCGTAGTCGACGCCGAGGCTGCGCAGAAGGTTCAGGGTGGCGCTGTCGCCGACGAATTCGGCGATGGTACGGGTGTTGAGGCCGCGAGCGATCGAGACGACGGCTTCGACGACGAGGCGGTCGGTCGGCGTGTCTCGCAGGTTGGCGATGAACTCACCATCGATCTTGAGGTAGTCGAAGTTGAGGTGCTTGAGGTAGTAGAAGGACGCGAAGCCGGCGCCGAAGTCATCGAGCGCGAGCCGGCAGCCAAGCGTCTGCAGTTCACGCGCAAGCGTACGAGCGCGGCCGATGTTCGTGATCGCCGCGGTCTCGGTGATCTCGATCATGAGGCGCTGGGGTGCCAGCGAATGCTGAGCAAGCTGTCGGGCGACGTAGGCGCCGAATGTGGGGTCTCCCATCGTCTTGCCTGACACGTTGACGCTGAGCATGAGATCGTGGCCGGCCGCGTGACTGGCGTGCAGGTGCGCGACGGCTTGGTGCAGGACCCAGCGGTCGATCTGCTCAATCACGCCGAAGCGCTCAGCGTTGGACAGAAACGCTGCGGGCGGGATGAGGTCGCCGTGATCGTCGGGCAGGCGCAGCAGCAGTTCGAAGGCCTGTACCCCGTTTGAGCAGATCGGGATGATCGTCTGCGCGTGCAAGACAAAGCGGTCGTTTTCGACCGCGTCGCTGAGCCGGTCGTTCCAGTTTTCGCGGATCGAGATCGGCTCGGGCCTGCCCTCGCTGTGGTCGTAGATGGCGTAGCGGTCCTTGCCCGCTTCCTTGGCGTCGTACATCGCGATGTCGGCCTCGACGACGATCTCGTCGGCGGTCAGCTCGCCCTTGTCGGCGAACAACGCGATGCCGATCGAGCTTGAGACTCGGGCGCTGCGGTCGTCGCGGACGGCCGTAGCGGCGCGTCGTAGGGTTACCAGCAGCTTCTCGGCGACGCGCATGGCGGCGGCCTGGTCGCAGCGCGGGAGCAGGATGGCGAATTCGTCGCCGCCGACTCGGGCCAGCGTGTCCGTTTCGCGAAGCGCACCGGCCAGAAGCTTCGCGACGCGGATGATCAGCTCATCGCCGGCGGCATGACCGAGGCTGTCGTTGACGAACTTGAAGCCGTCGAGGTCCAAGAACAGCACGGCGCCGTGCTCGCCGAAGCGCTTGGCGTGCATCAGGGCACGCTGGACTTCTTCGTTGAAGCGCCGCCGGTTGAACAGGCCGGTCAGGGCGTCGTGGTCGGCGAGGTGCTGCAGCTGGCCTTCGAAGCGCTTGCGATCGGAGATGTCCATCACGTGCGTCACCGCGACAGCCGGCTGGTTGGATGTCGTGGGCAGACGCGCGGCGCTGATCAGCGCCCAGACGGGGTGACCGCTGCGATGCATCAGTCGCTTCTCAAGCTCAATGTGGCTGCTGCGACCGTCGGTCAGCGTAGCGAGGCGAGCGTGGATTGCGGCGTGGTCTTCGGGATGCATCAGCGAGTTGATCGGGACGTCGTCGAGGTCATCAACCGACCTGCCCAACAGCTCGGCCAGCGCGGGGTTGGCCTGAAGCACCCGTCCGGGGTCGGCGCGGTCAAGCGACAGCAGGCAGACACCGATCGGAGCGCCGTCAAACGCCGTGCGAAAGCGCTGCTCTGCCTCGCGCAGCGCCTGCTCCATCAGGGTGCGCTCTGTGATGTCGCGTCCGGAGCAGTACATCAACGGCTCGTCGGGCGACACGATCGCGTTCCAGTCAAGCCAGCGGTAGCTGCCGTCCTTGGCCTCGTAGCGGTTGACAAAGCCGATGGTGACCTGCCCGTCTGCGAGCTTGTCGACCTCGGCAAGGGTGGCGGCGCGATCGTCGGGGTGGACCATGTCGATGAACGGCCGCGCCAGGAACTCCTGCGCGGTCCAGCCGAGGATGTCCGTCAGCGCCGGGTTGACGGTCATGAAGTGGCCGTCGAAACCGGCGGCCGCCGTCAGATCGCGCGACAGCTCGAAGTAGCGGCTGTCGCGCCGCAGCTGGATTTCGGCGAGCTTCCGCTGGGTGATGTCACGCGAGATCGACGATGCACCGATCACGTTCCCGGCGGCGTCGGAGATCAGCGAGATGCGCAGGGAAACGTCGATCGGATGACCGTCTCTGGCGACACGTACGGTCTCGAGCGGCTCGACGCGCTCCCCGCGGTTGATCTGCGCGAGGATCTCCGCCAGCTCGTCTTGGCGGTCGGCCGGGACAAGCATCGCAATCGGTTGACCGACAGCCTCCTCGGCCGTGTAACCGAACAGCTCGCGAGCGCTGCGGTTCCACGTTTCGATGATGCCGTCAGGCGTTTTGGTCAGGATCGCGTCCTCCGAGCAGTCCACCACCGCCGCCAAGCGTCCCCGTGCCTCCTGCGCAGCCTTTTGCTCTGTGATGTCCTGGCCTGTTCCGTGCATCCTGACGGGCGTGCGGTCCTGCCCCATGATCACCTCGCCGCGTGCGTGCACGACACGCACGCTGCCGCCGGGGCGTACGAGGCGGTGCTCGAACGAGAACGCCTCGCCGCTCTGATAGGCCGCCTCAATGAGCGCCTGCACGACGCAACGGTCGTCGGCGTGCACGCCCCCGAGAAAGACCTCGAACGTCATCGGGTCCTGGCCGGGCTCAATGCCGTAGATGCGATACAGCTCAGGCGACCATTCGACCGAGTCCGCGGCGACGTCCCACTCCCAGCTTCCGAACTGCCCGACCGACTGGGCTTCGATCAGCTGCCGACGCTGACGTTCGACCGTCTCCTCGGCCGTCTTGCGCTGCGTGATGTCGCGCAGGAAGGCGTTGAACGACCAACCCTCCTGTGTCCGCAAGGCGCAGATCGCGAGCTCGATCGGAAACTCGCGCCCCTCGCGGTCAAGCGCGACCAGCTCAAGCCGTTTGCCGAGCGCCGGTCCCTCGCCCGACGCCAGGAAGTGCGCGATCCCGCGCCGGTGCGCCTCGCGATGACCCTCAGGGATGATCAACTCCGCCAGCTCGCGCCCGAGCATCTCCTCGCGTGCCCAGCCGAACGTCGTCTCGGCCTGCGGGTTGCAGTCGGTGACCAGGCCGCGCTCATCGATCGCGATGAACGCGTCGTGGGCCGTTTCGACGATCTGGCGGGTCTGGCGCTCACCAGCTTCCAGAGCCGCCTCATCCTCCTTGCGCTGGGTGATATCGCGCGCCGACGCGTACATCAGCCCCTCCTCCGCGACCGCTATCGCCTTCCAATCCAGCCAGCGCCAGCCGCCGTCCTTCGTCGCGTAGCGGTTGACGAAGTCGACCGTGACACCGCCTTCGGTCAGCCCCGCGGTCTCCCGCGCGGTGATCTCGCGGTCGTCGGGGTGCACGAACTCCAAAAACGGGCGCGAGCGCAACTCCGCCTCGCTCCAACCAAGGGTCGGCGTCCATACCGCGTTCAGATCTCTGAGGACACCGTCAAAGCCGGCTGTGCAGACCAGATCACGGGAGAGATCGAAGTAGCGCGAGCTGCGCCGTAGGTTCGCCTCAGCAACGCGCCGTGCGGCCTCGTTGCGATCAAGCCAGCCGGCGAAACCCCACAACAACACCGCCGTTACGCCGATCGCGCCCAGAGTCAGCAGCAGCACCCCTGTCGCGGTCCCGTAAAGCCCCCGCTGCTCGCCCTCCCAGCGCAAGAAGCCAAGCACCACGAAGACCACGATCGCCCCTGGCAGCAAAAGGCGGATCACCGCCCCACCGGGGCCATCGCTACTCAAAGGGCTTGATCGCATCATGGCCAGGCGTGGTCGCGGTGCCGCTGCGTCGCGATCATCTCTTGCCTGGGAGCGGCGCCGGCCCCTCCCCGACGGTCGCTCAACGCTCCCACACGGTCGGCAACAGCTCCCGCGTCGACTACACCAGCGGAGTGCTCGCGAGTCCTGGCGCGCTCATCGCGAACGTCCGCCCGTTCGTCGCGGGCCTCAGACGCTCGGTCGTGAGCGTCAGCTCGCTGGTCGCGGTCATCCGCGGTCCGGTCGCCATCCTCACCACCGCCCAAGACGTATTGGTGGGGCCCCGTGATCCTCGCGAGCGGAGCGTCGCCGTTTGGTGACGCATCGGCCGAGGGCTCCTCAGACAGGCGACGATCAGCCATGCCGTCGCCTCCCAAGCCGCGCGCACGTGCTGAATGCCGCGCGAGCATCGCTGTCTGCTGCCACCGAGTGCGCGGCGGGCGCCAGCGGCAATGGTGTTCGAGCGCTGATCGGGCAGCGCGCGTGGCCACGCGTCCCGGAGAGACCGTCAAGCCCTGTGTCAGCAACGTCGGCCGCCCGCACGCGTCGCAGGCACCGAGGTTCTTGCTGCGCAGCGCGGCCAGTTTGTCACCAACGCGGCCGGAGAAGTCATGCTCACCGACCGATGGCGACGGCGACCGTCGCCAACCATCATCCGACGCGTCGCCCGGATCTGACGAGCCCAGCCGTCGCCCCATCGCCCAGCGCCACAACGCGTCCTTCTCCTCAGGCGCCAGCGCGTAGGCGTCGATCGTGGCCTGAACGACATCCAGGTCGGCGTCCGCCTCGAGCAGCTCGGCGATCCCCGCGCGACAGCAGTCATAGAAGACCAGCGCGGTGCTCGTCATCCCCGGCTTCGCGCGGCTCTGCAGCCGGCGACGGTCACGCGCGAGGCTGTGCACTCCGAACTCGTACATCACAGCGTTGGGCTCGGGGGCGCGTGTTCGTGATCGACGAGCGCGCCTATGACCGTGACGGCGGCCGATGGACTTGTCTGATGCTCCACGCTGGCTCCTCTCGCCGGACTCCCGTAGGTGCTGGACACGTCAGCCAACTGATCGAGGTGACAGACGTCCGGCCGAGGGATCGAGCCGAGAACAAGCCGGTTCGCCGAGCCCAAGGGCCATTGGGCGAACGCACAGAATGATAGCACGGCGACTATGCCCCGTCGAGACGTAATACTTCCGCTATCGCCGACGAGTCTGACCAGCTGCGAGTTCTGCTCGCCGACGACAAAGCCAGCCGCCTCGACGAGATCGCCGAGGTCGTCGAGGCCCTCGGTCACACCGTCGTCGCACGGTTGTACAACGTCGCAGACGTCGCCGAAGTGTCGCGCCGCGAGCAGCCCGACGTCGCGATCGTCGGCCTCGGCGAGGAAACCCTGCACGCCCTGCAGCTGATCTCCGAGCTCGTCAAGAAAGCTGCGTGCCCCGTGATCGCCGACATGGCGACCGACGACAGCGAGTTCATTGACAACGCCGCCAAACGCGGCATCTTCGCCTACGTCAAGCACGGCGACCACACCGAACTGGCTCACGCGCTCGACATCGTGCTGCGCCGCTACGCCGAATTCAGCCGCATCCACGGCGCGCTCGGCCGGCGCGTCACCATCGAGCAGGCCAAGGGCATCCTCATGGAACGCCGCGCCATCAACGCCGACGACGCGTTCGCCTCGCTACGCGAGCACGCGAGGAACAGCAACACGACCGTGCTCAACCTCGCCCAGGCGATCGTCACCGGCCACCTACTCCTCACGCCCCAGCCGACGAACGACGCCAGCGCCAGTCACACCCAGACGCCTCACTAGCTCCAGCCAGCCCGACGCCCAAAGACGGGGCCAGCCAACCGAGCTGCACCCGGTCAGCCCACGGAGCTGCTCGTGTCGTATCTCCTTAGATCCCCATATCGTTCGCGCTCTATCGCTGGGCAAGCATGCCGGACAGAGAGCGACCAACACCCCGGGACGATTGTGCTAAATGCCACGATACCACTGTGTGATTACGGAGCGCACAGATGTTGGCGCGTATCGGGGCCTGCGGCTCAGCGCCTCGCGGCATGGCCCGCCTACAGGATCTCAACCGGCGTGCCGATTGGCATCAGCCGGGCGAGCTGGCTGATCTTGTTGTTGGGCACGCGGATGCAGCCGTGTGACGGGCGGCCCGGGATGAGCCGCGGCTGGTTCGTGCCGTGGATCCCGATGACGCCGCCGCCCGGCCAGTCGCTGAGCACCGAGTATGCGGCGGTGCCGAAGGCCCACGGGCCGTACACCGTGCCGCCGCCGAGGTTGCGCAGCCGCTCGCGGATCCAGAAGCGTCCGGCAGGGGTCGGCGTGGACGGCGTGCCGACGCCGATGCGCGAGGACCAGATCCTCTTGCCGCCGCGGTAGAGCGTCGCGCGCAGCGTCTTGCGGTTGACGCGCAGCTTCGTCGTCACCGCGCGCAGCTCGCCCAGCGCGTCCCTCACGACCCAGCCGGTGCGCCCGTTGGGGCGCATCGGCAGGCGTACGCGCAGCCACAGGCGCCCGCGCGCGTCGAGGCGGCTCTCGAGCACGAGGTAGACCTCCAGCGGGCCGTCCTCGGTCTGGTAGCGCAGGCGTCCGACGGTGCGCGAGCTCTTGGTCGGCCGCGCATGCAGCGGCAGGCGCTGCACGGCGTTGGCAAAGCGCGTCAAGCGCTCCTCGTCTGACAGCCGCTCGTTGCCGAACGGCATCGGCGACACGAGCGGGCGGACCGGCCGCTGGTCGGTGGCGGCGGCCGCACGAGCCGCGCCCCCGCCCAGGAGGGCGAGGGCGCAGCTCATCACCACGGCGATCGGGATGCTGTCGGTCACGTCACCCGGTGAACTGGGGCGCGCTGACCCGCCGTGGGCAGCCGAGGTAGACGAAGCGCAGCGTGCGCGGCCGCGTCCTCGTCGCGGCGCTGAACGTGACCTTCGCGGTGACGCGATGCGCAATGCCGCCGGCGCCACGCGGTTTGATCCGCACCTTGAACACCGTGCTGGTGGCGGTGCCCATGACCGTCTTGAGCTTCTTGCCGTCCAGCAGGAACACCACCTTCGCGATCCCGCGACCGCTGACCTTGGCGTCAAACGGGCCCGAGACGCAGCGCTTGGGTCCGCTCAGGCGCGCCGTCGCAACCGCGATCGGGGCGGCAACCGGGGTGACCCGCACCGGGTTTCCGGACGGCGCCAGCGCGGCCGGCGGCGGCGGCGGCGGGGGCGGAGCGACGGGCGGCTGAGTGAGCTGCGTCGTCGCCGGATCGTCGTCGGTCACGTCGTGACCGCTGAAGCTGTCCGTGCCCGTCACGGTGCCGACGTTGTTGACGACCGTCTGGCCGACGAGCGTCTGCACCGTGCAGGTGTACGTCCAGCGATCGCCCGGGTCGAGCTGGCCGGGCGTCGAGTCGCCGTTCTTCGACGACAGCATCGGCGGAGCCTGACACAGCGTGTCGGCCACGTTGACATTTGCCGCCAGGAACCGCACGTCGCCGGGGTTCGTGACGTTCAGCGAGTACTGGACCGCGGCGCCGGCCTGCGCCGTGGCGGGACCGGTCTTGTCGATCGCGATCGCCGGGTGGATCAGCAGCGTCGAGTGCTGGTCGGTGTCGGAGACCGGGCGATTGAACTCGTCCAGCGCCGTCACCGTGACGGTGTTGACGATCGGGTTCGTCTCCTCGCCGCTGTGCGCCGGGGCCGCCATCGAGCACTCGTAGATCCACGTGTCGGTCAGGTCGAGCACGGCCGGCGTGCTGTCGGGGTTGCCGTCGATGTCGCGCTTGCTCTTCAGCGTGACGGTCGCACAGCGGTCGTCGCTGACGACCACGTTCGTCAGCGGGCTCTGGCCCGAGTTGTTGACGGTGAACGTGAACGTCAGCGTGTCGCCGTGGTAGGCCCACTCGTTGCCGGCCTTCACGACCACGGCGTTGGCGTCGATCGTGCGGTTGAGGAACGTGCACGTGACGGTCTCGCCCGGGGCGACGTCGTATGTCGCGGTCCGGCTGGCCTTGTCCCCGCTGCTGTTCGCGTCGCTGCAGGAGACGTCGTCGAGGCGGTAGCCCGACGCCGTCGCCTCGCTCGCCGTGTAGCTACCCGGCTTGACGTCGCGCCCCTCGCTCTGCCCGTCGGACAGCTTGAACGCGGGCGCACCGGCGGCGGTCGTCGCGAAGTCGAACTGGGTCGGGTCGCCGTCGGGCAGCGTCTGCTTCTCGATGACCAGCTTGCCCTCCTTCGTGTTCGTGAACGTGCAGGTCACCGTCTCGCCCGGCGAGATGTCGAACCTCGCCGCCCGGTTGGGCCTGTCGGTGCTGCTGTTCTGGTCGCTGCAGGACACGCCCGTCAGCTCCCAGCCGGCCTTGACGTTCTCCGTCGCGGTGTACGCGCCCGGCACGACGTTGCGCGACTCGGTGGCGCCGTCGGTCAGCGAGAAGGTGCCGCCGCCGGGGGCCGAGGTGGTGAAGCCGAAGGAGGCCGGGTCGCCGTCGGGCAGCGTCTGCTTCTCGATGACCAGCTTGCCCTCCTTCGTGTTGGTGAACGTGCAGGTCACCGTCTCGCCCGGCGAGATGTCGAACGTCGCCGTGCGGTTGGGCTTGTCGGTGCTGCTGTTCTGGTCGCTGCAGGACAGGCCCGTCAGCTCCCAGCCGGCCTTGACGTTTTCGGCCGCGGTGTACGTGCCGGGCACGACGGTGCGCGACTCGGTCGCGCCGTCGGTCAGCGCGAAGGTGCCGGCGCCCGTCGCGGTGGTGGTGAAGCCGAACGAGTCCGGGTCGCCGTCGGGCAGCGTCTGCTTCTCGACGATGAGCGTTCCGTCCTTGGCGTTGGTGAACGTGCAGGTCACCGTCTCGCCGGGTGAGATGTCGAACGTCGCGGTCCGGTCGGCCTTGCTTGTCGTGCTGTTCTGATCACTGCAGGCCAGCGTGTCGAGCGTGTAGCCGGGGGCCGCGTTCTCCGTCGCGGTGTACGTGCCCGGCTTGACGTCACGCGACTGCCTGGCGCCGTCGGTCAGCGCGAAGGTGCCGCCGCCGGGGGCCGATGTGGTGAAGCCAAAGGTGGCCGGGTCGCCGTCGGGCAGCGTCTGCTTCTCGACGACCAGCTTGCCGTCCTTGGTGTTCGTGAACGTGCAGGTGACGGTCTCGCCAGGCGAGATGTCGAGCGTCGCGGTCCGTCCCGCCTTGTTCGTCGTGCTGTTCTGGTCGCTGCAGGTCAGGCCCGTCAGCTCCCAGCCGCTCTTCAGGCTCTCGGTCGCCGTGTAGGTGCCGGGCTTGACGTCGCGGCCCTCGGTCCCGCCGTCGGTCAGGGAGAACGTCCCGGCGCCGGGCGCCGTGGTCTCAAAGCCGAA
>DATLNO010000303.1:0-7199 GCA_035536715.1 Solirubrobacteraceae bacterium
GGCCGCGGCCACGCGGGCGAGGCGGGAGCGCCGTCCGGCGATCTCTTCGTGCACGTCTCGATCAAGCCGCACGAGCGCTTCATCCGCGACGGCAACGACCTCGTCACCGTGCTCGACGTTCCCGCGCCGATGGCGGCGCTCGGCGCCAAGCTCCAGGTCCCGACGCTCGAGGGCGAGGAGGATCTGCACGTCCGCCCCGGCACGCAGCCCGGCGAGACCTACGAGCTGCGCGGGCGCGGGATGCCGCTGCTGCGCCGGCCCGGCCGGCGCGGCGACCTGCGCGTGATCGTCAACGTCGTCATCCCGCGCCACCTCAACGACGAGCAGAAGAAGCTGCTGACGCGCCTCGCCGAGACGATGACCGACGCGAACACGAAGTCCGAGGAATCGATGTTCGCCAAGCTCAAGCGCGTCCTGCACGGGTGACGGTGCGTCATTGCTCGACCGTCGTCGGTGCCGAGCCGACGGCACGGCGCTCGCGATGATCCGGCTTGCGATCCGCGTCGCCCGCGCAGACGCGGAGATCGCGCTCGCGGAGCTGCTCGAGATCGCGCCGGCCGGCTTCGAGGAGGTCGACCACGGCGACACGATCGAGTACGCGCTCTACGGCGCCGAGGGCGAGCTACCCACGCTCCCGGACCTGCGCGCCGCCGCGGGCCGCGCGCTCGTCGAGGTCACGACGACGCAGGTCGCCGACGACTGGGCCTCCCGCTGGCGTGAGTTCCACAAGCCGGTGACGATCGGCGGCAGGCTCCACGTGCGACCGCCGTGGCACGGATCCTCGCCGGTGGGCGCGCCCGATTCGAGCGGCGAGCTCATCGACATCGTCATCGACCCCAACCAGGCCTTCGGCACCGGCGCCCATCACACGACGCGCCTGTGTCTCGAGGCGATGCTCGAGCTCGGGCCCACCGGAGCACTGGTCGACCTCGGCTGTGGCTCCGGCGTCCTGGCGATCGCCGCCGCGCGCCTGGGCTGGACGCCGGTGCTCGGGATCGACCACGAACACGAGGCGGTCCTCGCCGCGCGCGAGAACGCCGGCGTGAACGGGGTGCAGATCGAGGTCCGCCAGGGCGACCTGCTGCACGGTGGAGGGCCGGCACCGTCAGCGCCGACCGTCGTCGCCAACCTCCTGCGTCCGCTGCTCGAGCACGTCGCGCGCGTGGGCTTCGAGGGAGAGCCGCCGCGCGTGCTCGTCGCCGGCGGCCTGCTGCGCGCGGAGGCAGACGGGATCGCCGCCGCGTTCGCCGCAGCCCACGGCATGCACGAGCGAGCGCGCGGCGAGAGCGGCGAATGGGCCGTGCTCACACTGGCGCGCTAGCAGTACCCGACGCTCGGGGGTTCGCGTGCTCGAGTGGCGCCGCGCCGGATACCCTGCGACGCCAGATGGCCTGGAACGTCCTCATCGCGGGCGGCGGCTTCGGTGGCTTCTACGCCGCCCGCACCCTCGCAAAGGTCCTGCCGCCGCACAGCACCCGCGTGCGGCTCGTCACCGAGGACAACTTCATGCTCTACACGCCGCTGCTGCCCGGCGCAGCGGCCGGCACGCTGGAGCCGCGCCACGTCGTCGTCCCGCTGCGCGAGGAGCTCGACTCCTCGATCCACCTGCGGCTGGGCACGATCACCGGCGCGTCCCCGCAGCGCAATGTCATCCGCGTGCACTCGCTCGACGGCGACGAGGAGGAGCTCTTTTACGACCAGCTGATCGTCGCGCTCGGCTCCGTCAGCCGCACCCTGCCGATCCCCGGGCTGGCGGAGCACGGCCGGGCGCTGAAGTCGCTGCCCGAGGCGATCGCGCTGCGAAACCATGTCATCCGCACGCTCGAGATCGCCGAGACGCTCGAGGACGGCGACGCCCGCCGCGCGTACCTCACCTACGTCTTCGTCGGCGCCGGCTACGCGGGCCTGGAGGGCCTCGCCGAGCTGCAGGACTTCGCCGCCGACGTCATCGACCTCTACCCGCGATGCCAGGTCACCGGAATGCGCTGGATCCTCGTCGAGGCATCCGAGCGCGTGATGCCGGAGATCGGGCCCAAGCTCGCGGACTTCGCCGTCCGCGAACTGCGCGCCCGGGGCATCGAGATCCGCACGCAGACGACGCTTGACGCCGTCACGACGCGGAGCGCCACGCTCAGCGACGGCGAGGTCGTACCCACGCGGACGCTCGTCTGGACCGCGGGGGTCAAGCCCCATCCGGTCGTGGCGCACTTCGGGCTGCCGCTCGACGAGCACGGCCGGATCGACACCGACAGCCGCCTGCAGGTCAAGGGCTTCGACAACGTCTGGGCAATCGGCGACTGCGCCGCGGTTCCCGACCCGGCGCGCAAGGGCCTGCCCTGCCCGCCGACCGCGCAGCACGCGATCCGCCAGGGCCGCGTCGTCGGTCGCAACGTCGCCAACGCGCTCGGCGGCGGCGGCCGCCCGCGGAAGTTCACCTACAAGACCAAGGGCGTGTTCGTCGACATGGGCCGCCGCAAGGCCGTCGCGACGAGCGGACCGATCACCTGGAGCGGCACGCCCGCATGGCTGCTCGCCCGCAGCTACCACCTGGCGATGATGCCGGGCGCGGGCCGCCGCGCGCGGCTGCTCGTGGATTGGAACATCGGCCTGCTGTTCGGTCGCGACACCGCCGAGCTCGGCCGGCTGGGCGAGCCGCGGTCGCTCGCCGACGAGGTGCCGGCAAGCAGCAACGGCGTGGCGGGCGTCGACGCCGCGGCGGGCTCGAACCTCCTCGAGAGCAGCGAGACCCCTGCCCGCTAGACCGGCCCGGCGGACACCATCCGCGGGCCGCGTATCCTGAATGTCAGATGACGCTGGCTGACACGGTGAAGCAGGACGTCGCCTCCGCGATGCGGGCCGGCGAGAAGGAACGTGTCGGCGCGTTGCGGCTCGTCCTCAGCGAGCTGCAGAAGGCCGCCAAGGACGGCAAGGGCGATGAGCTCGCCGTGCTGCGCCGCGAGCGCAAGCGCCGCCTCGAGTCCGCGACCGCCTTTCGCAAGGCAGGCCGCACCGAGCTCGCCGACGGCGAAGAGGCCGAGGCGCGCATCATCGAGTCCTACCTGCCTGCCGAGCTCGGCGACGACGAGCTGCGCGGGATCGTCGCTGCCGCGGTCGCCGAGACCGGCGCGCAGTCGCCGAAGGACATGGGCCAGGTGATGAAGGCCGCGATGGTCGTCGTCGGCACGCGCGCCGACGGCAAGCGCGTGTCGGCCCTCGTGCGAGAGGCGCTCAACCACTGATGCGCCAGCAGATCGAGCTCTCGAATCAGGCCGCGACCGAGCTCGCCGGCAGCGGCGACGCCGTGCTGCGCGCGCTCGAGGGCCATGTCCAGTGCGACCTGTTCCTGCGCGGCAACGTCGTCACACTAGACGGCGAGGAGGCGGCCGTCGAGGCTGCCGCGACCGTCGTGCGCGAGCTCGCCGAGCTGATCGAGCAGGGCCACGACATCGCGCCCGGCACGATCGCCGCGGTCACCGGCGCCCTGGATCAGCACCGCTCGCCGGCCGAGATCCTCGAGGACGTCGTCTGGCGCCACCGTTCCAAGCAGGTCGCGCCGAAGACCGTCAACCAGAAGCGCTACGTCGACTCGATCCGCAAGAACACGATCACGTTCGGCATCGGCCCCGCCGGTACCGGCAAGACGTTCCTCGCCGTCGCGCTCGCCGCCGCCGCGCTGAGCCGCCGCGAGGTCAACCGGATCATCCTCACGCGCCCCGCCGTCGAGGCCGGCGAGCGGCTCGGCTTCCTGCCCGGCGACCTGATGGCGAAGATCGACCCCTACCTGCGCCCGCTCTTCGACGCGCTGCACGACATGCTCGACGCGGAGAAGGTCGCGGCCTTCCTCGAGCGCGGGCAGATCGAAGTCGCCCCGCTGGCGTTTATGCGGGGGAGAACCCTCAATGACAGCTTCATCATCCTCGACGAAGCGCAGAACACGACCCCCGAGCAGATGAAGATGATCCTCACGCGGCTGGGCTTCAACTCCAAGATGGTCGTCACGGGCGATGTCACGCAGATCGACCTGCCCAAGAACGAGGGCTCCGGCCTTGTCGTGATCAACGACATCCTCGACGGCATCGAGGGCATCGAGTTCGTGCGCTTCGGCGGCGAGGACGTCGTCCGCCACCGCCTCGTGCAGCGCATCGTCGAGGCCTACGCGATCCACGCCGAACACCAGACGTCCGAGCTGCGCCCCGCGGACCGACGCCGGGCCTGACCGTATGACCGACGCACTCGACATCGAGGTCGTCGGCCTCGGCGGACCGATTCTGCCCCTGGAGGAGATCGAGCGTCTGCTCGCGCTGTCGCTCGGGTCGGCAGGAATCGACAGCGGCCACGTCGCCGTCGAGTTCGTCAGCCCCGAGCGGATCGCCGCGCTGAACCTCGAGCACCGCGGCGTCGACCCGCCCGCCCCCACCGATGTGCTCTCGTTCCCGATCGACGGCGCCGACGAGGTCCCGGGCCCGCGCGAGCTCGGCGACATCGTCATCTGCCCGGAGCACACCTCCGACCTGCGCGAGGCGATCATCCACGGCGCGCTGCACCTGACCGGGATGGACCATGAGACCGACGACGGCGAGATGCTCGCCGTGCAGCGGGAGATCATGTCGTGGGTCTCGCCAGACCCGGAACCGTGAGCACCAAAGCCGGATTCGTCGCGCTGGCCGGCAGGCCGAACGTCGGCAAGTCCACTCTCGTCAACGCGATCGTCGGCCACAAGATCGCGATCGTCTCCGACAAGCCGCAGACGACGCGGCGTGCGATCCGCGGCATCGCGATGCGCGGTGACGCCCAGCTGGTGCTCGTCGACCTGCCCGGCGTCCAGCGCCCCCGCGACACGCTGACGCAGCGCATGCAGTCGCGCGTCGAGCGCGAGTTCGGCGATGCCGACGCGGCGCTGCTGCTGCTCAACGGCGAGCAGGGCGTCGGTCCGGGGGACCGGTTCATCGCGGGCGCCCTGGGCCGAGCGAAGATGCCGGTCGCGATCGTCGTCAACAAGATCGACCGCCTCGACCGCGCCCACACGCTCGAGGCGCTGCAGGCCGCGTCCGAGCTCGGCATCTCGGAGGAGATCTTCCCGCTGTCGGCGCGCAAGGGCACCGGCGTGGAGGCGCTCGTCGAGCATCTCGTGGGCCTGCTGCCCGAGAGCCCGTTCCTCTTCGACGTGGAGGACTCGTCCGACCAGCCCGACTCGGTGCTGCTGGCCGAGCTCATCCGCGAGCAGATCCTGCGCCGCACCTTCCAGGAGGTGCCGCACGCCGTCGAGGTTCACGTCGAGGACATCGACGACAGCCGCGAGGACCTCACCCGCGTCAAGGCGCTCGCCTGGGTCGAGGCCGAGTCGCAGAAGGGCATCCTGATCGGCGCGCAGGGCCGGATGATCAAGGCGATCGGCACCGCGGCACGGCGTGAGCTCGAGCGCGAGCTCGGCGTCCACGTGCACCTCGACCTCGCCGTCCGGGTGCGCCGCGGCTGGCGTGGCGACGACGGCCTGCTCGACCGGCTGGGAATCGAGTAAGCGAGCTGTCAGCGGAGGAAGCCGCTGAACCTCAGCAGTGGAGCGACCGTCTGGATGCCCGCCCCGCCGGACGTCAATTGCGGCACGCGCTTCGGGCCGGCGCGTCGAGATGGACTTCGCCACATAGCTCGAATCGCGCTCGTTTCGTCTCCAGCCAGAACGCGCGGTAGGGCGTGATCGCCGAGCTCGTCAGCCGCGGTCCGTTTGCGGCGCCGTTGACGCGGCCGGCGCGGTCGACGACCCGAGCCGGCCGGCCGTCGGCCCTCATCAGGAGCATCGCCGTCGCGGATCGCTACCGGTACGGGCGATGATCCGTCCCGTGTAGACGTCGGTCTCGAGCGCGGTGGCCGGACGCCGGCGCGTCAAGGCGCCACAGGTGCTCAAGCTTTCCCCTGAGACGGTCGACATGTCCGGATACGTGACCTACAAAGCGACTTGGTGGACCTCTGCCGGTGTTGCATCCGATGGACGGAACGCGCTGTCGCCCATAGAGCGGTCCGACGCGGCCGACGCCGGCGCTTCGGGGATCGGAAGGTGACATGAAGGCCATTCGCGCAATCGAGCGCGCCGGAGCCTGGGCATCCTCCCGGCGAGCCCGCGAGTCCTCGCCCCCGATCGAGCGCGGTCTTCGGACCCTGGCGGCGATCATCGACTCCTCCGACGACGCCATCCTCGGCAAGACCCTGGACGGGTCGATCACGGCCTGGAACAAGGGCGCCGAGAAGCACTATGGCTACTCGGCGCAAGAGATGCTCGGCGAGAACATCTGTACCCTCGTGCCGCCCGACCGCCGCAACGAGATGAAGCAGATCCTCGAACGCGTCCAGCGAGGAGAGCGAATCGACCATCTCGAGACCGTCCGTATCCGCAAGGACGGCACACCGATACAGATGTCGCTGACGATCTCCCCGATCAGGGACGGCGACGGCGCGATCGTCGGTGCCGCAACGATCGCGCGCGACATCAGCGAGCGAAAGCAGGCCGATCAGCTGCGCTTCGAGCTGGCGGCGATCGTCGAATCCTCCGATGACGCGATCCTCGGCAAGACGCTGGACGGAACGATCACGAGCTGGAATGCGGCTGCTCAGAAGCTCTACGGCTATTGCGCGCAGGAGATCATCGGCAAGAACGTCTCCACGCTCGTGCCGCCCGACCGCCGCGAGGAGCTGGCCGGCATCCTCGAGCGCATCAGGCGTGGCGAGCGGGTCGGCCATCTCGAGACCGTCCGTATCCGCAAGAACGGCACACCGATAGAGATGTCGCTGACGATCTCCCCGATCCGGGACGGCGACGGTGCGATCGTCGGTGCCGCGACGATCGTGGGCGCGTCCGCTATTGCGCGCGACATCTCCCAGCGCAGGCGGATGGAGGCAGCAGTCGCAGCGGCCCGCGACGCCGAGGCGGAGGCAAACCGGATGAAGTCTGAGCAGGTGGGCCGCTACCGCGAGCTGGCCAACCACGATCCGCTCACCGGCGTGCTCAACCGCCGCTCATCCAGCGAGGCGATAGAGCGCTACATGGCGCTCGCAGAACGCCACGGACAGCCGCTTTCGCTGGCTGTGCTCGATATCGACCGCTTCAAGCAAGTAAACGACCGTTATGGCCATCCGCTCGGCGACGCTGTCCTGCGCCGGCTGGCCGAGCTCATGATCGAGACCTTTCGCGGAGAGGACGTGGTCAG
>DATLNO010000304.1:0-6344 GCA_035536715.1 Solirubrobacteraceae bacterium
GGAGTCGTACCACTCCTACAACCAGGGCGCTAGATGTTCGGATCACCTTGTGCCCGCGCTCGCGCCCGTGGTACCAACGGCCCGTCGCGACCAGACCAGCTTCGCCCAGACCGGGAAAGGGAGGATGAGACCGCGTGTCAAGAGGCCGATCGGTGACGCAAGATCCCATTGAGCAGGCGCTGGACAAGCTCGGGGCGCTCGGAGTGCCCGTGAACGACATCGGAGAGAAAGCCGGGGCCATCGTCGGTCAGCTCGGCTCCTTCGATCTTTTCGAGGTACTCGATCAGGTCACGTCGATCGATCCGACGCAGATCGATGTGGGCGAGATGCTCGCTGAGTTGAAGGACAAGTACGACGCACTGGATCCCGCGCTGAAGGTCCCCGTGGCGATCGCAGCCGGCTTCGTCGGCGCCCGGGTGGTGAGGTGGATTGTCCGCTAGCGGCGAGCGCCCTGCTAGTGGCGAGCGCCTAGTTACTCGCGCGCGTGAGCGGAAGGAACTGGTGGTTCGATGAGGGAAGACACCACCACGATTGAGACAACCGAGGGGCGACCGACCGTGCCCGGCACCGGTGCGAGCCTGACGATCGCCCCGGCCGCAGGGAAGCCCGGTATGGTCAACGTTCGGGAGGATGTGCTGGCCTCTGCGGCCGCGGTGGTTGGATTTGTCGCGGGTGCTGGTGGGGTCGGTGCGGCAGCTGGCATGCCCTTCCGGGCTGTCGGCCTAGGACGTCGGACACCAGCGTTGAAAGGGATGCGAATGCGAAATTCGAAGCGAAACGCGCAGCTTGCTCCGGCGATGTACTCACTCGCCGCGACAAATGCGCAGCTGCTCGGCCTCGTCGGGAGTCGCCATCCGATGATGAGCCTCGCCAAGCTCGGAGTCGTTGCGGCCGGCGTCGCGTACGTGACCGCCGACGAGGCGGGACGCAAGGCAATGCTCGATCAGGCGGCAGGGCTCCTCGAGCAGGGGGGCAACCTGCTTACCAGCTCGGGCCTCCTCGACAAGGTCTTCAGCAAGTAAGACCGAGGACCGGCTGGTCCGCGTGCTCCGGAGAACCGGGGCACGCGGTACTCCGCCGTTGTGCGCTACTTGGCCGCGTCCGCAGTGGCGTGGATCCGGCCCTTGCCCTTGGAGTTACACAGGCGCCCGCCTTCGCGGCCGTGGCGCACCGCGGCAAGCTCGGCCATGATCGACAGCGCCGTCTCGCGCGCGTTCGTGGCGCCGAGATCGAGTCCGACCGGAGCGCTGATCCGCGCCTGGTCCTCGTCTGAGACGCCGGCCGCGACGAGGCGCTCACGACGATCGGCCTGCGCGCGCTTGGAGCCCATCGCGCCGATGTAGGGCACGTCGCTCTCCAGGACGGTCAGCAGCGTTGCATCGTCGAGCTTCGGGTCGTGCGTGAGGATCACGATGTACGTGGCCTTGTCCGGCGCGCCAAGCTGCTCGAAGGCCTCCTGGGGCCATGCGGCCACGACGCCGAGGGCGTCGGGGAACCGCTCCGGGGTCGCGAACCTGGCGCGCGGATCGACGACGTAGGGACGCCAGCCACAGACTCGCGCGAGCGCGGACAGGTGCTGCGCGTATTCCACGGCGCCGAAGATGACGATCCGCGGGTCGGGGTTGATGACGTCGATGAAGAGGTCGCCCCGCACCTCGGAGGCCTCCTTCCACATGAGCTCCTCGGCGTCGGCCGTGCCCTGAGCGTCGAGGTCCGGATCGCCGAGCGTGCCCTCCGACGTACCGTCGGTGCGCACCAGCAGCTTCTCGCCCTTGTGCGGGCCCTGCACGACCGTGACGAGCGCTGCGCGACCGTCATCGCGCGCGATCTGTGCGAACTCCTCCTGGATGCTCACGGCTGGAAGCGCTCCACCCAGACGTCGATCTCGCCGCCGCACGGCAACCCGACATCCCAGGCCTCCTCGTCGGCGATGCCGAACGTCACGAGCTCAGGCTCGCCGCCCTGGTTGAGGATCTTGTCGGCGATCTCGATGACCGCACCCTCGACGCAGCCGCCCGAGACCATGCCGGAGACCTCGCCGCGGTCGTTGATGGCCATCTTCGCGCCCGGTGGGCGCGGGGCCGAGCGGCGGGTGGCGGTGATGGTGGCGATCGCCACCTGCGCCCCCTCGCCGACCCAGCGATCGACGTCCTCGATTACGTCCTTCATCGCGTCGCTCCTTCCAAATCTCTCGGCGTCCAAAGGCGGCCCCGAAGACCGCGAGGACGAGTGCGCAGAGGCACACGGGACACCTTACCCACGCGCGCGTGCGGGACTCGAAGCCGCGCCGACAACATGGCGCAAGCGCGTCTAACCGATCCCGCCCACTCGGGGGCCCGACCGCATGGCGGCCGGGAACGCACTCAGCGCACCCGGCCGGCAGGGGTGGCGCATGCAGCGGGCGCTAGATCGCCGCTGCGAACTGCTTGACGAGCTCCGTCAGCACGGCCACGACCGTACCCTCGCCCATCGATGCCGCCTTGCCGTTCACGTTGGCGACGGCGTTCACCGTGCCGGTGCTGCCGGCGATCGTGATCGTGACGTCACCGTTGGCGGCACTCTGCCCGCCGGCTTCCTTCGTCTTGGCCTTGATCTTGACCGTCTTGCTGCCGGCATCGGCCGACTCGATCGTGACCGGGCCGACGAACTTCATGCCCATCGATCCCATCTTGACCTCGATCTCGGCCTTGACGGATTGCGGGCTGTCAGCGGAGATGACCCGCGCGCCCGGGACGCAAGGCACGAGCTTGTTCAGGTCGCTGACGGTCGCCCACGCGGTGTCTGCGTTGGAAACCGGGAACGACTCATTCAGGGTCGGCATGCTGCGGTCCTCCTTTGATCGGATGTGTGACGGCTGCGTGGATCTGAATCCTTCGCGCGCGGGGCGGCCGCCGCCGGGGCAACACGGGCGCTGACCAGCGGGCCAGTATTTCAGGTCCGCAGCCGACTCGCGCGCCCGGCGCGCCCGCTCGGGGAGACGTCGATCTCAAGACAGTCTTCATAGAATCCGCCGATGGCCATCCAGACAGGTACATACAAGCTCGGACCCGACAACGCGTCTCTCCATGTCGAGACGGGCCGCAGCGGTGCTGCAGCCAAGGCTGGACACGACCTCACCATCGATGTCCAGTCCTGGGAGGCGACGCTCGAGGTCGGCGACACCTCGAGCCTGACGCTGAGCGCGGACCCGACCTCGCTGCACGTGCGCGAGGGCAAGGGCGGCATGCAGGCCCTGAAGGACGACGACATCGAGGACATCCGCAAGACGATCGACAAGGACGTGCTCAAGAAGAAGAGCATCACCTTCCAGTCGTCCAGCGTGGAGGCTGCAGGCGACGGACTCAAGGTCAGCGGCGACCTCGAGATGGGTGGCAAGACCAAGCCCGTCACGTTCGACGTGACCGAGACCGGCGGCACCGCGCAGATCAAGCAGAGCGACTGGGGCATCAAGCCCTATTCCGCGCTGTTTGGCGCCCTGAAGGTCAACGACGAGGTAAAGGTCGTCGTCGAGGCAAAGCTCGGCTGAGCGAGCACTCCAGGCGGCTACGATGACGCAATGCCCATGATCGTCGCTCACATCGCGGGGATCCCGATCGAGGAAGCCGTCGTCATGGCGGTTCCCGTCGTCGGGGCCACGTACGTGGCACTCATGGCGAGCCTGCGCTCGCGCCGGCGCTCCTGGAAGCGCGACTGACCGCTTAACGACCACCGGCCTGCAGAGCAGGCCGGTGGGTCGACGACGGTGTTGCCGGTGGCGTTCGTGACCTTAGTTGCGGAACGTCGTCTGCGCGTCGAGCGAACCCTCGAGCTGACGACCGTCGGGGCCGAGCGGAAGCTCGATGGCGCCGCCGTGGGCGTACAGCGCGATCTCCTCGATGCGCTTGCCGCCGAAGTTGTCATCGCGCCAGGACAGAGACTGCGGCGACGTGCCGAGCATGCCGCCCGCCAGGTAGCGCGCCTTGTCCTTGATCTTCGCGCAGGTCTTGCGCGTGGCCTCCTGCACGCCAGGGCTGGACTCCGTGACGTAGCCGTGCCCGCCGCCGAAGCGGTCGAGATCCTGCGGGACGACCTTGATGTCGCCTGAGGGCATGCCGAGCTCGTCGCCGACGACCTCGGCGAGCAGCGCTTCCTGTCCGCCGCCGTCACAGCTTAGGCTCAGCGTGCACTTACCCGTCGGATGAACGCGCAGATAAACCGCACGGTAGACGCTAGCCATCGACAGCTCCCCTCGTTGTACTTGTTCCGCGAATCACGGTCCCTCCCAAGGATCGTGCGACCGTGAATGGCCGCCGGTCAAGCGGGCGCCAGTATGACAGTTCCGATGGCACCGCGCCCGTCCCTTCGGCGCCTCCGGATATGCTCGATAAGCTCATATGCCCGAGTTGGAGCCGGGCGACGTGTTGCCCTTGTATGGGCCGTATCCGCTGGGCATCGCGACGTGCCGCTCGGTCGTTCCGGCGACACCCCAGGTGTCTTCCTCGGGCTCGTCGTCGAGCGTCGGGATCCTCCACGAGGCCTGCAGCGGATCGTAGTCGCGCTCGGCGGCGATCGCGTCGGCGACCTCCTCCAGCGACTTGAGGGTGTGGCCACTCACGAGCGCGTCGCAGTAGGGCAGCGCTGCGACCAGCCCGCCGGCCTTCGGCGAGAAGCCCTGCGCCGCGACGCGAGGGTTGACCCACACGATCCGGTAGGCCAGCCGCGCGAGGCGCTGCATCTCGCGCGTGACGAGCGCGGGATCGCCGCGCTCCCAGCCGTCGGACAGGATCACGATGACCGACCCGCGCGCCATCCCCCGGCGCCCGTAGCGGTCGTTGAACGTCTTGAGGGCGTCGCCGATCCGCGTGCCGCTGGACCAGTCCGGCGCCGCCTCGGTCGCGCGGCGGATCGCCCGCTGCGGGTTGCGTCCCGCGAGCTGACGCGTGAGCCGCGTCAGTCGCGTGGCGAAGACGAACGCCTCGGCGTACGGACCCGTCGCGCGAGCGGCGTGCAGGAACTGCAGGTATGCGCGCGCGTAGGGCTCCATCGAGCCCGAGATGTCGCACAGCAGCACCAGGCGGCGTGGATGCACGCGCCGCTTCTTCCGCGATAGCACGATCGGATCGCCGCCGGTGTGCAGGCTCTTGCGCAGCGTGCGGCGCATGTCCATGTGCTCGCCCTTGCGGCCGCGCTTCTTGCGACGCGATGTGCGATCGGGCGTCGCCAGCTGCAGGCGAACCATGAGCTTGTAGAGCAGCGCGAGCTCCTCGGAGTTCAGCGACTGGAAGTTCTTGTGGCTGAGCGCCTCTTCCTCGCTGGCCTCCTGCAACGGGACGAGCTTCTCCTGCTCGGTGTCGTCGTCGTCCTCGCTGTCGCCGTCGCCGGCGTTCATCTGCATGGCATCCTGGCCGCCCTCGCGCTCCATGATGTTCTGCTCGTCCATGTCCTCGGGCGTCTCGCTGTCGACCTCGTCGGCCTGGTTCTCGTCGTCCTCGAGCTGGACGTCGTAGTCGTCGGGGTTGATGGACCGCTTGCGACCACCGAATACCGCCGCGAAGACGCGGTCGAACGCCGCCACCTGCTGAAAGCCGGTGACGAAGATCGCGCGCGTCGTGCAGTACAGCCGGCGCCGGGAGACGGGCTTGGTGAGCTTCAGCGCCCGCGTGTACTGCGCCGTCTGCGACGGAGTCACGGGCACTCCCGCCTCGTGCAGGCGCTGGCTGAACGCGCTTGCGAGCCCCGGCAGGTCGACGTCGAAGTCGACGACTGCGAACGTCGGGACCGGGGACCCGTTGACGTCTTCAGCCATCAGTGCCTCACCGCTTCTCGATCAGCTGGTCGAGTCCGGCCGCGCGAACGACCTCCTGGTCCTCGCTGTACTTCAGGACCGAGCCGAGCGTGCGATCGGCCGTCTCGACGTCGAGATGCTCGACGCCCAGCAGGTCCAGCGCCGAGACCCAGTCGATCGCCTCGGCGATGCCCGGCGGCTTCTGGATGTCGGACTCGCGCATTCGCGAGACCGCGTCGGCGACCTGGACGGCCAGCGTCTGCGTGGCGCCCTTCACGCGGCGGCGGACGATCTCGACCTCGCGCTGCGGCGCCGGGTAGTCGATCCAGTGGTAGAGGCAGCGGCGCTTGACGGCGTCGTGCAGGTCGCGCGTGCGGTTGGACGTGAGGATCACGATCGGAGGATGCGTGGCCACGATCGTCCCGAGGTCGGGGATCGTCACCGAGGCCTCGGCCAGCAGCTCGAGCAGGAACGCCTCGAAGTCGTCGTCGGCGCGGTCGAGTTCGTCGATCAGCAGGACGGCCGGACGCGGGCCCTTGTGCTCCAGCGCACGCAGCAGCGGACGGCGGATGAGGTAGTC
>DATLNO010000305.1:0-20061 GCA_035536715.1 Solirubrobacteraceae bacterium
AGTCGCGCGGTCAAAACCACGAACTTCCGGGAACCCTGTCCTCAGAGCGATTCGAGGAGGATGCATGGCGACAGTGACGCAGATCGGAACCGCGGGACTGCAGGGGTGGCGCGCCAAGGTGGGCGACGCGGTGGCTGAGCCGCTCGCGAAGCGCACGCCGCTTGCCGACGAGCAGATCAGGGCCGCGCTCGGCGCGCTGTTCTTCGCGCTGTCGGTGATGTACGTCGTCAAGACGGTCAGCACGGCAACCCGCCGCCTGCGGGCGGGCTGACACGCCGACATCAGCCGCGACGGTCCGGATCGGCCCCGGCTGCGTACATGGGGCCGTGCCGGTCAGCCTCATCTTCCGCTGCCGGTACTGCGACGCCAACCGACCCGCTGACGCAGATCAGCCTCGTTCACCGCGATGCGTCAGACCACGTTGGGGGAGAGTACGCCCTGCCCTAGGGACGATCGGCTTCCGGGTCTGGCGGCGCCCGCCCTATCCGTCGAGCCTCGCGCACTCCGACGTCGACGACGCGTGGAGGGCCGCCACGAGTCGCCAGCGGGCGGGCTCTGACGCGGCGCGGCGTGGCCCACTGGCGCTCGCGTGCTGGCGGGGCGGCGATTCGCTCTTCGCCTGGAGCGACATGCGCTCCCCGCATGGCGCACCGCGACCAGCTGCGCGAAGGGCGCCGCGTCGACGGCGCCCTTCGCAACTCCTGACTGGACATCAAACCCGAGATAGACGTTCGTACCGACTGCCGGTGGGACCAATCCGGCGTCTGACTCAGGGGTGGCCCGGTGTGGATTCGCTGGTCTAGCCAGCCTCCCGACCTAGCGGCCGAGCACCTCCAGGGTCCCGCAAGAACTTGAGCTGATTCGGACCACCTCCTTTCTCTGGTCAGAAAATCGTAGCGGACCGCGACGACAAACTGCACTACTTGGACGATCGGCTGGCGCCGCTGCCGTCCTCGGGCGCGGAGCCTGGCGGTTGCACTCCCTCGTCGCCGGCGCCGAGGCCGTCCCCGGCGCCGATCCGATCGATCGCCACGGGCCCCTCGCCATCGGGTGCGACGCCATCGCCGTTGCCGTTCGTCGTCTCGACGATGAGCGCGACCGCGGAGACGAGATCGTCCTCCTTCATGTTCATCAGGCGCACGCCCTGCGCGAGCCGGCCGTAGCGGCTGATGCCCCGCACCGCGGTGCGCTGGACCATCCCGCTCTGGGAGATGAAGACGAGCTCCTCGTGCTCGCGCACGACGAGCGCCCCGGCCAGCGCGCCCTTCACGTCGGTGAGCTTGATCGTCCCGACGCCCATCGCGCCGCGCTTGGTCTTGCGGTACTCCGCGATCGAGGTGCGCTTGCCGAAGCCGTTCTCCGTTACGACGAGCAGCTCCTGGTCGTCGCGCGCGACGTCCATCGAGAGCACCTCGTTGTCCGGCGGCTGGTCGACGTTCATCCCGCGCACTCCCGAGGTGTCACGCCCCATCGCGCGGACGTCGGACTCGTTGAAGCGCACGGCCTGGCCCTTGCGCGAGACGATCAGGATGTCGTCGTCGCCGCTCGTGCGTCGCACGCTGACGAGCTCGTCGTCGTCGCGGATGTTGATCGCGATGATGCCGTCGGCCTTGATCGGCGTGTTGTACGCCATGAGCTCGGTCTTCTTCACGACGCCGCGCTTCGTTGCGAAGATCACGTAGCGGCCTTCCGTGAAGTCGCGCGTGGACAGCACCGACTGGACGCGCTCCTTCTCGCGCAGCGGCAGCACGTTGACGAGCGCGCGGCCCTTCGCGGTGCGCGAGGCCTCCGGCAGCTCGTAGACCTTGGATCTGTAGACCTTTCCCCGGTTGGAGAAGAAGAGCAGGTAGTCGTGCGACGACGTCACGAAGAGGTGCTCGATGTAGTCGCCGTCCTTCATGTCCATCCCGGTCACGCCGCGGCCGCCGCGCTGCTGGGCGCGGTAGGTCGTCAGCGGCAACGACTTGATGTAGCCGGACTTCGTGATCGTGATGACCATCTGCTGTTCGGGGATCAGGTCCTCGATCCCGATCTCGTCCTCGGAGTCCGTGATCAGCGTGCGCCGCTCGTCGCCGAAGCGTTCGGCGATCTCCTCGAGCTCCTCGCGGACGATCTCGTAGACGCGGGCCTCGCTGCCGAGGATCTCCCGCAGCTCGCCGATGCGCTCGACCTTGTCGTCGTGCTCGGTCTTGATCGAGTTCGCCTCGAGCGCCGTGAGCTGGGAGAGGCGCAGGTCGAGGATCGCCGAGGCCTGGATCTCGGTGAGTCCGAAGCGTGCGACGAGCTCCTCGCGCGCACCCTCGCGGTCGCGCGAGGCGCGGATGAGCGCGATGATCGCGTCGAGGTTGTCGAGCGCGATGAGCAGGCCCTTGAGCACGTGTACGCGACGCTCGAGGACGCGCAGCTCGTGCTGCGTGCGCCGCACGATGATCTCGCGCTGGTGGTGGACGTAATGCTTGATGACCTCGCGCAGCGACAGCGTCCGCGGGACGCCGTCGACGAGCGCGACGACGTTGACGCCGAACGTCGTCTGCAGCGACGTGTGCGTGTAGAGCTGGTTGAGGACGACGTCGGGGATCTCGTCGCGCTTGAGCGTGATGACGACGCGCATCCCGCCGCGCTCGGAGGAGTGGTCCTCGAGGTCGGCGATGCCGCTGATCTTCTTCTCGCGGACGAGCTCGGCGATCTTCATGACGAGGCCGTTCTCGCCGCCCTTCTTCACGGCGTACGGCAGCTCGGTGACGATCAGCGCCTCGCGCCCACGCCCGACGTCCTCCGTGTGGGCCTTGCCGCGCACCCGCACGCGGCCGCGACCCGTCTCGTAGGCGTCGAGGATCCCCTGCCGGCCAAGGATGATGCCGCCGGTCGGGAAGTCCGGGCCCGGCATGTGGGTCATCAGCTCGGTGGTCTCGATCGCCGGGTTGTCGATGAAGGCGATGACGGCCCCGATGACCTCGCGCAGGTTGTGCGGCGGGATGTTCGTCGCCATGCCGACGGCGATCCCGGAGGAGCCGTTGACGAGCAGGTTCGGGAAGCGTGCCGGCAGCACGACCGGCTCCTGCTTGCGGCCGTCGTAGTTCGGAACGAAGTTGACGGTGTCGGCGTCGAGATCGCGCAGCATCTCCATCGCCATACGCTCGAGCCGGGCCTCGGTGTAGCGCATCGCGGCGGGCGGGTCGTCGTCGATCGAGCCAAAGTTGCCCTGGCCGTCGACGAGCATGTAGCGCATCGAGAACTCCTGCGCGAGGCGCACGAGCGCATCGTAGATCGCAGAGTCGCCGTGGGGGTGATAGTTACCCATCACGTCGCCGACGATCGATGCGCACTTACGGTAAGGACGAGTGGGGCCGAGGCCGTTCTCCGACATGGAGAACAGCACGCGGCGGTGAACCGGCTTCAGGCCGTCACGCACGTCGGGCAGCGCGCGCCCGACGATGACGGACATCGCGTAGTCCAAGTACGCCGAGCGCATCTCGTCCTCGAGGGCGCGCGGCTCCACGTTGCCGCCGCCGAGGATGTCGATCGATGACACTTAGACGTCCAGGTTGGCGACGAGGCGGGCGTTGTCCTCGATGAACTGCCGGCGCGGCTCGACCATGTCGCCCATGAGCATCGAGAAGATCAGGTCGGCCTGGGTCGCATCCTCGATCCCGACCTGCGCGAGCGTGCGCGTGGCGGGATCCATCGTCGTGTCGCGCAACTGCGCGGCGTTCATCTCGCCGAGGCCCTTGAAGCGCTGCAGCGAGATGCCCTTCTGCGCAACGGTCAGCACCGCCTCGCGCAGGGCCTCGAAGGACAGCGCGTCCTCCGTGGCATCTCCGAGCTTGACGGTGAACGGGGCCCGGCCGGCGAGCTCGACGAGCTGGCCGTGCACGCGCGAGAAGTTACGGAAGTCCTGGCTGTCGAACAGGCGAATCGGGATCGGCAGCACCCGCGCGAGGCCGGACTTCGGCTCGACCGCGCGGACGGTGATCGTGATCTCGTCGCTTGCCATGAGCGAGGTCTCGTAGGGCGCGTTCTCGATGCCGTCGCGCTCGATGAGCTCGATCGCCGCGGCCGCCGTCGAGATCTGCTCGTCGAGCACGCCGGACTCCTCGAGGAAGGTCACGACGTCGTTGGTGTACTCCGCGCGCAGCGTCGAGGCCCAGCCCTCGTACTGCTTGAGCAGCCGGGAGAAGCGCTGCCAGCGCGGCTCGGTGAGCTTGAACTGCGTCGCATCGCGGTCGAACACCATCGTCTTCTCGAATTTGTCTGACAGCAGGATCTGCTCGAGCTCCGAGTCCTTCTCCACATAGCGTTCACTGGAACCCTGCTTGAGCTTGTACAGCGGCGGCTTTGCGATGTACACATAACCGGCCTCGATGAGCTCCGGCATCTCCCGGAACAGCAGCGTCAGCGCGAGCGTGCGGATGTGCGCGCCGTCGACGTCGGCGTCCGTCATGAGGATGATCTTGTGATAGCGCGCGTTCTCGATGTTGAACTCGTCGCGCACACCGGTGCCGATCGCCGTGATGAGCGCCTGGATCTCGGTGTTCTTGAGCACCTTGTCGATGCGGCTCTTCTCGACGTTGAGGATCTTGCCGCGCAGCGGCAGCACGGCCTGCGTGTTGCGGTCGCGGCCCTGCTTGGCCGAGCCGCCGGCGGAGTCGCCCTCGACGATGAACAGCTCGGCAAGCGACGGGTCCTTGACGGAGCAGTCGGCGAGCTTCCCCGGCAGAGTCGAGTTCTCCAGCGCCGACTTGCGCCGCGTCAGGTCGCGCGCCTTGCGCGCGGCGGCGCGGGCCTGGGCGGCGGAAACGGCCTTGCGGATGATCGCGTTGCCCTCGGTGGGATTCTCCTCGAGGAACTCGGCGAGGCTCGCGTTGACGACGGTGGCGACGAACCCCTCCATGCCGGGGTTGCCGAGCTTCGTCTTCGTCTGGCCCTCGAACTGCGGGTCGGCGAGCTTGGCCGAGATGATCGCCGTGAGGCCCTCGCGCACGTCCTCGCCGCTGAGGTTCTCGTCCTTGCCCTTCAGCAGGCCCTTCTCGCGGGCATAGCGATTCAGCGTGCGCGTCAGCGCCGAGCGAAAGCCTGAGAGGTGGGCGCCGCCCTCATGCGTGTTGATGTTGTTGGCGAAGGAGAACACGGACTCCTGGTAGGTCGTGTTCCACTGCATCGCGATCTCGACCGCGCCCTCCTTGCTCTCGCCCTCGAAGTAGACGACCTTGCGACCGATCGGCTCCTTGTTCTTGTTGAGATAGCGCACGAAGTCCTCGATGCCTCCGTCGTACTGGAACGACGCCTTCGCGCCCTCGCCGCGCTCGTCGGTGATCGAGATCTTCAGGCCGCGCGTGAGGAAGGCCGTCTCGCGCAGGCGCTGCTCGAGCACCGAGAAGTCCAGCGTCGTCGTCTCGAAGACCTCGGCGTCGGGCCGGAAGGTGATCGTCGTGCCGGTCTGCGACGAGGTCAGCGGCTCGCCCTTGACGAGCGGTGCCTGCGGGGCGCCGCGAACGTATGTCTGGCGCCAGACGTGGCCGTCACGGCGGATCTCGATCTCCAGCAGCTCGGAGAGCGCGTTGACGACGGAGACGCCGACGCCGTGCAGCCCGCCGGACACCTTGTAGCCACCGCCGTCGCCGAACTTGCCGCCGGCGTGCAGCACGGTGAGCACGACCTGGACGGCCGGCAGCTTCTCCTTGGCCATCATCGCGACGGGGATGCCACGCCCGTCGTCGACGACCGTGACGGAGTTGTCGGGATGGATCGTGACGTCGACGCTCGTGCAGTGGCCGGCGAGCGCCTCGTCGACCGAGTTGTCGACGACCTCGTAGACGAGGTGGTGCAGGCCGCGCACGCCCGTCGACCCGATGTACATGCCGGGTCGCTTGCGCACGGCCTCGAGGCCCTCGAGGACGGTGATGTCCTGTGCGTCGTATGAGGTCTCGCCGGTCTTGCCGTCGAGCTTGCTGTCGTCCTTCGCCACTGAACCTCCGTACGTGAAGAAGCCCCGGGTCCGCGTCGGCTGATGACGGTCCGGGGCCGGTGCTGCTGGTTGTCATCAGGGTAGCACAAACACATCACAATCACCCCCGGTGACGCGTTACAAAATACCTGCAAAATGCCGTAAAAATAGGGGTTGTGCGGAGTGCTGACAAGCGGGCGGATCGAGCGCTGTGGGTATGCGGCCCGAACCGGCTCCACGGGGAGCCGGAAAACCGCGCCGCCACGACCTCCGAACAGCCTCAGTGACGGCGGCGGCGGCCGGTTGTCGCGACGCAGCGAACGGCCTGCACGCGATCGGATCCGAGCGCGTCGTTGAGCGCGTCGACGAGCACCGGGCCCATCAGATCGATCTCCTGCATCCACACTGCCGAGGAGCACAGCAACGTCACGGTCCCCTCGCGCTCGGACACCGGGCTGGCCTCATCCGCGATGCCGGGGCCGGCCGCCTGCGCCCATACGCGCTGGACGTCCGCCAGCAGCGTCGCCGGCGCCAGGCGCCGGGTGAGCGCCTCGATCGCAGTCGTTACGGGGCGCGGGGCGCGACGGCGCATCAGGCGGCCGCTGACGCGTCGCGGAGGACCGCGCCCCCGCTGACCGCCAGTCGCGTGACCTGGGCGCCCTCCGCGCCCGGGACGTGGGCGAGCTCGGTCGTCGTGATGATGCTCTGACCGCCGCCGCGCAGCAGGTCGGCCAGCATCGCCCGGCGGTCGCCGTCGAGCTCGCTCATGACGTCGTCGAGCAGCATCAGCGGCAGCGTGTCGCGGGCCTCGGCCAGCGTCTCGCGCTCGGCCAGCAGCAGGGCCAGCAGGGCGAGGCGCTGCTCCCCCTGTGAGCCGTACGCACGCAGCTCGCGGCCGGCCCGCAGGAACGCGACGTCGTCGCGGTGCGGCCCGTGGCCGCTGAAGCCGCGCTCGAGGTCTGATTGCGCCCGCTCCGCGAGCTCCGCGGCGAGCTCCGCGGCGTCCGTGGCGTTCGAGCGCGGCCGGTAGCGAAGCTCCGCGTCCTCGCCGAGGCCCAGCGCCTCAGAGAGCGCCGCGAACCGCGGTGCCAGCAGCGCGACGACGGCTGCGCGATCATCGCGCAGCGCGATCCCGTGTCGGGCCACCTCGGCGTCCCATGCGCGCAGCGAGTCGCGCGACGCGCGGCCCGCGCGGATCGCCGACAGCAGCGCGTTGCGCTGTGCGAGCGCGCGGCCGTAGGCGCGGCGCGTGGCGCTGCGGACGGGCCAGCTGGCGGCGATGACCTGATCGATATGTGAGCGGCGCAGCGCCGGCGGGCCCTTGACGAGCTCCAGTCGATCGGGCATGAAGACGCAGACGAGCGGGCGCATCTCGACGTCGACGAGACGTTCGACGAGGACGCCGTCGGCCTGCAGGCGCTTCGCCTCGCCGGGGCTGAAGCCGACGGCCAGCTCGTGCGCTCGGCCCTCGCCGTCGCGCAGGCCGACCTCGACGCGCGTCGTGGAGGCGTCGAAACGGACCACCTCGCGCTCGTTGGAGGTCCGACAGGAGCGGCCGGTACAGCCGAAGTACAGCGCCTCGAGCAGGTTCGTCTTGCCGGCGCCGTTGCGCCCGTGCACGACCGTCAGGCCTGGCCCGAGCTCGACGTCCGTGCGCTCGTAGCTACGAAAGTCGCGCAGCCGCAGGCACGTCACGAACATATGGTGGGCGAACTAGACGTTCAGCCTGATCGGCATGATCAGGTACAGGAAGCCGCTGCCGTCCGCAGACTCGATCAGGCCCGGCCGCAGCGGGCTGATGAGCTTCAGCACGAGGTCGCCGCCGGCAGCGCTCTCGAGGCCGTCGCGCAGGAACTCGGGGTTGAAGCCGATCTCGAATGCTTCGCCCGCGAACGGCACCGGCATCGTCTCGCTCGCCTCGCCGACGTCGGGGGTCTGCGCCGAGATCGTCAGCTCGCCCTCCCGGAACGCCAGGCGCAGCGGGGCGTTCTTCTGTGCCATGAGGCTGACGCGCCGGACCACCTCGGTCAGCTCGCCGGAACCGAGCGTCAGCTCGTGCTCGTAGGCCTCGGGCAGCAGCTGGCGATAGTTCGGGAACTGACCGTCGATCAGGCGCGATGACAGCACGTCACCACCGACCTCGAAGACGATCTGGTTGGACCGCACCGAGGCGGTCAGGCTGTCGGCATCGGCCCCCTGCGCAATGCGGGCCAACTCCTGCAGGGCACGCGCCGGCACGTTGGCCTCGAAGCCGCCCTCAAGCGGCGCCTCGAGCTTGGTCTCCTTGACGCTCAGCCGGTAGGAGTCGGTCGCGACCATACGCAGCTCGTCGCCGCCGGCCGACACGAGGATCCCGGTGAGGATCGGCCGCGTCTCATCCCGCGATGCCGAGCGCGCCACGCGGTTGATCGTCTCCACGAACGCCTGCGCCGGCACGTCGACGATGTTCTCGCCGCCTGGCTCGGGCAGCGGCGGGAAGTCCTCGGCGCGCAGGGTGCGGAGATGGAACGTCGCTGAACCTGAGACGACCTCGACGTCCTGCTCCGCCGGGCGCAGCTCGAACGTCGCATCGGTCCCCGGCAGCGAGCGCGCGACCTCGAGCATGAGGCGCGCCGGCAGCACCACGGTTCCCTCGCGCTCGACGATCGCGTTGAGGGGAACGCGCAGGCCGACCTCCATGTCGGTGGCACGCAATTCCGCGCCTGTGGTCATCGCGCTGAGTTGAACGCCGGACAGGGCCTGAACTGCGCTGCGCGTCGAGGCGACGCGAGCGACGACGCCGAGCTGTGCGAGCAGATCGACGCACGAGGTCGAGAACTTCACGACGAAGACCTCGATGAGAAAGAGATGAGTGTCATAGCGCGTGTGGAGATGTGCAGAACGTACGGCAAGCGCACAGGACTCGGGCGCCACAGGGACGCCGGCGGCTGCAAGCCTGTGCAGAGTGTGTCAACTGGTGCGGTCATGAGACGGCTCCACCAGGCGGCGTTCGAGATTCTGCACAAGCGCCTGTTCAGCCGGGTCCGCGGCCAGTCGCTCGCCTGCCTTCCGACAGGCGTACATGACGGTCGTGTGGTTGCGGCCACCGAAGCGCTCGCCGATCGCCGGGAGGCTTTCGCCGGTGAGCCGGCGGGCGAGGTACATCGCGACCTGCCGTGCCCAGGCAACCCGAGCAGTGCGCGCGGCCGATATGAGCTCGTCGGGGCTGACCTCGAATGTCGCGCAGGTGAGCTGCACGACGCGGTCGATCGTCGGCACCGCACGACGGGCGATCGCCTTGGGCTTGGGATAGAGACCTGAGAGGACCTCGTCGGCCAGCGCGGCGTCGATTGGCCGGCGGGTCAGCGAGTGGTAGGCGACGACACGGATCAGCGCACCCTCGAGCGTGCGGGCGTTGGCGGTGATGCGGTGCGCGATCGCGTGCAGCGCTCCCTCGTCGTCGAGGTGGATGCCATCGTGGTGTACGCGCTTGCGGAGGATCGCCAGGCGGGTGATGAAGTCGGGCGGCTGCAGTTCGGCGACGAGTCCGGCCTGGAAGCGCTCGAGCAGGCGCTCCTCGAGGGCCTGCATGTCGGCCGGCAGGCGGTCGCACGTCAGGACGAGTTGGCTGCCGGTCTCGTAGAGCGCGTTGAAGGTGTGAAAGAACTCCTCCTCGGTCTTCACCTTGCGTTGCAGGAACTGCACGTCGTCGATGAGCAGGAGGTCGGTCTCACGAAAGTGTGCCTTGAAGTCCTCCGTGCCCTTGGACTGGACTGCGGCGACGAAGGCGTTCGTGAAGCGCTCGGCCGTCGTCGAGCGCACCCGCAGCCCGCCGCCGTGCTCGCGAACGTAGTTGCCGATCGCGTGCAGCAGGTGGGTCTTGCCGAGGCCCGGCGGGCCGTAGAGAAAGAGTGGGTTGTAGGCCTGGCCGGGGAGCTCGGCGACCGCGAGGGCGGCGGCATGGGCGAAGCGGTTGGCGTCGCCGATGACGAACTGGTCGAACGTGAACTTCGGATGCAGCGCTGCCTCGTCGTCGTGTGTCTGGGCGTGGGCGGCAGCGGGAGAGACCGTGGCGCTCGGGCGCTCGTCGAGGTCGGCGTCGGGCTCGACGACATCGACGGTCGTCTGTGGTCCCAGCACCGCGGCGGCGCAGGCCTGCAGGACGCCCGCGTAGCGATCGGCGACCCAGGTGCGGATCTCGTCCGGCGCGGCGATGACGAGCGTCTCACCGATGACGGCACGAGGTTCGAGGGCGGCGAGCCAGATCTCGAAGGTGGAGTCGGGCACCGCATCGCGCAGCTGCGAGCGGATCAACGCCCAGTCACGGGCGAGCTGCGGGGACACGACAGGCGTGATCGACTCCTTCGGGCGGGGGTCCGGCGATTGAGCGAGGACGCCCCACGCAGCAGCCGGGACGGCGGCGAATATACCAACGGCCCGGGGCCGCTCCGGCAGCCTCGCGAAGAGAGCCCGCTCGTCGCGGGAAAAACCTCCCAGGGTTGGTCGGACCGATTGTTGGTGAGCGTCCGTGCGCTAGGATCGCCCCTCGCATGAAGAGGACGTATCAGCCCAAGAAGCGCAAGCGCGCGCGCACCCATGGCTTTCGCGAGCGGATGCAGACGAAGGCCGGCCGCGCGGTCCTCAAGCGCCGCCGCGCCAAGGGCCGCAAGAAGCTCACCGTCTGAGCCGCGCGCACGCGCCGAGCTCTCCTTCTCGGCGGTCTCGCCGCGCAGAATTCGCGGCCTGGCCCACTAGGCTCTCCTCAGTGAACGAGCTGCCGCGTATTCCCAGCCAGCGCCGCCAGCGCCGTGGCCGCCTGTCGCGCAGCGCGGAGTTCGATCGCGCCTTCCGCCAGGGCCGTTCGCATGGAAACCGGCACTTCGTCGTGTACGCGTTCCCGCGTGCGAGCGAGCCCGCTGACCCTCCCTCCGAGCAGTCGCGGCTCGGGCTGTCCGTCTCACGAAAGGTCGGCGGTGCGGTGGACCGCAACCGCGTCAAACGCCTGCTGCGCGAGGCCTTCGACGCCGAGGCGCAGGCCGTCCCACCCGGGCAAGACGTCGTCGTCGTCGCACGCCCTGCGGCGCGCGAGCTCGCCGAGCGCGAGGGCTTGGAGGGCGTGCGCGGGGCGTTGCGGGAGTTGCTCGAGCGGGCCGGGCGCGCATGAAGGCGGCGGTGCGCGTCGCGCAGGCGCCGATCGTCCTGTACCAGCGGGTGATCTCGCCGGCCCTCCCGCGGCGCTGCAAGTACGAGCCAACGTGTTCGGCCTACGCGTTCGCCGCGCTGCAGGAGTTCGGCATACTTCGCGGGCTGGTGCTGGCGGTGTGGCGCATCCTGCGCTGCAATCCGTTCAGTCACGGGGGATACGACCCGGTCGACGCCCAGCGCCTGTTCGCCCAACCCCCCCGCACTCGTTGATCTCGTGACCGATTTCGCCCTTATCGCCCCGGTGCAGTTCCTTGTGGATGTGCTGCAGCCGATCTTGGTGTGGATTCACGACACGCTGGGTGTCGGGTGGGGCATGTCGATCGTGTTGTTGACGGTAGTGGTGCGTGCCGCGATGGCGCCGCTGACGGTCAAGCAGTTCAAGTCGATGCGGGCGATGGCGGAGGTCGCGCCGAAGCTCAAGGAGATCCAGGGCAAGTACAAGGACGATAAGCAGCGCCAGCAGCAGGAGATCATGAAGTTCTATGCGGAGAACAAGATCAATCCGTTCGCGTCGTGTCTGCCGCTGCTCGCGCAGTTTCCGTTCTTCATCGGCTTGTTTTATCTGTTGCAGAGCGACCTGCGGCGTGAGATCTGCGGCAACGCTGCGGGCAAGGTCGTCGATGCGGCCGGCAAGTTGTTGCCCTGCGGTCAGGTCGAGAATCCGACGGGTGACGAGCGGTTTCTGTTCATCCCCGATCTGACGGCGGGGGCGACGGGTTGGGTGCTCGCGACGTTGATGATCCTGTACGTCGGCTCGCAGTTGTTGTCGACGTTGCTGACGCCGACGTCGCCGGATCGCAACCAGCAGATGCTGATGTATGGGCTGCCGCTGGTCTTTGCGATCTTCATCTTGCTGTATGACTTTCCGGCCGGTCTGCTTGTGTACTGGATCACGACGAACCTGTGGACCGTCGGGCAGGGCTATCTGATCCGCAAGAAGCTCGGCCCGATCATGCCGCTGATGCCTGTCGGGGCGACGGCCGACAAGGCCGCGGGTGGGGGTGGCTTCATGGCGCGGCTGCAGAACGCGACCGCTCCCAAGCAGCCCGCTGCGGCAGCCGCGAAGCCGGCGCCGCGCGCGCCTTCCGGGCCGCCGCCGCGCTCGCCGCGCAAGAAGAAGAAGCGCTCGGGACGGCGCCGCTGATGGCCGAGGATCCGGGTCCGGCCGTCGAAGAACTGCTCCTGCGGGTGGTCGCCGCGCTCGGTCTCGACGCCAGCGTCGAGATCACCGACGACGGGGAGACGTGCACCGGCACGGTGCACGGCGAGGACCTCGGACTGTTCATCGGTCGCCACGGCCAGACGATCGACGCGGTCCAGCACCTGGCGCAGCGGGTGTCGGGCGCACGCTCCGAGCACGGGCGCCGGATCGTCGTCGACGCCGAGGGATACCGGGAACGTCGCGAAGGGATCCTGCGTCGCCAGGCCGACCGTGCCGCGGAGGATGCCCTGCGTTCGGGGCGCCCGGTCGCGCTGGATGCCATGACTGCGAGTGAGCGGCGTCTCGTGCACGAGTACCTGCGCGAGAACGACGCGGTGCAGACCTACTCCGAGGGCGACGAGCCGGACCGCCACCTCGTTGTAGCTCCGCTGACGTCGTAGCTGCACCGTTTCACGTTTTTCTCCCCGGTGAAACACTTATCGGATGCTGAGCGAGACCGAACGCGGCCTCGTCGCGGGAATCCTCATGAGCGAGGGGTCCTTCGGGGGCGACGGCAAGCAGCCGCACATCATGCTGCGCAAGCACATTCGCCATGAATCGCTGATGCGCTGGCTCGTCGCGCGCTTTCCGCGCTCGCGCCTCTACGGGCCCTACCACCACGGCGATCGCTCGTACTTTCAATGGGTGGCGAGGGGTGCCGCACTCGTGGAGGACGTGCTGCCGGTACTCGACGAGCTGATCGTGCCTGAGCTCGACGCCCACGCCGCCGCGCGATTGGCCGATCTGCGCGAGCGCTACGCGCCGTACATCGAGCGCATCCGCGCCCGAGCTGAGACATGAACGTCGACCGCCGGCTGGACGAGCTCATCGCGCAGTACGAGCTGGCCCCTGAAGCGGCGCGCACGCTGAGCTGCCTGCTCGGGCTCATCTGCGGCGATCCGACGGCACCGACGACCATCCGCGAGCCGGCGGCCGCGGTCGATGCGCACGTTGCCGACGCGCTGGTCGCGCTTGAGCTGCGTGCCGTCCGCACGGCCCGAAGGGTCGCGGATCTCGGCTCCGGCGCGGGCTTTCCAGGGCTGGTGCTCGCTGTCGCGCGGCCGGAGGCGGAGATCGTGCTGGTGGAGTCCAACCACCGCAAGTGCGAGTTCCTCGAGCGGGCCGCGGTCAAGCTGGAGCTCGCCAACATCATGGTCGTGCGAGAGCGCGCGGAGTCGTGGGTGGAGGGCTTCGGCACCCGCGATCTCGTGACCGCGCGCGCGCTCGCACCGCTACCCGTGCTGGTGGAGTACGCCGCGCCGTTGCTGGCGCCCGGCGGGGCGCTGGTGGCGTGGAAGGGGAGGCGTGACGACCGCGAGGAGGCCGACGGTGCTGCCGCTGCAGCAGTGACCGGCCTCGAGCCCGCGGAGATCATGTCCGTACGACCCTGGACCGGTGCCGAACAGCTTCACCTGCACCTCTACCTGAAGGTTGGTTTGACCCCGAACCGATTTCCAAGGCGACCCGGAATGGCCCGCAAAAAACCTCTCCAAGCCTCAGGTTGACCGGCAGTGTCGAGGCTTCGGCACTGAACGAATGCAGGCTCCGACCGTTCCCACCGCTACGGTCTGTCGCGCATGGGAACCGTCTACGCGATCGCCAACCAGAAGGGCGGAGTCGGCAAGACGACGACCGCGGTCAACGTCGCCGCATGCATCGCCGAGGCGGAGTTCGCGACGCTGCTCATCGACATCGACCCGCAGGCGAACGCGACGCTCGGGCTCGGCGTGGCGAAAGACACCCAGCCGAACGTCTACGACATCCTGGCGGGCCGTTGCACGCTCGCCGAGGCGGTCGTCGACACGGCGATCGAGGGCCTCAAGCTCGTCCCGGCCCACCCTGATCTGGCCGGCGCGAACATCGAGCTTCCACGGGAGCCGGGCTCGGAGACACGTCTGCGCGAAGCCCTCGCGGGAGTGCGCGCACGCTTTGCTTACGTGCTGCTGGATTGCCCCCCCTCGCTCGGGCCGCTGACAGTCAACGCGCTCGTCGCGGCCGACCGGGTCATCGTCCCCGTGCAGACGGAGTATTTCGCACTCGAGGGCCTCGCCGGCCTGCTCGACACGCTCGCGCTCATCCAGCGCGAGCTCAACCCGCGGCTGACGGTCGCGGGCATGCTGCTGACGATGTACGACGGCCGCACGCGCCTGGCGCGCGACGTCGAGCGCGAGGTTCGCGAGCACTTTCCGTCCTTGGTCTTCGAGACCGTCATCCCGCGCAACGTGCGCGTCGGGGAGGCGCCCAGCTTCGGCCGTCCGGTGACGCATCACGATCCGCATTGCGCGGGCGCCGACGCGTACTTCGAGCTGGCAAAGGAAGTCGTCCGGGCGGGGGCGGCGCGATGACAGCGCGTCATTGCTCGCCCGTCGTCGGTGGCCACAACAGGAAGCGCTCGCGATGAGCGCGCCGTCGCGCGGGATGGGGCGCGGTCTGGCGGCCATCCTGTCGGTCTCCAGCGGTCCGACGACTGCCGGCGACGACGACCTGCGCATGCTGCCGATCGAGCTGATCGTCCCCAACCCCAAGCAGCCGCGCCGCTTCTTCGACGAGGCGGCGCTCGAGGCCCTGGCGGGCTCGCTGCGCGAGCGCGGCGTCCTGCAGCCGCTGCTCGTGCGGCCGGTGGCAGGCGGCACCTACGAGCTCGTGGCGGGCGAGCGGCGTTGGCGCGCCGCGCAGATCGCAGGTCTGGAGAGCGTCCCGGCGCTCGTGCGCGAGCGCGACGACGCCGAGGCGCTGGAGGCCGCGCTGATCGAGAACATGGCCCGCGAGGACCTCAACCCCGTCGAGGAGGCCCGTGCCTGCGCGGCGCTCGTCGAGGAGCTGGGCCTCACGCGCGAATCGGTCGGGCTGCGCGTCGGGCGCAGCCGCGTCGCCGTGACGAACCTCCTGCGGCTGCTCGACCTGCCCGACGAGGCGCTCGAGCTGCTCCAGCGCGGCGACCTGTCGGAGGGCCACGGCCGGGCGCTGCTGCTGGCGGCCGACCACGGCGACCGGCGCCGGCTCGCGCGCTCGGCGGTCGACGAGGGCTGGTCGGTGCGTGTGCTGGAAGCGCGTGCGCGGGTCACCAGCGAGCCTTCGCGGCCGGCCGGCGCCGCAACGGCCGCGGACGCGTTGCATCCGGACCAGGCGGCCGCGGCCGAGCAGATCGCGGCGGTGCTCGGAGGCGCGCTCGGGGTCGAGGTGACCGTGAAGTCGCGGGGGACGGGCTACCGCGTCGAGCTCTCCTTCGACGATCCCGACGAGGCGTTCGCCCTCGCCCGCCGGCTGCGACCTCGCTCGGTTGACTGATCCGCCGGTGTGCGCCCGCCAGTGGTTCGAACGTTCATGGTCGACCCACTAGACTCGACCGCCGTTGAGGGCGATTAGCTCAGTCGGTTAGAGCGCTTCTCTGATAAGGAAGAGGTCCCAGGTTCGAATCCTGGATCGCCCACTCTCCGCGGGGTCCCGCCAGTGTCCGAGCTCCGATGAGCGGCATGTACGTCCACGGCTACCGCCCACGCGAGAACGAGCGCCTACGCGACCAGGCCGGCACGCTGGTCGATCATCTGCACGGCGACACGGCCTACCCCGCGGGCAGCGAGGTGCTCGAGGCCGGCTGCGGCGTCGGCGCCCAGACGCTCACGCTCGCGACGCGCAGCCCGGAGGCGCGCTTCACCTCGATCGACGTCTCGCCGGACTCGGTCGCCGAGGCGCATCGGAAGGTGACCGACGCCGGGTTGAGGAACGTCGACCTGCGGCAGGCGGATATCTTCGCGCTGCCGTTCGCCCCCGAATCGTTCGATCACGTCTTCGTGTGCTTCGTCCTCGAGCACCTCGCGCAGCCCGAGCGGGCGCTGGCGATCCTCGGCGCCGTGCTCAAGCCGGGCGGCAGCATCACCGTTATCGAGGGCGACCACGGCTCGGCCTATTTCCATCCCGACAGTGCCGCCGCCAACGACGCGATCGGCTGCCTCGTGACGCTGCAGCGCCGCAGCGGCGGCGACGCGCTGATCGGCCGCCGGCTGTACCCGCTGATGGTCGACGCCGGCTTCGACGCCGTCGCCGTCTCCCCGCGGATGGTGTACGTCGACGCCAGCCGTCCCGCGCTCGTCGACGGCTTCACGAGGAGGACCTTCACGGCGATGATCGAGGGCGCCCGCGAGCCCGCGATCGCGGCCGGGCTCATCGAGCCGCAGCGCTTCGATGCCGGGATCCGCGATCTGTACCGCACGGCGGAGGCCGACGGTGTGTTCAGCTACACCTTTTTCAAGGGCGTGGGGTTCAAGGGCGGCTGACCCGTGCCGCAAGTGTCCCGCAGCTACCTGGACCCGCGCGATGTCGGCCGAATCCCCGAAGAGCTCGCGGCCTTGCGAGCGGCAGGCGCGCTCAGGCGGGAACCGCGACGCCTTCGCGAGCGAGCAGCAGCAGGCCCATCTCACGCGCCTTCTGTGCGGCGCTGAAATCGCCCTCGTGCGCCGCGACGATCGAGCCCTTCATGAGGATGTGCCACTGGCCGGCGAACCACTCCGGATCGGCGACGCGGGCGGCCGTCGCAAGCTCGCATACGAAGGCGCGGATGTTCGCCAGATGCGTCACGCAGGCTATGCGGACCGGGTCGGCGCGATCCTCGAACTCCAGCAGCGACGTGATGAACGCGCAGCCCTCGAAATCCGCGCGCTCGAACCACTCCGAGAAGATCTCGAAGATCGCCAGCAGCTGCTCGGCCGGCGTCTCGCCGCGCTGCAGCGCCTCGGCCTGCACCCAGCCGCGCGTCCAGCGCTCCTCGCGCAGCGCCAGAAAGGCCAGTGCCAGATCGTTCTTCGAGGCGAAGTTGCGGTATAGCGTCATCTTTGCGACGTCGGCCTCGGCCGTGATCGTGTCGACGCCGATCGCCCGGACGCCAGAGCGGCTGAAGAGCCCGTAGGCGGCCTCGAGGATGCGATCGCGCCCCCTGCGGCTCTTGTCGACCGCGTTCGGATCGCGAGCTGACATCTCACGACTATAGGGACGCTCACGGCCGTGTGGGCAAGAACCTTCGTTCTCCGCCCGCGGATCGTGCGGAGGCCCGCACCGCAGAGTGCAACGGATGTTCGCGGCCCGCGGACAGCACGCAGCTATGCTCCAGCGGATGCAGGAGATGGTCATATACGGCGTCAGCTTCGACATGGTCGGCAAGCAGCCGATCGTCTTGCTGAAGACCGTCGACAGCAACAAGTTCCTGCCGATCTGGATCGGCCACCCCGAGGCGGCCGCGATCCTGATGAAGCTTCAGGGGGCGACGACGCCGCGGCCGATGACGCATGACCTGCTGGTCGACATGCTCGGCGAGCTCGAGGTCCGTTGCACACAGGTCGCCGTCACCGAACTGCGCGACAACACGTTCTTCGCCTCGATCACGCTCGCCGTCGACGGCAAGGAGATGGAGATCGACTCGCGCCCGAGCGACGCCCTTGCCCTCGCCGTGCGCTCCGGAGCGCCGATCTTCGCCGCCGAGGAGGTGATCGCCGAGTCGGCGATCGAGTTCGAGCACGACGTCGAGGACACCGAGGAGGTCGTCGAGAAGTTCAAGGACTTCCTCGACCAGGTCTCGCCGGAGGATTTCGCGGGCGAGGAGTAGGGCCGCCGGCGCTGGTGGCGGGCCGGCGAATCGTTGTGGCGCATAAGTGATGCCTGGCACCAGAAAGGCGCCACTACGACGGCCGATCGTTGCAGTTCGCCTACAGATGCGCGAGGTCCACGATCCGGTCGATCAGCTCGTCGAAGCCGATCCCGGCAGCGTCGGCGGCCATCGGCAGCAGCGATGTCTCCGTCATGCCCGGGATTGCGTTGGCCTCGAGCACCGTCAGCTCGCCGGTGTCCTCGCAGAGCATGAGGTCGATCCGCGCGAATGCGCGGCAGCCGAGCACGTCCCACACCTGCAGCGCGAGTTCCTGGGCGCGGTGGGTCACCTCGTCGGGCAGCTCCGCCGGGCAGATGAACCGCGTGCGGCCGATCTCGTAGCGCGCCTCGAAGTCGTAGAACGCCTCCTCCGTCGGGACAGCCTCCACGACCGGCAGCGCCTCCCCGTCGAGCACGGATACCGCGAGATCGCGGCCGCGCACATGGCGTTCGAGCAGGACCTTGTCGCCGTAGGAGAACGCCGCCACGAGCGCGCCCGGGACAGCGCCGGCCGACGCGGCGAACTTGATTCCCAGCGCCGAGCCCTGACCGGCGGGCTTGACGACGAGCGGAAAGCCGAGCCGCTCCTCGATGGCGGGCAGCGCGTCGGCCGCGCCGAGCTCTTTGAAGGCCGTCTCGTTGAACGCGAAGAAGTCGGGTGTGGGGATGCCGGCGTCGAGCATGTGGTTCTTCGCGATGACCTTGTCGGCGCAGCGGATGCAGGCCGAGACCCCGCTGCCGGTGTAGGGGATCGAGAGCGCCTCGAGCAGCTCCTGCACGGTGCCGTCCTCGCCGTCGCGCCCGTGCAGCGCGACGAACGCGATCTCCGGCTCGGTCTCGCGCAGGCGCCGCACGAGGTCGTGCCCAACGTCGATCGCGACGACGTCGTGGCCGAGCCGGTGCAGCGCGTCCTGCACGCGCACGCCGGACTTCAGTGAGACCTGGCGCTCGAGCGAGCGGCCGCCCTTGAGGACAGCGACCCGGGTCATCCCTGGCGGATTCCGGACCCGCCCTCCCGCCGGCGAATCCCGGGCCCGCCCACCGCGGGAGGCAGGTGCAGCACGTCGGCGAGCTCTGCGTCAGGCGCGGCGGGCACCGGCTCGGCCTCCGGGCCGAAGACACGGTGCGTGCCGGTCAGCGTGCCGTACAGGTCGATCTGTTCCCGCACGACCTCGCCGATCCGGCGCACGCCCTCGCGGATGTCACCCTCGCCGACGCCGGAGAAGTTCAGCCGCATCGAGCTACCGCCGCGGCCGTCGAGGAACGCGGCGCGGCCGGGCACGAACGCGACGTGCTCGTCGAGCGCGAGCGCGAGCAGGTCGGTCGTGTCGATGTAGTCGGGCAGCGTGACCCAGATGAACAGGCCGCCCTGCGGGTGCGTCCAGCTGCACTCCGGGCCCAGGCACTCGGCGAGCGCGTCGAGCATGATGTCGCGGCGGCGGCGGTAGATCTCCTTGAGCGAGTGGACGTAGTCCTGCCAGCGGCCGCTGTCGAAATAGGCGGCGACGAAGAGCTGCGTCAGCGAGGACGAGCACAGATCCGAGGCCTGCTTGCCGATGTTCATCTTCTCGAGCACCGGTCGCGGGCCGACGCTCCAGCCCAGCCGCACGCCTGGCGAGAGGATCTTCGAGAACGTGCCGAGGTAGATGACGAAGTCGCCGCCGTCCAGCGAGTAGAGCGTCGGCAGCGGGTCGCCCTCGTAGCGCAGCAGCCCGTAGGGGTTGTCCTCGAGGACCAGCAGTTCACGTTCCCGGACGATCTCGACGAGCCGCCTGCGGCGCGGCAGCGACATCGTCGTCCCGCCCGGGTTCTGGAAGGTCGGCACGGTGTAGATGAACTTCGGCCGCCGCCCGTCCGCGTCGAGGCGGTCGAGCATCTCCTCGAGTTCGTCGAGGCGCATGCCGTCCTCGTCGAGGCCGATCTGGATGACCTCGGCCTGGTAGGAGCAGAACGTCGGTACGGCGCCGGGGTAGGTCGGCGCCTCGGCGATGATGACGTCGCCGGGATCGATCAGCGTCTTGCAGACGAGGTCGATCACCTGTTGGCCGCCGGTCGTGACGAGCACGTCCTCGGCGTCGATGAACGTGCCCTCCTC
>DATLNO010000306.1:0-11804 GCA_035536715.1 Solirubrobacteraceae bacterium
CGTCGAGTCACATCCGCGGGCTCGTGCTCGGCGGCGCGGTCGAATATGCCGGACACCTGCTGGGCGATCCGTTCACGCTCGCCGGCGAGGTGGTCCATGGCGACGAGCGCGGGCGCGAGCTCGGGTATCCGACCGCGAACCTCGTTCCGGATGTGGCGTTTGTCACTCCCGGTCACGGCGTCTACGCGGCGCGCGCGACGACGAGCACGGGGGACACGTACGCCGCCGCGGTGAGCATCGGCGTGCGGCCGACGTTTCAGACCGGACGCGGCGAGCTGATCGAGGCCTACCTGCTGGACTTCGCCGGCGACCTCTACGACAGCCGCCTCGAGATCGCCTTCCTCAAACGCCTGCGCGGCGAGAAGCGCTTCGACTCGGTCGACGCGCTCGTCGTCCAGATGGCGCTCGACGTCGGCGCCGCGCGCGATATCTACGACCGGGCCGCGTCATGAGTTGCTACCTTTGCCCGCGCACATGGCACTGACACAAGAACGCAAGCAGGAGCTCGTCACCCAGTTCGGTGAGAACGATCAGGACACGGGCAACACCCGTGTGCAGGTCGCGCTCCTCACCGAGCGCATCAACCAGCTCACCGAGCATCTTCGCTCCAATCAGAAGGACCATCACTCGCGCCGCGGGCTGCTCATGCTCGTCGGACGCCGCCGCCGGCTGCTGAACTACTTCCAGAAGCACGACCTCGACGGGTACCGAGCGCTGATCAAGGAACTCGGGCTGCGCCGGTGACCGTGCTCCCGGCGGGCTCCGAGGTTCCGGAGTTCACGCTGAAGACGGAGGACGGCGAGCCGTTCACGCGCGACGACCTCGCGGGCAAGACGACGGTGCTGGTGTTCTTTCCAGCGGCCTTCAGCTCCGTCTGCACCGACCAGTTTCAGATCTACGAAGAGGTCCTCGAGGACTTCGCCGCGCAGGGCGCGACGCTGTACGGCGTCTCGATCGATCAGACCGACAGCCAGGTCGCGTTTCGCGAGTCGGTCGGCACGACGATCACGATGCTGTCCGACGCCGTCCCGCAGGCGGCGGCGACGAAGGCGTTCGGCGCCTTCTTCGCCCCGACGGGCGTCGCGAACCGCGCGCTCGTCATCGTCGGGCCCGACCTGACGGTGCGGTGGGCGTGGGAGGGCGAGCACCCCGGGATCCTCCCGGGAGCGAACCTCATCTTCGACGGTCTCGCCGCCAGGACGGCCTGATCGCCGCAGCGGCGCTGCTCGGCTGACGCCGAGCACGAAGAACAGGCCTGCACCCAGCAGCGCGATGCCCGCCGCGACGCCTTCTGTGCCGCTCGCGACGAAGCCGCCGTCCAGCGGCTTGGTGGGCGTCAGCCGCGATGCGGTCATGACGATCGCCATGTGGGAAGGATCACCGTCGCGCAGTCAGATCAGCTCGCGCACCCGCTGGGCGCGGTAGTCGAAGATGGCGGCGATGTCGCGCCGGACGACGAGTCGGTTCGCAAGCGCGCCCAGTGGCCCGAAGCCGACGCGGTAGCGCACGACGTCGCGCATGATCGTCTCGTCGCCGTCGGCCTCGAAGGTGTGCGTGTGATGCCACAGCGCGTAGGGGCCGCTGAGCTGCTCGTCGACGAAGCGGGACGGCGGATCCCACTCCTTGATCTCCGTCAGCCAGCTGACCGGCAGGCCTCGCACGCGCAGGCGGTAGCGGATCAGGGTGCCGCGGCCCATCGCGATCGGGTCGGGCGTGACGAGCCTGAACCGCAGCAGCGGGGGCGTGATCGCCTCGAGGTTGCGCGCATCGGCGAAGAACTCGAAGACCTCGGCGGGGGAGCCGGGGAGGCGCTGCTCGCGCTCGAAGATCTGAATGTTCATGCAGAGGGTTACGCTCACAGGAGGCATGAAGGATCTTCGAACGGCTCCGCCGCCGCCGATCTGTGAGGACGACCACGTTCGCGGCGACGCCAGCGCCCCGGCAATCGTCCTCTACGCGGACTTCACGTGCCCGCGCTGCGCTCTGGCGCACGAGCGGCTGACGCAGTTGGATGCCCGCGTCGCGTTTCGCCATATGGCGCTGCGGGCCAAACACGAGCGCGCGGTGCCGGTCGCCAGCGCGGCCGAGGCCGCCGCGAAGCAGGGCGTGTTCTGGGAATTCGCCGACGCGCTCTACGCCGACCAGGGCCGGCTCGACGATCCCCATCTCTGGCAGCGAGCCCGCGAGCTGGGCCTCGATCTCGCGCGCTTCGACGCCGACCGCCGCGACCCGCTCGTACTCGCGCGCGTGCAGCGCGAGACGCGCGCCGCGCTGGCCGCGGGCGCCACGACGACGCCGACGCTGTTCGTCGGCGACCGCCCTCTTTCCGGGGTTCCCGACAGCGGGTGGCTGGAGCAACTGGGCTACGATGCAGGGGTTCGTTTACCGAAGCCACGCTAAGACGCAGGTGCACCGAACAGACGGGTGCACCCGAACAAAAGGACAACTTCATATGAGTACTGCCGAGACCCGTGTCTCCGTCGAGATCGCAGGTTCCGAGATCTCCTTCGAGACCGGCAAGATGGCCAAGCAGGCCTCCGGCGCCGTCGTCGTCCGTCAGGGCGACACAATGGTTCTGAGCACAGCGACCGCGGGCAACCTCCGCGACGTCGACTTCCTCCCGCTGACGGTGGATGTCGAGGAGCGCATGTACGCCGCGGGCAAGATTCCCGGGTCATTCTTCAAGCGCGAGGGCCGCAGCACCGAGAAGGGGACTCTCGTCGCGCGCATGATCGACCGCCCCCTGCGCCCGCTGTTCCCCAAGGGCTGGCGCCGCGAGACGCAGCTCGTCTCGCTGACCCTGAGCGTCGATCACGTGCACCCGTTCGACATCCTCGCGATGAACGGCGCGTCGGCCGCGCTGATGATCTCCGACATCCCGTTCCCGATGCCCGTCGCGGCGGTCCGGATCGGCAAGGTCGACGGCAACTTCGTCGTCAACCCGACGGAGGAGGACACGTTCGAGAACTCCGCCTTGGACCTCGTCGTCGCAGGCACCGAAGACGCGATCCTGATGGTCGAGGCGGGCGCCGACGAGGTCTCCGAGGCGGAGATCCTCGACGCGCTCGACATCGCCCACGGCGAGATCAAGAAGCTCTGCGCCGTACAGCACGAGCTGCGCGAGAAGGCCGGCAAGGAGAAGATGCAGATCGAGGTCCCGAGCGTCGACGAGGGGCTGTTTGCCGCCGTGCAGGGCTCGCACGGCGCCGCCCTCGACGAAGCGACGCAGATCTTCGACAAGCTCGAGCGCCAGAACGAGTCGCACCGCGTCATGGTGGAGGCCGTCGCGGCTCACTCCGGCGACACGGAGGACGCCGAGTTCGGCGACCGCAAGGCCGCCGCGCAGATGGCCGTCGACAAGCTCGAGAAGACGATCATCCGCCAGCGCATCGCCGTCCACAAGAAGCGCCCGGACGGCCGCTCGGAGCAGGAGATCCGGCCGATCTCGATCGAGGCCGGCCTACTGCCGCGCGCCCACGGCTCCGCGCTGTTCCAGCGCGGTCAGACGCAGGCGATGTCCGTCGCCTCGCTGGGCACGCTGAAGGAGGAGATGCGTCTCGACACGCTCGGCCTGGAGACGAAGAAGTACTACTTCCATCACTACAACTTCCCGCCGTTCTCGGTCGGGGAGGCGGGCTTCATGCGCGGTCCCAAGCGCCGCGACATCGGCCACGGTGCACTCGCCGAGCGCGCACTGACGGCGATGGTTCCGTCGATCGACGAGTTCCCGTACACGATTCGCGTCGTGTCGGACATCCTCGAGTCCAACGGGTCGTCGTCGATGGCCTCGGTCTGCGGCTCGTCGCTGTCGCTGATGGACGCCGGCGTGCCGCTCAAGCGGCCCGTCGCAGGCATCGCGATGGGGCTCATCAAGGAGGGTGACGACTACGTGGTTCTCACCGACATCGCCGGCGTCGAGGACCACCTCGGCGACATGGACTTCAAGGTCGCCGGCACCTCTGAGGGCATCACCGCCCTGCAGATGGACATCAAGATCACGGGCGTCACGTTCGACATCCTGCGCGATGCGCTGACGCAGGCGCTCGAGGCCCGCACGTTCATCCTCGGTGAGATGGCAAAGGTCATCGCCGAGCCGCGCGCCGAGCTCTCCGAGCACGCGCCGCGGATCATGACCGTGCAGATCGACACCGACAAGATCGGCCTGCTGATCGGCAAGGGCGGCGAGACGATCCGCGGCCTGGCCGAGGAGTTCGAGTCGCAGATCGACGTCAACGACGACGGTCAGGTGCTCGTCTACTCCGCCAACGGCACGCTCGGCGAGGCGCTCGCGGAGCGCATCCGGTCGATGACCAAGGAGGTCGAGGTCGGCGACGAGTACCCCGCCGCCAAGGTCGTCAAGACGACGACGTTCGGCGCGTTCGTCGAGCTCTCCAAGGGCACCGACGGCCTGCTGCACATCTCCAACGTGTCGCCCGGACAGCGCGTCGACACGGTCGAGGACGTGCTCAACAAGGGCGACGAGATCCACGTCAAGGTCGTCGAGGTCGACCGCGAGCGGGGCCGCATCGGCCTGCGCCTGGCGGAGGACCCGGACATCGCCGGCAAGACCAAGGAAGAGCTCATCGCGGTCGGCAACGGCGGTGGCGGATCGCGTCCGCCGCGCGACCGTGACCGTCCGCCGCGCAGCGGCGGCGGCGACCGTGGCGGGGACCGCGGACGGCGCGGCTCCGGCCGCCCGCGCCACGGCGATCCCGAGCGCGGCTAGAACACTTGCGAGCGGAGGCCGTGAACGTCGCCCTGTTGCGACAGTCGAGCAACGGCGCGCTGTCGTGGCCGAATGTGAACTGACGGTCCTGGACTCCGGCGTCCGGGTCGTGACGGAGGCAATGCCCACCGTCCGATCCGTGACGCTCGGGGTCTGGATCGCCACAGGGTCCGCCAACGAGACGCACGACGAGGCCGGGCTGTCGCACCTCGTGGAGCACATGCTCTTCCGGGGCACCGACCGGTTCGGGTCGCTGGAGATCGACCAGATCTTCGACGCGATGGGCGCCGAGCTGAACGCGGGGACCGGCAAGGAGAGCACCTCGGTCTACGCGCGGGTCATCGACGAGCACTTGCCGCACGCCTTCGATGTCGTCGCCGACATGGTCTGGCATCCGCGCTTCGACGAGACCGACCTCGCCAACGAGCGCGAGATCGTTCTCGAAGAGATCGCGATGTACGAGGACGAGCCGCACGACCGCGTCTTCGACGAACTCGGCGAGGCGGTGTTCGGCGAGCATCCGCTGGGCCGCGCCGTCATCGGCCGTGCCGACGTCATCGCCGCGACGAGCGCCGAGGGCATCGCGCGCTTTCATGCCGAGCATTACGCGCCCGGCGACATCGTCATCGCGGCTGCGGGATCGCTGGAGCACGACGCCGTCGTCGGGCTTGCTCGGGCGATCGACGTCGCCCCGCGCGCCGGTGCACCACGAGTGCCGCCGGTGCCGGCTGAGCTCACACCGCACCTGCGCTTCCTGCGCAAGGACACCGAGCAGTACCACCTCACGATCGGCGCGCCGGGTCCGGCGCGCGATTCCGAGCAGCGCTTCGCGCTGCGCGTACTGGACAACATCATCGGCGGGACGTCGTCCTCGCGGTTGTTCCAGGAGGTCCGCGAGCATCGCGGCCTCGCCTACAACGTCTACTCCTTCCAGGCGCTGTTCGCCGGGTCAGGGCAGATCGGCGTCTACCTCGGAACGCGGCCCGACAACGTCGCGCCGGCGCTGAAGGTCGTCGCCGACGAGCTCGAGCGCCTGCGCCAGGACGGCATCACGGCGGAGGAACTCGATCGCTCCAAGGAGAACGTCAAGGGCCGCATCGTGCTATCGCTGGAGTCGACGGCGGCGCGCATGAACCGGCTTGGGTTGGCGGTGCTCAGCAACCTGCCGCTCCTGTCGCTCGACGAGGTCGTGCAGCGCATCGAATCAGTCTCGTTGGAGGAGGTCAACGATCTCCTGCGGGAGCTGTTCGCGCCCGGGAAGCTCAGCGCGGCGGCGATCGGTGCGGACGAGGACGTCTTCCGCACGGCGATCGAGCCGGTCGCGCCGGGGCTGGTGGCGGCGGCCGAGGTCGCATCGTGATCCGCGTGGCCGTGGCCGGTGCCGCGGGACGGATGGGTCAGGCCGTCGTCGCCGCGGTCGAGGGCGCGGACGACATGCAGCTCACCGGCAGGGCCGATCCCGCGTTGGGCACGACGCTTGCCGACGTCCTTGCCGACGCGGACGTCGTCGTGGACTTCACGCGCCCCGACACGGCGCTCGGCAACGCGCTCGAGTGTCTCGATGCCGGCGTCCATGTCGTGATCGGCACGACAGGCTTTGACATCAACGCGCTACGCCATGCCGCGGATGCGTCGGAGGCCAACGTCTTCATCGCGCCGAACTTCGCGATCAGCGCGGTGCTGATGATGAAGTTCGCCGCGCAGGCGTCGAAACTCATGGCGAAGGCCGAGATCATCGAACTGCACCACGACGGCAAGATCGACGCCCCGTCCGGCACGGCCGCGCGAACGGCGCAGCTCATGGAGGGTGTGGTGCCGATCCACTCGGTCCGCCTGCCCGGGCTCGTCGCGCATCAGGAGGTCATCCTCGGAGACGTCGCCCAGTCGCTGACGATCCGCCAGGACTCCTACGGCCGCGAGTCGTTCATGCCCGGTGTCCTGCTCGCCGTCCGGCGGGTGGGGGAGATCGAGCAGTCTCCGCTGGTCGGCCTCGAGCACCTGCTGTTCTAGGACGTTCGTCCTGTTTCGGTGAGAACGGCCTAGGACATTCGTCCTGCGTCGGTCGGGACCGGCGTACCTTCGTGTCGAACCGCACAACAAATCCGGATCGGACGATCACATGTCCTGGACTTCGAACCTTCTCGTCATCGCCCATCGGACGATCGATTCCGAGTATCTCCTGGAGACGCTGATCAAACGCTCCAGCGCGGGTCCGATCAAGATCACCCTCCTCGTGCCCGCTCACACCAGCCGCATGGCGACGTCCCGGCGACTCGATCGGGCCACCCGCCGCCTCGAGGCCGCGGACATCACGGTCGAGGCGATCGTCGGGCACCCGGACCCGATCGTCGCGCTCGACGAGGTATGGCGGCCGTATCGCTTCGACGAGATCATCGTTGCAACGCTGCCGGACCGCCGGTCGGGCCGGCGGTGGCTGTCCCTGCCGAATCGCATCGAGCGCTTCACCGGTGTTCCGGTCACGCACATCGTGGCCCCCGTTTGGCAGAGCAGCATCATCCCGCGGATGCACGCGTGACGGAAGGCGTCACGGTCGCCGTGACCGACCACGCCGTCGAGCGGTTCCGCCAACGCGTCGGCACGCGACACGGCGGCTTCGACATCCGGCCCGAGATCGCCGGCCGCGTCAGCACGGCGTGGGCCGCCGGCCGCGCGACCGACCAGCCCCCGACCGGCGCCTCCGAGACGGCAGCGCGGGGGTCGGTCTACGTCCGCGACCTCGTCGACCGGGGCGTGATCTTCGTGTGCCGCCACGATCGGGCGTCGCGCGAACTGCTCGTCGTGACGCTCTGGGAGGATGCCCGCTACGGCACGCCGCGGGTCGACCAGCGCTTCACGGATGCCCTGAAGGAGGACGACGCCGCGCTGGTCGATCCCGGCAAGCGCTGGCGCGAGCGCCGCGACCGGGGGTAGCCGCTCAGGCGCCGGCGGCCGCAGGCCCGCCGCCGCGCTTGAGCTCGTCGAGGATCGCGAACAGTGCCTGCCGGAAGGCGCGGCTCTCCTGCCGGTAGTCCTGTGCGGAGGCCTCACGCTCCTCGCGCATCGCGCGCAGCTCACTGAGAAAGCCCTGCGCGACCCGCTCCCCGCGCAGGCTCATCTGCGACAGCTCGAAGCGGATGTCGGCGAGCCCCTGGCGGTGCTCGACCATCGCCTCGCGGTACTCGGCCATGATCTCGTTGCTGCGGGCCATGATCTCGTTGCCGCGCACCATGTGCTCGTCGAGGCGTCGCAGGATCTCATCATCCGCCATGACCACATTCTGGCAGCCCGAATGTGTCGTTCCAACCGGCGATGGCAACAAGAGCACTCAGACATTCGCCACGAGCTCCCGCAACCGCGTATACCGCAGCCGCGCGTCCGCCCGGCGAACCGCGGTGGCGAGCGCCGCGCGCTCCCCGACCACCACGCAGACGTCCTGCGCGCGCGTGACCGCGGTGTAGACGAGGTTGCGCGTGAGCATGATGTGATGGCCGCGATAGATCGGGACGACGATCGCGCGCGCCTGCGAGCCCTGCGCCTTGTGGACGGTCGCGGCGTACGCGAGCTTCAGGGTGTCGAGCGCATCGGCCGGCAATGAGACGCGGCGGCCGTCCTCGCCGGCGAAGAGCACGCGGTCGCGGTCGGGGTCGTGATGCAGCAGCAGGCCGCGCTCCCCGTTGAAGAGGTCGTGCTCGTAGGAGTTGCGCGTCTGCATGACCTTGTCACCGACGCGCAGCCCGCTTCCGGGGATCGCGGCGCCGTCGGGATTCAGCCGCGCGCGCAGCTCGGTGTTGAGCGCATCGATGCCGAGCGGTCCCTTGTGCATCGGCGCGAGCACCTGCACGTCGGCAGCCGGATCGAGGCCGTAATGCGCCGCCAGCCGCGTCGCCGCAAGCTCGCAGACCTCGTCGAAGATCGCCTGCGGCCCGTCGCGGGCGATGAGAAAGAAGTCGCGCACGTCGTCCTCGGCGACGGCGAGCTCCGGCAGCTCGCCGGCGTTGATCGCGTGCGCCGCGCGGACGATCAGCGATCGCGCGGCCTGGCGGAAGACCTGCGTCAGCCGTGTCGACGGCACATCGGCCGCGAGCAGGTCCTCGAGGACGCGGCCGGGCCCGACGGGCGCGAGCTGGTCGACATCGCCGACGAGCAGCACGTGGGTGCGCGGTCCGACGGCCGCCATCAGCGCCTCCGCGAGGTGGACCGAGAGCATCGAGGCCTCGTCGACGATCAACACGTCGCAGCCCTCGATCGGGTGTGACGCGTCACGCGTGAAGCCTTCGTCGGGAGCCCATTCGAGCAGCCGGTGGATCGTCGTCGCGTCGGCGCCGGTCAGCTCGCTCAGCCGCCGCGCGGCCTTGCCGGTCGGTGCGCACAACCGCGCCCGGTGCTTGGCCGCCTTCAGCAGGTCGACGAGCGCGCGCATCGTCGCGCTCTTGCCCGTGCCAGGGCCGCCGGTCAGGATCGAGAGTCGGTGCTCGAGCACCTGCATCACGCCCCCCCACTGATCGTCGCTGGGCACGAACTGCCCGCTGCGCCGGCGCTGCACATCGCCCAGATCGAGCGCCGGATCACCGTCGAGCAGCGCACGCACGTGCGACGCCAGCCGCTGCTCGACGGCATGCAGGCGCGCCTCGGCCACCCTGCCGGCGTCGTCGACCACGACGCGACCGCGTGCGGCGAGCATGTCGATCGCGTCGTCGACGTCGTCGTGCTGGCCGCCGCCCAGCAATCTCGTCGCACGCTGCGCGAGCTCGGCGCGGGGGAGATGGCAGTGCCCGTCGCCCTGTGCCTGGTCGAGCGCGTGCATCACGCCGGCCGCGAGCCGGTCGGGTGCGTCGAGCGGCGTGTCGAGCGCGCGCGCCAGCGCGTCGGCTGTCGCGAAGCCGATCCCCTCGAGCTCGCAGATCGCGTACGGCTCGCGCTGCAGCTTCGCGATCGAACCGGCGCCGAAGTGGCGCGCGATCCGGCTCGCCGACGCGGCGTCGACGCCGTGTGTGTCGAGAAACAGCCGCAGCTCGCGCAGCTCCTGCCCGTCGCGCCACGACCGCACGGCGCCGCCGAGTCGGCGCGCACCGATACCCGGGACGCCGCGCAGCACGCGCTCGGGATCGCGGTCCAGCGCGCCCAGCACCTCGCCGGCCCCGTAGCGCTCGACGAGCAGCGCGGCACCGCGCGGGCCGACGTGCTTGACGGACTCGAGGTACGCCTTGACCGCCGCGTCGCTGACCGGCTCGAGGATCCGCACGCGTTGGACGGAGAACTGCCAGCCGTGGCGCGGATGACTGCGCCAGCCACCCGCGACCGCCACCGACTCGCCTTCGCGGATATGCCCGAGCGCGCCGACGAGCACGACCGGGTCGCCGTCGTCGCACACCGCATCGAGCACCGCGAAGTCGCCGTCAGGGACGGTCCAGCGAACGTTCATGACCTCCGCGACCAGTTCGCCGGCCGCCGGGTCGCGGGGCGAAGCGTCCTGCGCGCGGTCTGCCATTCGGCTCAGTCTCGCACGCGACCTTGACGACACCGGCACGTGCGTGCGACTACGCCCGAGTGACGACGACCTATCTCACCCGCGCAGAGCTTGACCTCTGCGCCGAGGTGCGCGCGATGTGCGCCTGCAACCAACTGCGCCGCGCCACGCGCGCGATGACTGCGCTCGCGCTCGACCACTGGGAGGAGATGCAGATGCTCGTCGAGGAGCGCTTCGGGCGCGAGCGCCTGCGCGCCCTGTACGAGGGGTCGAAGCACTCGGCGACGCGATCGAGGTCTGAGACCGGCCGCCATCGCTCCGCCAGTTCGGCTGCGATACTGGGGCGGTGCCCGGGCTGGGAGCCATCCTCACTGCCATCGTGACCCCATTCGGGGAGGACGGCGCGATCGACGAACAGGCGTTCGTCGACCTCATGCACCACCTCGCCGCCAACGCTTCGGACGGCTTCGTCGTCTGTGGCACGACGGGGGAGGCGGCGACGCTCGACGACGAAGAGCACCTGCGCGTCATCGAGCTCGCCGTGCAGGAGAAGCCGCCCGGGGCGACGATCGTCGCCGGCGTCGGCTCCAACGACACCCGCCACGCGATCCTCCTGACCACCGGCGCCTGCGAACGCGGGGCGGATGCGCTGCTGTCCGTCAACCCGTACTACAACCGCCCCAACCGGCGCGGGATCGTCGCGCACTACCGCGAGGTCAGCCGAGCTGCCGACCGCCCGATCGTGCTCTACAACATCCCGCAGCGCACGGGCTCAGACCTTCCCAACGAACTGCTCGCGGAACTCGCTCAGCTGGACCACATCGAGGCCGTCAAGCAGGCAAACAACGACAACCTCGCCCCGATCGACGGGCTGCGCATCTACGCCGGAAACGACGAGATCCTCGCTGCGGTCCTCGATATGGGCGAACCCGGAGGCATCTTGACCGCCAGCCACATCGTCGGCCCGGAGCTGCGCCGCATGGTCGACGAACCAGACCAGCGCGCCGCGATCAACCAGAGCCTGCTGCCCGTCTTCGAGGCCATGAGCGTCGCTCCCGCGGCCGTCAGCAACAAGGCCGCGCTGAACCTTCTGGGGCACGCCGTCGGCGTGCCGCGCCTGCCGTACGTCGAGGCCGACGAGCACGAGACCGCGACGATCCGAGCGATGCTGCAGGACCGCGGCCTCCTCGTCGGCGCCACGGCGTGAGCGGCCCCCTGCGCGTCCTGCCGCTCGGCGGCCTGGGCGAGATCGGCAAGAACATGACGGTCGTCGAGTACGACAACCGGATCGTCCTCGTCGACGTCGGCCTGCGCTTCCCGACGGCCGAGATGATGGGCATCGACCTCGTCCTGCCCGACTTCGCCTACCTCCGCGGGCGCGTCTCCGACATCGAGGCGATCGTCGTCACGCACGGCCACGAGGACCACCTCGGCTGCCTGCCGTTTCTCCTGCGCGAGCTTGGTGTCCACGACGCGCCGCCCGTCTACGGCGGACCGCTGACGATGGCGATGGCGCGCTCCAAGCTCGACGAGCACAAGCTCGCGCGCGACGTCGTGGTCGAGGACGTCAGGGACGGTGAGATCATCGAGGCCGGGCCGTTCGACGTCGAG
>DATLNO010000307.1:0-7213 GCA_035536715.1 Solirubrobacteraceae bacterium
CTTCTTCGAGCGCTTCGCCGAGCGGATCTCCGGCCAGCCGGCGTGGGCTTCACTGCCCTGCGGCCTGGCGATCATCTCGCTCATCACCGCCGTCTTCGGCCTGTACTGGGACGTCTCGCTGCACATCGACCGCGGTCGTGACGAGGGCGTCTTCAGCAACCCCTCGCACTTCTTCATCCTCGCCGGCCTCTACGGCATCTTCGCCGCCGGCTGGTTCTCGATCTGCCTCTCCCGCGAGGACCGCGCCGACCGCCCCGGCCCCACCGCCATCCGCATCGCACACGACTGGTACGCCCCGCTCGGCGGCGTGATGATGTGCGGCGCCGGCGCGTTCGCGCTGCTCGGCTTCCCGCTCGACGACGTCTGGCACCGTCTCTTCGGCCAGGACGTCACGCTCTGGGGCCCGACCCACCTCATGCTCATCGGCGGCGCCGCGATGACGCTCATCGGCATCGCGATCATCCAGGTCGAGGTCCGCCGCGCCGTGCGCATGAGCGGGATGCCCGACCGCGAGTTCGGCTGGGTCCGCCACCTGCGCCATGTCTGGCTGCCCGGCGGCCTGCTCGTCGGCATGTCGACCTTCCAGGGCGAGTTCGACTTCGGCATCCCGCAGTTCCAGCTCATCTTCCACCCGATGCTGATCATGCTCGCCGCCGGCCTCGTGCTCGTGATCGCGCGGATCTGGCTCGGCCGCGGCGCGATGTTCGGCGCTGTCGCCTTCTTCATCATCATGCGCGGCGGTCTCGCCGTCCTGATTCACGATTCGCTCGGCGAGTCGCTGGCGCACTTCCCGCTCTACATCGTCGAGGCGCTCTGCGTCGAGGCGGCCGCGATGTTCATCGCCGTCAAGCGGCGCCCGCTCGCGTTCGGCGCGACCGCCGGCGCGCTGATCGGCACCGTCGGCCTGGCCGCCGAGTGGGGCTGGTCGCACGTCTGGATGCCGCTGCCGTGGTCCGCCGAGATCCTGCCCGAGACGATCGGCCTTGGCCTTGCCATGGCGATCAGCGCCGGCCTGCTCGGCGCCTGGATCGCCGCGCACCTGGATGACGACATTCCCTACGACCGCTCCATGCGCCCCGTCGCGGTGGTCGCGTCGCTTGCGATCTTCGCGATGCTCGCATTCCCGCTGTTCACGCAGGCCGACACCGACCTTCGCGCCGCGGTCGAGCTGACCCAGGTCACGGGCGGCGCGGAGCGCACCGTGGAGGCGACCGTCTCGCTGCAGCCGCGCGACGCCGCCGAGGGCGCCACCTGGCTGACGATCACGTCGTGGCAGGGCGGCGGCCGGGTCGTCGTCGATCGCCTCGAGAAGGTCTCCGAGGGCGTCTACCGCTCCAACCGCGCGGTGCCCGTATACGGCAAGTGGAAGACCTTCGTCCGCATGCACGAGGGCAACTCGATCATCGCGCTGCCGATCTACGCGCCCGCCGACACGGCGATCCCGCTCGAGGGCGTGGCCGCGCCGGCGCGCTTCGAACGCCCGTTCTACTCCGACAAGGACCTGCTCCAGCGCGAGGCCAAGACGCAGGCGAGCTGGGTCTGGAACACGGGGTACGCCGTCGTGCTCACGCTCGCGCTTGCGCTCATCGCGCTGCTCGCCTGGGGGCTGCACCGCGTCGCCGTCACGAACGGTCGTCAGCGCGACACCCCGCTGCCGGACTGGGCACGCGAGCCCGCGCCGCAGCCCGCCCCGTCGCTCGACGGCGAGTTGCCCGAGTGGGCGCGGCGCCCGACTGCCGATCCCGCCGGACAGGCCGGCGAAGCGCTGCCGGAGCGGACCGAGCGCGAGCACGAGATCGTCTGATGACAGCGCGGCGTTGCTCGACGGAAGTCACCGTCGAATCGAAACGCAGGTCCTCGCGATGAGCATCATCGAGATGGCTCCGACGCCGTCCCCCGACGGCGCCGACGGCGGCGTCCCACACGTGCGCATCGCGATCGTCGGGACCGGCTTCGCCGGGCTCGGCCTCGCGATCCGCCTCAAGGAGGCGGGCATCGAGGACTTCGTCCTGATCGAGCGCGCCGATGATGTCGGCGGCACCTGGCAGGCCAACACGTACCCCGGTTGCCAGTGCGACGTCCCCTCACACCTGTATTCGTTCTCCTTCGCCCCGAACCCGGGCTGGAGTCGCACGTACTCGCGCCAATCCGAGATCTTGGGTTATCTGCGCGACCTCGCCGACCGCCACGACCTGCGCCCGCACATCCGTTTCGGCCACGAGTTGACCGGCGCGGCCTGGAACGAAGACGATCAGCGCTGGAACGTGGACACGTCAGGCGGCGCCTGGACTGCGCACGTGGTCGTGGATGCGACCGGGCCGCTGAGCCAGCCCGCGGTGCCACGGATTCCCGGCCTGCGGCGCTTCGAGGGCAACATGTTCCACTCGGCGCACTGGGACCACGACCACGACCTCACCGGCGAGCGCGTCGCCGTGATCGGCACCGGCGCCTCGGCGATCCAGTTCGTCCCGCGGATCGCCGAGCAGGTCGGGCAGATGCACGTCTTCCAGCGCACGGCGCCGTGGGTCCTCCCCCACACCGATCGGCCCACGACCCGCATCGAACGGCGTCTGTACAAGCTCGCACCCTTCCTCCAGAAGGCCGTGCGGACGGGCATCTATTGGAGCCGCGAGAGCTTCCTGCTCGGCTTCATCAAGGACCAGCGCTTCATGGCGGGTGCCGAGAAGATCGCCGCCGCGCACCTGCGCAAGCAGGTCCGCGACCCCGAGCTACGCGAGAAGCTGACGCCGCGCTTCCGGCTGGGCTGCAAGCGCGTCCTGCTCTCCAACCGCTGGTACCCCGCGCTCACGCGACCCAACGTCGAGCTCGTGACCGACGCAATCAAGTCGATCCGCGGCAACTCGATCGTGCTCGCCGACGGCCGCGAGGTCGAGGTCGACACGATCGTCCTCGGCACCGGCTTCCACGTCACCGACCCGCCGACGGCGCAGCTCGTACGAGGCAACGATGGCCGCACGCTCGCCGAGCGCATGTCCGAGGGCATCCAGGCCTATCTCGGCGCGACGATGACCGGGCTTCCGAACTACTTCAAGCTCATCGGCCCGAACACGGGTTTGGGCCACAACTCGATGGTGTTCATGATCGAGTCCCAGCTGCGCTACGTCATGGATGCACTGCGTGTGATGGACGAGCAGCAGATCGCGACGTTCGAGGTCCGCCCCGAGGCGATGGCCGCCTACAACGAGCAGATCCAGGCCAAGATGCCTGGCACCGTCTGGATGTCGGGCTGCGCGAGCTGGTATCTCGACGCCGAGGGCAAGAACACGACGGTGTGGCCGGACTTCACATGGCGCTTCCGTCATCGCACGCGGCGTTTCGACACACGCGCCTACAAGCTGCGCCACGGCACCGAAATACGAGCGCGCGAAAAGGCGGCAGCATGATGCTGCGCTCGCGCTTCGACGTCGCCGGCCGGACGGTCCTCATCACGGGCGCGGCGCGCGGCATCGGCGCCGGGAGCGCGCGACGGCTGCACGCTGCGGGCGCCAGCGTGTCGCTCGTGGGCCTCGAGCCCGAGAAGCTCGCGGCGCTCGCCGACGAGCTCGGCCCGCGCGCCGCCTGGTTCGAGGCCGACGTCACGGACTACGACGCGCTCGTCGCCGCCGTCGACGGGACGGTCGCCCGCTTCGGCGCGATCGACGTCGCGATCGCCAATGCGGGCCTGCAGTTCATGGGCCGCATGGCGACGATGCCGCGCGAGCGGTTCGAGCGCACGATCGAGGTCAACCTGCTCGGTGTCTGGCGCACGAACCGCGCGGTGCTCGACGAGATCGTTCGCAACCGCGGCTACCTGCTGAACGTCGCCTCGCTGGCGGCGGCGAGCCATGCGCCGCTGATGGGCGCCTACACCGCATCCAAGGCGGGCGTCGAGGCGATGACCGATGCGCTCCGCGTCGAGCTCGCGCCGAGCGGCGCACGCGTCGGCTGCGCATATTTCGGCTTCATCGACACCGACCTCGTGAAGGCGAGCTTCGCGCACCCGTCGACGCAACAGCTCACCGCGGGGATGCCGTCCTTCGTCGCGACGCCCGCGCCGCTGTCGGAGGCGATCGACGCAATCGAGCGCGGCGTGCAGCGTCGCTCGGCGCGCCTGTGGGCGCCGCGCTACGTCGGCGGCGCGCTGGCACTGCGCGGGATCCTGCAGCCGCTGACGGAGTGGCGGATCAAGGCCGACAAGGGCCTGCCGCAGGCGCTGCGACTCGCCGACCCGCCCGCGGACGGCGGCGACGAGCAGCATCCACAGCTCGGCATCGCGGGCGAAGCCGCCAAGCGCCCCACCGTCCTGCGCTAACAGCCTCGGAGAGGCGATCGTGCAGGGACCTGCACCACACACACATGCAGCCCCCCCGCGCCATTGGTATAGGAATCGCTCTGGCTATCTGGCGACTGGGCGCTCATCCTATGCGCGTGATGAGATCCACGACCGCTCACTACGAGGAGAGCGTAGCGCTGGAGCCGTGGGACTATGGCGGTCCGGAGCATGTCAATCGGGCACCTCTCGTCGCCATCGTCGACGCGGAGGATGTAATCGTCGCCGCCGAGGACGGGCTCGGCGAGCCGTTCGCGCCCGGGCGCCGGCTGACCTCCACGGATACGCCGCAGATCACAAGGGTCGCGCTATCGGTCGCCGGCGCGCTGCTCGTGCACCCGCCCTCCGAACCCGAGGAAGCTCTCGTCCGCGTCAGGACGCTGGGCTGTACGGATCTGGAAGGCGACAACGCGTGCGGCCGCTGGCTGGGGCAGCGGCCCGGAAGCCTTCTCAAGTACCTCATCTGCCGGCGCTACAGCGTGGTTCATTCGCAGCACATCGCCGAGGCGCTCTGGGGCCACGGCGGGTTTGCCACCTCGGGCACCGTGCGCCAGTGCGTGCACGACCTGCGCCAGAAGGTCGAGGCCGGGCGACCGGATGGCTGCCCCCAGTTCTTGGTCACGCGCCAGAGCGGCTACGGGCTGAATCACAGCGTCGTCGTGGATGCCGACGACTTCGCCGTACACGTGCGGCGCGGAGTGGCGGCGCTTGGCCGCGGCCAGAAGGAGATCGCCACCGTCCACCTGCGCCAGGCCATCTCGATGTACCGCGGAGACTTCCTTTCTGATGAGCCGCAGGCCGACTGGGCTCACCACGAGCGTGAGCGGCTGCGCGAGCACGCGGAGGATGCGCTGGGAGCGCTCGCGTTGATCTACATGGCAGCGGACAACGCGGCGGCGGCGACCGTATGCCTGCGCCGCCTCACGGAGATGCGGCCCTACGACGTCGATGCGCACCGGCGGCTGTTCGCCGTGCTCCTGCGGCAGGGCCGTCACAGCCATGCCGCGCGCCATTACCTGTCGTTCTGCGCCCGCCTGTCGCGGGCGCTCTCGACATCCCCTGGCTTCACGCTCGCCGACCTCGGCCCCCGGGATGGCGCGCCCGCGCTCCAGCCGGTCGGCTCGTCGAACTGAACCTCCGAGTCGACGCCGTCGGTGTCGGGCGACGCCTTCGTCGATACGCGTCTTAACGCAATCAGGGGGCCCCGGACTGGCTTCGGGGCCCCCTGCAGACTGCGATTCGGTTGTTATGCGCTCATCGTGCCAGTCAGTCGAGCAGCCCTCCCAGGCCGGCGAGCTCGACGTCGGCCACGTCGAGGAGCCCGCTCAGGAGGCCGTCTTCGACCTCGAGGCCGAGAATCTGCAGCTCAATCGTGTCGAGCAGGCCGTCATCGAGAAGGCCCTCGATCTCGAGCTCGAGCAGGTGCATGATCTCCAGCTCTGCCTCGTCCAGAAGCCCGTCGTCGAGCAGACCTTCGATCTCGATCTCGATCAGCTTGAGAAGCTTGATCTCGACCTCTTCGAGCAGACCGTCGCCGGTCAGAACGCCCTCGATCTCGAGCTTGAGGATGTTCAGCAGCTCGATCTCGGCCTCGTCCAGAACGCCGTCGTCCGTCAGAAGGTCCTCGATCTCGAGCTTGAGGATGCCCAGCAGCTCGATCTCGGCCTCGTCCAGAACACCGTCGGCGAGCAATCCGTCGATATCGATGTCCAGAATGCCGGGGACCTCGACCTCGACCTCGTCGACAACGCCGTCTCCGGCGAGCACGCCCGAGACCTCGGCTTCGACAATGCCGGGGATCGTGATCTCGGCCTCGTCGAGAGCGCCGTCATCCGGCGTGAGCAGACCCTCGATCTCGACCTTGATCAGCTTCAGCAGCGTGATCTCGGCCTCGTCGAGAACGCCTTCCTCCGTCAGAAGACCCTCGATCTCGACCTTGAGCAGCTTGAGCAGCTTGAGCTCCGCCTCGTCGACGACGCCATCATCGAGCACGTCCTCGACCTTGAGCTTGAGCAGTCCGAGCAGGTTGAGGCCATGATCGTCCTTCAGGACGTTGAGCACCGGGCGCAGCGGCGACGCCTTCTTGCCGGCCTTCACGCACTTGCCGGCCTTGTTCTTGGATTTGGACTTCGCGCACTTCCTGGCCACGCACTTGCCATTGGCTTTGTAAGACCCCTTGGAGCAGTGCTTCCCAGACTTGGCAACGGTCCCCGTCTTGGCCACAGCCCCTGCCGTCCCTAGAGCCATGAACGACGTGACGGCCAGAGCCATCACGAGTACTTTGCGCATACCGCGCCTCCTTGGTTGGTCGCTGCAACAACTGAGACCAAGGCGCGATATGAGTCTGGTCGCCCGAAACTCACTCACTTCTCACGGCGCGTGACCGACCGCTGACTTCGCGCGCCGCGGCGAGACGAATCAGGGGCCGCAGCGGGCCCCTTCCTTGCAGGAAGGGGAACTTGTGACGTTCAGACTTTTTCGTCCCGCTGGCATGGCGCGTCGGGCTCCGCCCGCGGATGAACGGCCAGTCGGGATTTCGACCGGGTCTACAGTCCCTGCGAATGGTCCGCAGACCCGCCACGCCGGACGAGGAGCTGATCGGCGCCCAAGAGGGCGCGCTCGCGCATGAGATCAGCGACACGACGCGAGTGGAGCGAATGTCGGCCGAGCTTGCGATGGGCTTTCGCGAGCTGTCCGGGCTGCACCGCGCGGTCTCCGTGTTCGGGTCGGCGCGAACGACGCCGGGCTCACCCGAATACGAGCTCGCGACCGAGGTCGGGCGGCGTCTGGCCGATGCGGGCTTCGCGGTCATCACCGGGGGCGGGCCCGGCGCGATGCAGGCCGCCAACCGCGGTGCACGCGAGGGCGCGGGGCGCTCGATCG
>DATLNO010000308.1:0-11285 GCA_035536715.1 Solirubrobacteraceae bacterium
CGAGCACGCAATCCAGACGCTGCTGTCCTATCCGCTGCGCAAGGACGGCTACGACGTCGTCCAGGCGACCGACGGGCGGGCGGCGCTGGATCGGTTCGCCGAAGGGTCCTACGACCTCGTCGTGCTCGACCTCATGCTGCCGAAGCTCGACGGCCTGGAGGTCTGCCGCCGCATCCGCGCGCGCAGCACCGTGCCGATCATCATGCTGACCGCGCGGGCGGAGGAAATCGACAAGGTCGTCGGCCTCGAGATCGGCGCCGACGACTACATCACCAAGCCGTTCTCGATGCGCGAGTTCCGCAGCCGCGTGAAGGCCGCGCTGCGACGCGCCGAGATGCAGCCGCACGAAGGGCGCGGCGGTTCGGCCGGCCCCGTCGAGGTCGCCGGCCTGAAGGTCGACTTCGACAAGCGCACCGTGCTGGTTCGCGGTGGGGCGGCGCAGACGACATTCGTCGAGTTCGAGATCCTCGCCGCGCTCGCGACCGCCCCCGGACGCGTCTTCACGCGCGAGATGCTGCTGACGCGGATCTGGGGCGACGCCGCCTACCGCGACCCGCGCACGATCGACGTCCACATCCGCCACCTGCGCGAGAAGCTCGAGCTCGACGCAAAGCACCCCGAGTATCTCTTCACCGTGCGCGGTGTCGGCTACCGCTTCCGCGACGAAGCCGAGAACACCTGATGCGCTGGGGATCGCTGCGCACGCAGCTGACGATCCTCTCGTTCGCGGTCACGCTCGTCGCGATCCTCGCCGTCCTGTTCTACGTCACACCGCAGCTGGAGTCCTCGCTGCGCGACCAGAAGATGAAGGCGCTGTCCGAGACGGCGCGCGCGTTCACGCCGCAGATCACGAAGCTCGTGCGCAACAACGGCAACGACGAGGAGATCGACAGCCTCGTCTCGACGATCTCCGACCGCACGAACGCCCGCGTCACGCTCATGTCGGTCGGCGGCGGGACGGAGGGGCTGCAGCTCGTCATCTTCTCGGACTCCAACACCGACAACCGCATCACCGACCTGCGCCTCGAGGTCGCCGGCGGCGCGGCGCGCACGGGGCGCACGGCGGTCGGCTCGGAGTCCACGGGCGAGGGCGAGCTGGGCCAGGTCGCGGTCCCGATCCGCGACGCCGGCACGGTCAGCCGCGTTGCCGTCTTCTCGGCGCCGATGGCCGACGTGCAGGGAAACGTGGCGCTGATCCGTCGCCAGATCCTCATCGCGGGCGCGCTCGGGCTGCTGCTCGCGCTCATCGTCGGCTTTGTCGTGTCACGCCGGATCGCGCGCCGCGTGCGAAGCCTCGAGCGCGGCGCCGACCAGGTCGCGTCGGGTGACTTCACGGCGGTATTCCCGGCCGGCAAGGACGACGAGCTCGGTCAGCTCGCGCGCGCGCTGGACGACATGCAGCGCCAGCTCGCCCAGCTCGAGAGCGCGCGGCGGCGCTTCATCGCGACCGCCTCGCACGAGCTGCGCACGCCGATCTTCTCGATCGGCGGCTTTTTGGAGCTCATGGAGGACGAGGAGCTCGACGAGGAGACGCGGCGCCAGTTCGTCGCCACGGTGCGCGAGCAGGTGGCCCGCCTCGGCAAGCTCGCAACGGACCTGCTCGACCTCTCGCGGCTGGAGGCCGGCTCACTGGAGATCCACCGCGAGCGAGCCGACCTGGGCGCCCTGACACGCGCCGTCAGCGCCGAGTTCGCACCGGCGCTGGACAAGCACGACTCGACGCTCGAGCTGCGTCTCGGTGCCGACCCCATCGACGTCGAGTGCGATCCCGAGCGCGTGGCGCAGGTGCTGCGCATCCTCATCGACAACGCCCTCACCCACACGCCTTCGGGCACCGGCGTCGTCGTCTCGGCCGCGCGCGAGAACGGCTCGGTGCGACTCGCCGTCAGCGACGACGGGCCGGGCATCTCAGACGCCGCGGCGCAGCGCGTATTCGAGCCGTTCTTCACGTCCGACGACGCGCAGGGCTCGGGGCTCGGGCTGGCGATCGCGCGCGAGCTCGCCGAGCGGATGGAGGGCTCGCTGGAGATCGACCCGGGCACCGGCACGACGACGTTCGCGCTGGAGCTGCCCGCCGGAAACTGAGGACATCAACAGCGCGGCGATCGGGAAGAAAGCTGCTCGTGACGAACTCCTCCTCCCACGGCAGGGCCGACGCACAGCGGCCGCTCGTGCTCGTGTCCAACCGCGGGCCGGTGACGTTCGACGTGGACGGCTCGTTCACGCGCGGCACCGGCGGCCTTGTCGCGGCGCTGACCGGCCTCGCGACACACCGCGACGCCGTCTGGATCGCCTCGGCGATGAGCGAAGGCGATGTGCAGATGTCGCGCGAGCAGGATGGCCGCGCGTTCGGGGTCGACACGCCGATCGGCGAGTTCGAGGTCCGCCTCGTCGTCTCCGAGCCCGAGGCCTACGACCGCTTCTACAACGTGGTCGCCAACCCGATGCTGTGGTTCATCCAGCACTACCTCTGGGATCTCTCCAACGCGCCGGATATCCGCGAGAGCGAGGTGCGGGCCTTCGACGAGGGCTACAAGGTCGTCAACGACGACTTCGCGCAGGCGGTCATCCAACAGATCGAGGGCGAGGAGTCGCCGGTCGTCATGGTGCACGACTACCACCTCTACACGCTGCCCGCGATCGTGCGCGGCGCGCGCCCCGACGTCTTCCTGCACCACTTCATCCACATCCCGTGGACGCAGCCGGACGCTTGGCGCGTGCTGCCCAAGCGCATCCGCGCGGAGATCTACGACGGCGTCCTCGCCAACGACATCGTCGGCTTCCACACACGCTCCTATCGCTGGAACTTCCTGCAGTGCTGCCGCGACCTGATGAACCTCGAGGTCGACTTCGAGCGCGGCGTCGTCCACGTCGACGGGCGTGAGGTGTGGGTGCGCCACTACCCCCTGCCGATCGACTACGAGGCGACACGGAAGGTCGCCGCAAGCGACCGGACGAGGGAGTTCGAGGCCGAGATCGAGCGTCGCCGCCGCAAGCACATCATCCTGCGCGTCGACCGTTCCGACCTGTCCAAGAACGTGCTGCGCGGCTTCACCGCGTTCGACCAGTTCCTCGCGGAGCATCCGGAGTTCCACGAGAACGTGACGTTCATCGCCCAGCTCATGCCGTCGCGGATGGACGTGCCCGAGTATCAGGAGTACCTCGAGCGCATCGAGGCGTTGGTGGCGATCGTCAATCACCGCCACGGCACGCCGGACTGGATGCCGATCCAGCTCAAGCTGCGCGACGACCTCGAGGAGGCGGTGGCGGCCTACAAGCACTACGACCTGATGATCGTCAACGCGATGTTCGACGGGATGAACCTCGTCGCGAAGGAGGGGCCGCTCGTCAACGAGCGAAACGGCGTCTCGATCCTGTCGGAGAACACCGGGGCGCACGAGGAGCTCGGCGAGTGGGCGCTGAGCGTCAACCCGTTCGACATCAAGGAGACCGCCGACTCGATCTACCGCGCGCTGACGATGAGCGACGACGAGCGCGAGCGCCGCTGCAAGGGGTTGAAGGCCGCCGTGACCGCCCGCGACCCGGGCGACTGGATCGACGAGCAGCTGGCCGACATGAAGCACAAGGGCGCCGCGCTGGCACCAAGGTCGGCCTGAACGGCCGCTTCAGCCGAACTCGGACTGGAAGTCGCCCGGTGGTGCCCGCTGCGGGCGCGGGGTCGCGGGTGGCTGTTGCGGGCGGGGCGGTGCGGCTGGTCGCCGGGAGGCTTGCGGGTGAAGGGGTTGCCGTGGGCGCCGGCGCGGCGTCGGGGATGCGGGGGGACGCGGCGGGGGAATCGGCCCGGGCGCGGGGCGCGCAGGGCGCGAAGTCGCCGGCCGGGCCGCTGCGGCCTCGCGCGCGGGCGCGGGCGCGAGTCCCGGCCACACGGGCGCCGGCTTCGGCGCGACCGGCAGCGCCCGAGGCGCCAGCGGCACGGCCCGCGCGGGCGGCAGCACCGGATCGGGCGCGCGCAGATGCGGCCACGCGGCCACGATCCCGGCGAGCGTCACGAGGGCGACCGCGCGCGCGACGTTGCCCCAGCGCACGCGCGCATGCAGCGCCAGCGGTTCGTCCGGCCCCATGCCGTACCTAGGTGCGGGCGCAACGGATCTCGCCCCCGGACGAGGGCAGATCGGTCATCGCTCGCTATCATGCGCCGCCGCATGCCTGCACATGATCCCCTGTACGACCTCGTCCTGATGCTCGACAGCGCCGCGCCTGATGATCAGCGCGAGAAGGTGCGCAGCGGCGTCGAGTCCACGATCACCTCTGGTGGCGAGATCGTCAACTCCCAGGACTGGGGCGTGCGCCAGACCGCGTACGAGATCCGACACAAGACGGACGCCGAGTACCACCTGCTGCAGTTCCACGGCACGCGCGAAGTGCTCGAGACGCTGCAGCGAACGCTGAAGATCGCCGACGGCGTCGTTCGCTTTCGCATCATCAAGCTCGCGCCGGGCACCCCGGCGCCCCCTGCGAACCGCCCCGAGCCGCGCCCCACGGGCATCAGCGAAGCGGTCGCACCCGAGGCTCCTGCGCCCGCCGCAGAGCCCGCCGACGCCGTCGCCTAGCGCGATCTCGCGTCAGTTGCGCGCTCTCGCGCGCGACCCTGTGACAAAAGAGCGCAAGGAGCGGCGAGGGCGCCCGTGCCTTCCGATGCCCGCTCTAGACTCGCCGCAAGATTCGTTCGTCCCCGAAGGAGGAGGCCGCAGATGGCCGCGACAAACATCAACCGAGTGGTCCTCACCGGCAACCTCACGGCCGACCCGGAGCTGCGCAACCTGCCCAGCGGCACGTCGGTCTGCAAGCTGCGGGTGGCCTGCAACACACGCCGCAAGGGCCCGAGCGGCGACTGGGAGGACAAGCCCAACTACTTCGACGTCACCGTCTGGGGCGCGCAGGGCGAGAACTGCGCGCGGTACCTCAGCAAGGGCCGTCCCGTCGCAGTCGACGGTCGCCTGGAATGGCGCGAGTGGGAGACCGAGGGCGGCGGCAAGCGCCAGGCCGTCGACATCGTCGCCGACTCCGTGCAGTTCCTCGGTGGGCGCGACGAGGGCAGCGGCGCCGGTGGCCAGTCCAACGGCTTCACGCCGCGCTCCGACGTCCCCGCGAACACCGACGACTTCCAGACCGTGCCGTCCGGCGGGGGCCGTCCGCCCGCCGACGACGACATCCCGTTCTGATCTGACCGTTCTCATCCGACGCTCCTCGCGTCCGACGCCAACGAGTCCCCGTCGCCCCCGGTCGCAACGGGGGCTTGTTGGCGTCTGAGGGGCGTTCCGTGCGAGGCGCTGATTACAGGTCTCGCCCTCACTGGAAACTCTCAATGAGGAAACGAGGACTGGCGCCGATCACGCCTGACATGTTCGAGCGGGACCGCTGACACCACCCGAGCCCACGCGTACCGCTCGATCACCCCTGACATGCTCCAGCGGGACCGCCGACACCACCCGAGCCCACGCGTACCGCTCGATCACGTGCGCGACCGCTGACCCTCGTTCTCCCCCTCTTCCTCATCGATGCTGTTCCGACGACCTCGATCTCACCAGCGCGCACCGCACGGAGCGCCACCGCACCAGCCACAGCAGCCATAGCAGCCACAGCAGCAGCCAGCGAAATGGTCCGTCTCGCCACAGATGCCCGAAACCCCGGCATGCCGGCACCGCCTGGAGGACGCAGGACCGAGGGCGTCCCCGGTCAACCCGGAAACCTGCCTGAAGTGACCGTGCGCTAGCGTCACGCGCCGTGGACGAACGCGCGCTGGCCTACGAGTGGTTCGACCCCCAGGACGAGGGTCTGCGGGAGGCCCTCACCTCGACCGGCAACGGTTATTTCTGCACACGCGGCACTGCCGAGTGGGAGGACGCCGACGACGTCCATTACCCGGGCGCGTACGCGCACGGGCTCTACAACCGCGAGACGACGATCATGGGCGGGCGTCCCGTCCTCAACGAGGACCTCGTCAACCTGCCCAACTGGCTCGTCCTGAAGCTGAAGATCGAGGACGAGGACGCGATCCGGCTGGGCAACGTCGAGCTGCTGGACTACCGCCACGAATACGAGATCGGCACCGCGATGGTCATCCGCGAGCTGCGCTTCCGCGACCGCGCCGGCCGCGAGACGTCGCTGCGCAGCCGCCGCTTTGCGAGCATGGCGCACTCACACCAGGCGGCGATCGAGTGGACCCTGACCGCGGAGAACTGGTCGGGCTCGGCCGAGATCGTCTCCGCGCTGGACGGCCGCGTCACCAACGGCAACGTCGCGCGCTACGGCGCGCTGGAGGGACGCCACCTCGACCCGGTGTCGCCGCGCACGTTCGGGCCCGAGATCATCGCCCTGCACGCCGAGACGCGGCAATCGAACATCTACGTCGCCGAAGCCGCTCGCACGCGCGTCTTTCGCGGCCACGATCAGCTCTACGTGCAGCGCTCGCTGTTTCAGGTCGAGGATTACATCCAGCAGGTGCTGCGCTTCGAGGTGCAGCGGGGAGCCTCGATCCGCGTCGAGAAGCTCGTGTCCTTCTACACCTCGCGCGACCGCGCGATCAACGAGCCGCTGACGAATGCCGGCAAGTCGGTCGGGCGCTATCCGAACTTCAGCGAGGCGCTGGCGCGCCATACACGCGCCTGGGACGAGCTGTGGCGCTCGAGCGACATCTACCTGCCCGGCGACGAGCGCGTCCAGCACCTGCTGCGGCTGCACGTCTCGCACATCCTGCAGGTCTGCTCGCTGCACACGACCAACCACGACGCCGGCGTGCCGGCGCGCGGGCTCAACGGGGAGGCCTACCGCGGCCACGTCTTCTGGGACGAGCTGTACGTCTTTCGCTACCTGACCTCGCGCCTGCCCGAGATCACCCGCGAGCTGCTCATGTATCGCTACCGGCGCCTGGGCGAGGCGCGCGCAGCCGCGCGCGACGCCGGCTACCGCGGCGCGATGTTCCCCTGGCAGAGCGGCAGCGACGGCAGTGAGGAGACGCAGGTCGTGCATCTCAACCCGCTCTCCGGCCAGTGGGATCCCGACCTCAGCCACCGCCAGCGCCACGTCAACGCGGCGATCTTCTACAACGTCTGGCACTACCACGCGGCCACCGACGACCTCGACTTCCTGCGCGACCACGGCGCCGAGATGATGCTCGAGATCGCCCGCTTCTGGGGCTCGATCGCGCACTACGACGCCGATCGCGACCGCTACGAGATCCACGGCGTCATGGGCCCCGACGAGTTTCATGAGAAGTACCCGGGCGCGGACGAGAGCGGGCTGCGTAACAACGCCTACACGAACGTCATGGTGGCCTGGATCTGCGAGCAGGCGCACGTCGTCCTCGGGTTGCTCACCGAGCGCCGTCGCGACACCCTGCGCGCGAAGATCGGCCTCAGCGACGAGGAGATCGCGCGCTGGCAGGACATGAGTCGCAAGATGTACGTCCCGTTTCACGGCGACGGGATCATCAGCCAGTTCGAGGGCTACGACGAGCTCGAGGAGCTCGACTGGAACGCCTATCGCGCCAAGCATCAGAACATCCAGCGCCTGGACCGGATCCTGCGCGCAGAGGGCGACGATCCCGATCGCTACAAGCTTGCCAAGCAGGCCGACACCGTGCTGCTGTTCTTCCTGTTCTCGCCTGCGGAGATCGAGCGGCTGTTCGCGCGCCTGGGCTACGAGTGGGGCCCGGACAGCGCGCAGCGAAACATCGAGTACTACGACGAGCGCACGTCGCATGGCTCGACGCTGAGCTACATCGCCCACGCGGGGGTGCTCGCGCAGAGCGACCCCGAGCACTCCTGGGAGCGCTTTCTCGTCGCGCTGGAGAGCGACGTCGGCGACGTCCAGGGTGGCACCACCAAGGAGGGGATCCACCTCGGCGTCATGGCCGGTACGGTCGACCTCGTCCAGCGCGCGTATACGGGCGCCGAGATCCGCGAGGGCGTGCTCTACTTTGCCCCCACGCTCGTCGACCGGCTCGACGGGCTGTCCTTCCCGATGCAGGTGCGCGGGACGCCGATCCGCGTGACGCTGCGCGACAACAAGCTGACCGTGGTCATCACGGGCGGCTTCAGCCGCGCAATCAGGGTCGGCATCGGCGACGACGTGCGCGAGCTGGGCGCCGGGGAGCGCTGCACGTTCGCGCTCGGCGATCGCGCCCAGCGAGTCGGCCAAGGCAGCGACATGCAAGGGAGCGACTGATGGGTGAAGGATTTCGCGGGGCGATCTTCGACGTCGACGGGGTGCTCGTCGACTCCCCGCACGAGGCGGCGTGGCGCGACGCGTTCAAGGAGCTCATGCAGGGCGAATGGGCCGACGTCGCCGACCAGACGAGCTGGACGCCCGACGCGTTCACGGCCGAGGTCTACCAGCAGGAGCTGTCGGGCAAGCCCCGCATGGAGGGCGCGATCGCGGCGTTGCGGCATTTCGGCGTCCCCGATCCCGAGACGCGTGTCGACGCCTACGCCGAGCACAAACAGGAGATGGTCGTCGCGCTCATCGAAGCGGGCAAGTTCTCGGCCTATCCCGACGCGCTGCGCTTCCTGCTCGCCGTCAAGGACGCGGGCATCGCCGTCGCGGCGGCGTCGTCCTCGAAGAACGCCGGGCTCTTCCTACGCCAGATCCGACTCGACGAGTTCGCCGAGCAGGAAGGCCTCGACTACGACTGGCTCAAGCCCGGCCTGACGCTGCTCGAAGCCTTCGACGTCGACATCTCCGGCCGCCACTTCGAGCGTGGCAAGCCGCACCCGGAGATCTTCCTGACCGCCGCGCAGGAGCTCGGCGTCGAGCCGGCCGTGGCCTTCGTCGTCGAAGACGCGGTCTCCGGCGTGCAGGCGGCCAAGGCCGGCGAGTTCGCCGCGCTCGGCGTCGCGCGCCACGACGACGAAGCGATCCTGACGGAGGCCGGCGCCGGCATCGTCGTCGCCTCGCTGGACGAGGTGGACCTCGCCGCGCTGGCCGACGGTCAGCTCGCCCCGGGTAGCTGAGCGTATAGGCAGCACCTAGGCACCCGAACCCCGCTTCGACTACGGTGCCGCAATGCCGAAGGGCGTTCCAGAGGCGGCGCAGGAGGGCGGCGAGCAGCCGTGGCTGACGCCCGGCGTGCGCGGGATCGGCACGGCGAGCCTGCTCGCCGATGTCGGCCATGAGATCCCGACGTCGCTGCTGCCGTCGCTGCTGACGGGCACGCTGGGAGCGCCCGCGGCGGCGCTCGGGATCATCGAGGGGGTGGCCGACGGCCTCGCGGGAGGTGCGCGGTTCGCGGGCGGAGCGCTTGCCGACGATCCGCAGCGGCGGCGCACGATCGCCGTCGGCGGCTACGCGACGACCGCGATCCTCTCGAGCCTGATCGGAGTCGCCAACGCGGTGTGGCAGGTGGCCGTGCTGCGCTCGGCGGCCTGGGCAGCGCGCGGCCTGCGCGTCCCGGCCCGCAACGCGCTGCTCGCAGACGTGGTCGCGCCCGCCGCATACGGCCGCGCCTACGGCTTCGAGCGGGCGATGGACAACCTCGGCGCGATCATCGGGCCGCTGCTTGGGATCGCGCTCGTCGCGCTCGTCGGCGTGCGCGACGCGATCCTGCTTTCGATCATCCCCGGCCTGCTCGCAGTTGGCGCGATCATCTACGCGATCCGCGCCGCGAAGCTTCCCCGCGCTGTCGAGCGGCGGCCGATCCGCATCCAGGTCCGCCCTGTGCTCCGAGGTCGCCTCGGCCGGCTGATCGGCGCGGTCGGCGCGTTCGAGCTGGGCAACATCGCGGCCACGTTGCTCATCCTGCGCGCGATCGAGTTGCTCGAGCCCGAGCACGGCAAGGATGTGGCCGCGCAGATGGGGCTCGCGCTCTACACGGCGTACAACATCGCGGCGACCCTGGTCAGCGTGCCCGCGGGCCGCGCGGGCGATCGCAGCGACCCGCGGCTCGTGCTGCTTGCCGGGGTGGGGGCATTTGCGGTGGCGTATGTCGTGCTTGCCGTCACCGGGCCCGCGCTGGTGCTGCTCGGCGTCGGCTTCATGCTCGCGGGCGTGGGTATCGGCTGCGTGGAGACCGCTGAGCACGCGGCCGTCGCGGCGCTTGCGCCGGAGAACCTCCGCGGCTCGGCGTTCGGCATGCTCGCGACCGTTCAGAGCCTCGGCAACTTCGCCGCGAGTGCCATCGCGGGGCTGCTCTGGACGCTCGCCTCGCCGGCCGCGGCGTTCGTCTACGCGGCGGTCTGGATGCTCCTCGCGCTGTGCGCTCTTGCGGCAATCCGCGGCGACTGATCCGCGTTTGTCACAATGACGGGCCGCGCGCATCGCCGTGCGCGCATCCGCAAGCGATCACAAGGACTGTTCTTCAGTGGCAAAGCAGCGCAACCGTGGCAAGCCCACGCGCCGACGTGACAAGAAGGGCGGCCCCGGCAGCGGGCGGCGCAAGCCGTGCCCGTACTGCAAGGAGAAGATCGAGCAGGTCGACTACAAGGACACCGCCGTCCTGCGCAAGTTCATCTCCGAGAAGGGCAAGATCCGCTCACGGCGGATCACCGGAGCCTGCCGGCGTCACCAGAGCCAGATCGCGCGTGCCGTCAAGCGTGCCCGTGAGCTGGCGCTGCTGCCCTACGTCAACGAGGGCGGGCGTGACGACACCGAACGCGAGGGTCGTGGCGGTCGTGGCCGCGGCCGCGACGACCGCTAGCCAGGGGCGCCCTGATGCCGTCAGCAATTCTCCTGCAGGACGTCGACCACCTCGGGACGCGCGGAGCCGTCGTCGACGTCTCCAAGGGCTACCTGCGCAACTACCTCATGCCGCGCAAGCTCGCCCAGCCGGCGACGAAGGGCGCGCTCGACGAGGCCCAGCGCCGCAACGAGGCCGCCGACAAGGCCACGCAGGCGGTCGTCGCCAAGGCGACCGCCGATGCCGAGGTGCTGAGCCGCACTGTGCTGACGATCAGCCAGCAGGCCGGCGACGACGGCCGTCTGTTCGGCTCGGTGACCAACCAGGACATCGCCGACGCCATCGAAGAGGCCCGCGGTGTCAAGGTCGACAAGCGCAAGATCCACCTCGACGAGCCGATCAAGAACGTCGGCACGTACGTCGTCGTCGTCGAGGTCGCCGAGAGCGTCACCGCCTCGGTGAAGACGATGGTCGTCGAGCGCAAGTAAGTCCCTGCCGCTCGCGGCCCTTGCCGACACGATCTGGAGCGTCATCGGGCTCGCCGGCGGCGTGGTCGGCGTGATCGTGCTCGTGTGGGCGGCCCGGACCGGGCTCGCCGACCGCCACGACGAGGACGCCGCGCGCGACTTCTACGACGCGCACGGTCGCTGGC
>DATLNO010000309.1:0-6543 GCA_035536715.1 Solirubrobacteraceae bacterium
GAAACCCCGGGCGCCGATCACCGCCTGGCGGCGTCCTCGGACACTCGATGTGGCAGAGCCACACCTTCGGTCCTGCGTCCTTGCCAGACGGCGCCGGCATCCCGGGGTTTCGGGCGTCTGTTACGAGACGGACCACTAGCACCAGGTCGCACCGGCCGCCATGCCCCACAGCAGGGCGCTTCCCGACGTGGCACCCCACAGACCGAGCCGGCTCGCGCGGCGCGCGGCGGCCTGCGCGTCACCGGCGCCGATCGCCTGCAGCACGGCGGCCGCGGGGACGGGCAGCTCGCCGCGCGCGGCGCAGCGCAGGTACGCGCGCCCGAGCGGCGCGCAGCGGTCCGCGGGCAGCGTGACGGGTCGGCCCTGCGCCCAGGCCCACGCGGCGTAGCCGGCGAGCACGTCGTCGCCCACCGGCGTCAGGCCGTCGCCGCGGCCTGCGAGGAGCGCCACAGCGCCCGTCTGGTCGCCGCCGCAGAGCGCGTCGAGGCCCGGCGCGAGCGCAGCCGGGGCCGGCGCGGCGATCTCGAGCGCCGCCGCGAGGGCTCGCCGCCAGCCGGGAGCGAGCGACACGAGTCGCGCCGGCGCCGCGTCGCGCGCGAGCGCCAGATCGACCCGCACGCCGCCCGCGACGAGCGCGCCGTCCGCCACGACCGCGGGCTCGCCGCAGACGAGGTGACCGCGCGCCAGGCCGGCGACCAGCACCGACAGCGGCCCGAGCGGGGAGCGGGCCGGGGCGAGCAGGATCCAGTCGTCGCCGAGCCGGACGTAGCCGCCCGCTCCGAAGGTCAGCTCGACGATTCCGGCCGCGCCCTCTTGCAGGGCCCGCCGCGCGCCCCGGCCGACGACGAGCGCGCGCGCCGCCGGTCCGGCGGCGGCGGCCGCGATCACTACGCGCCCTCGCTCGCGTCGAGCTCGGCCGCCAGGGCGATCGTCGCCTCGCAGAACGGTCCGGTCGGCTGGTGGGCGACGCCCGCGCCGATCTGCCCGACGCCGTCGCTGGCGTGCAGCACCCCGGTCGTGATCTGCGGCGCGATGTCCAGCTCGCAGACAAGCCGCGCGTCGATGCCGACCGGCGTCGGCGCGGAATCCATCGCCGGGATCGTGAAGCGCGTCGAGCGCCCCGCGCAGATCTCGCGCATCTGCTCCGTGCGGGCGATCGCGTCGGCCGCGTCGCCGCCGAAGAACGCCGCGACGGCCGGCGCGCCGCCAACCGCCATGCCGCCGAGCCCGACGCACTCGATGACCGCCGAGTCGCCGATGTCCTTCGCCTTGTCGGACTCCTCGTAGCCCTCGCGCAGCAGCGCATCCTTGACGGGCGGTGCGTCGGCGAGGAACCAGCGCCCGGGCATCGAGGCGAGCTGCAGCCCCATATCGGTGCCGTTGCGCGAGATGAGCGACACGACGCTCGCGCCGGGAACCCCTGAGCCCGCCAGGAGGGTGCACTTCGAGGCGGCCATCGTGAGGCTGAGGAAGAAGTGCCAGTTCGTCGAAAGGAAGCGTGCGGCGTCCTCGCCGCCGAGCGCCGCGAAGCCGGGCAGCAGGTCGCGGATGAGCAGGTTGCCGGTCGCCTGGCTACGCATGTGCAGCTCGTCGCCCTGATGCAGGCCCTGCGCGGCGAGCTTGAAGATCTCGATCGGGCCCTGGCGGTCGATGAGCTTGCCCATGAGGGGGCCGAGGTCGTCGCGGAAGAAGCGCAGACGCTCGATCGCCTCGTCGGCGTCGGTTCCGAACCACAGCGTCCTGCCGGCGCCCTCGTTGAACGTCGAGTAGGCGCGCGTCCCCGACTCCTCGTCCTCGACGACCCAGACGGGCATCGACGGCGAACAGACGCCGGTCATCGCGCCGACGTGGTTGTTCTCGTTGCCGGATGCCAGGCCGATCTCGCCGTCCTCGATCAGCGAGCGCGCGCGACCGCGGTCGTCGGCCCAGCCCTCGAACAGGGCGGCCGCGACGAGCGCGCGCCGCTGCGGGTCCGAGAGCCGCTGCGGCTCGATCGGCGGGCCGGAGTGGATGAGCGTGCGGGCCTCGCCGAGCACCGGCAGGACGTCGCGGGCGGTGGCGATCCCGACCGCGTGCGGCGAACACGCCTCCATCCGCTCGATGACCGTCTTGTTCGCCCCCGCGACCGTCGCTCCGTAGACGCCCCACACGCGCTCGAGCGCGCGGACGGCATCCGGATCGCCCGCCGCCGGCGGGCGCCAGTCGACGTCGATGACCGGCGTGTCCTGGTCGCGGATCGCGTCGCCGAACGCCGCGAGCCCGATGTTGACGACCTCCACTTTGTGCAGCACCGCCTGATCGAGCGTCACGAACGTCCTCCGATTTCGGGTTGTCTAGGGTCACGCGGATGTCCGACGTTCACGCTCTCGCCGCCGCGATCCGCGACATGCCGGCCCTGCACGCCAAGCGCGACCTGCAGCTGGTCCGGCGCCTCGGCGCGGTCGGCGACGGTGACGACGGCGCGCTCGTCGCGCACGGCGACGAGTGGATCGTGCTGTGCGGCGAGGCGATGCTGCCGTCCTATGTCGCCGCGCAGCCGCACGCGGCGGGCGCCTCGGCCGTCGTGACGAACGTCTCCGACGTGCGCGCCATGGGCGGCAGGCCGCTCGCGATCCTCGACATGCTGGTCAGCCCCGACGAGGCTCATGCCGAGCTCGTGCTCGAGGGCCTCGCCTGGGCGGCGGAGCTGCTCGGGGTCGAGGTTGTGGGCGGGCACCTGACGGTGGGCGCGGCGGCCTCGCTGTCGGCGACGTGCACGGGGATCGCGCGCAGGCCGCTGCGCGCCGCCGCGGCGCGACCGGGCGACGTGCTGCTCGCCGCGTTCTGCCTCGAAGGGCGATACATGAGCGAGGAGCACGACTTCTTCAGCTCGCTGCGCGACCGTGAGCCAGTACGGCTGCGCACCGACGGCGATGCGCTCGTCGAGGTCGCAGAAGCGGGACTCTGCCACGCCGCGCGCGACGTCTCGATGCCGGGCGCCGCGGGCTCGCTGCTGCAGCTGCTCGAGGCGGCGGGCTGCGGCGCGGTGCTCGACGTCGACCGCCTCCCGCGGCCGAAGGGCGTCCCCGTCGACCGCTGGCTGCGCACCTTCCCGAGCTTCGGCTTCCTGCTCGCAGCGCCCACGCCCGAGGACGCCGAAGCCGCCTGCGACGTCTTCACGCAGCGCGGCCTGGCCTGCGAGGTCTGCGGCGCGTTCGAGGACTCACGCAGGCTCGACCTGCAGTCCGGCGCCGAGCGGGCGACGGTCTGGGACTTCGACATCGCCCCGCTCACCGGGCTGGGTGGCGGCTGAGCTCGATCGCCATCGGCTGGTGCTCCACGCCGAGCATCGGCGCCGCGTCGCCGTCGCGATACCAGCCGAGACGCTCGAAGAAGCGCACGTTGGGCACCTGGACCTGCGCGACCATCAGACGACCGCCGCGCTCGCCGGCGGTGCGAACCGCGAAGCGCACGAGCATCGCGCCGAGCTGCAGAGCGCGGTCGGAGGGCAGGACCGCGAGCCGGTCGCCCTTCCAGCGGCCGTCCTCGTCAAGCCGATACAGGCGTACGGCGCCGACGACCTCGTCGCCCGCGAGGCCGATGGCGTGCAGGGTCGAAGCGACGGCGTCGCGCGCGTCGCGGTCGTCGTGCTCGAACAGGCCCTGCGCGTGCACGAACACGCTGCGGCGAATCGCAAAGTGCGCTGCAAGCTGGGCGCGATCGCCCGCCAACGCGCACGCCGGGACGAGTCGCGCGTCAGGAAGCGTGGACGGTGCCGAGCTGAAAATGGCCACCGTTGGCCTCCTTCTCGAAGATGCGCTCCCACGCGGACAGGCCCGAGCAGGCCTGGCAGCGCGCACAACCCGCAGCCGCCTCGGTGTGATCGAGGCCGGACTCGGCGAGCATGGCCGACACGGTGCGGTAGATCGCGGCGACGTAGTCGGGGTCGGGGGTGGGGGTGTGCTCGAGCAGCGTTCCCGGCACCGGCCGGATCGGCACGACGAAGGGATAGACGCCCATCTCGATCGCTCGGCGACAGCCCTCCTCGATGAGCTCGCGGCGCTCGCCCATGCCAAGGATCACGTACGTCGTGACGCGCCCGCGGCCGAAGACCTCGACGGCCTTCTCCCACGTGCGGAAGTAGCCTTCGACGCCGCACTGGGCCTTGCCGGCGGCGACCCGCGCGAGCACCTCGGGATCGAACGTCTCGACGTGGATGCCGACGGCGTCGACGCCCGCCCGGTGCACATCCTCGATGACCGACAGCTCGTCCGGTGGCTCGAACTGCACCTGTACCGGCATGCCGCAGGCGTCCTTGATCGCCGCCGCGCAGCGCGAGATGTACAGCGCGCCACGGTCGCGGCGGTTGATCGAGCCGGTCGTCAGCGTCGCGTCGACCGCCCCGTCGAGCTGGTGTGCCGCGCTGCACACCTCGGCGAGCTGCGCCGGGGTCTTGACAGGGATCGTCTGCTCGCCGCGCGTGAGCTCGATGCCGCAGAAACCGCACTGCTCGTCGGTGCCCCAGTAGATGCACTTCTGCACGACGGTCGAGGCGATCGAGTCGAGGTGCAGCAGCGCGATCTTCCAGTACGGGATCCCGTCGGCGGTCTGCATGTCGTAGATCTTCGGGCGACCCGGCAGCCCGACGACGCCGACCAGCTCCTCGTTGCGATAGAGCGAGGGCTTCGCGGCGTCGAGGCGCAGCGTGTACGGCGAGCCGCCGACGTACTCGGCGTGTTGGGGCACGGTCAGCGGCAGGCCGCGGACGTACATGAACAGCGCGTCCGACGGGCCGGCACCACCGCGCCGGCCCATCGTGCCGTCACCGCCGACGACGCGCACGCCGAAGGACTGCAGCTCGACGAGCAGCCTGCGGTCGTCGAGCGACAGCGGCGGCCGGTCGGTGACGAGGGGGTCAGCCACGTCCGTCGTACACGTTCTCGAAGTTGCGCCAGAAGATGTTGTCCTTGAGCTCCTGCGAGATCCCGCGCACGCCGTTGAGCTTCCAGTACTCCGAGTCGAAGTCCGACCATGGCTCGTCGGAGCCGAAGAAGACGCGATCGCCGCCGACGCCCGTGCGCTCGATCTCCGTCAGCAGCCAGCGCGCGCCGAAGCCGACCGCCCACGAGGTGTCCGTGTACACCTTGTAGCCCTCCTGCACCCACTGCAGGAACTTCGGCACGAGCTTGATGTGGCCCGAGACGCCGCCGCCCATGTGGACGAGGTAGATCTTGCAGCGCTTGCCGTACTTCTCGACGAGCGGGACGAAGTTGCCGAAGTCCGAGTTGCCGCCCGGGCTCGTGTGGAAGTGGAACATCAGGTCATGCTTCTCGCAGACGTCGAAGATCTCGTCGGCGATCTGCTGCGTCTCCTCGTCCCACGTGTTCGGGTCGGGGTTGCCGCCGAGCAGGAACGTCGTCTTCAGCGCGACGACCGGCGCCTCGGACACGAGCTTGAGCGCCTTGCGCGTCATCTCGGCGTTGCGCGGCAGGAACGAGACCCAGATCGCCGCGAGCAGGCGGTCGGTGGAGGTCGCCGCGTCCATGACGACGTCGTTGAGGTCGAAGGACAGCTCGTGGATCGGCACGCCGTAGTTGGACATCACGAGCGCGCGCTCGACCTTGAACTCCTCCATGTGACCCTTCATGAACGACTTCGTGTCGGGCCAGTCGTAGACCGTCGGCTTCACGGGATGCTCGAGGTCGTAGTACTTCCACGGCGGGATCTCGCCGATGTGACAGTGCGCGTCGATGATCTTCTTGGGGTGGGTCGTCACTGCAGGTCACCTCCGAAGGAGGTCCGGGCCTGCTGCACGCGCGCCTCCCATTCGTCTTGACGGTCGAACTTCTGGATCTTGAGCAGCGGCGGCTTGTCCAACAGCCACGCGCCGTCGTCGGGGTCGAGCTGTACGACCTCGAGCTCCCATGTCGGTCGGGTGCCGTCGAGCGGCAGCTCCGCGCTGGTGTGCAGCGCCCGCCCGCTGCGGACGTGCATCTCCAGGCGCTGGAGGCCGAGCGGCGTCACGTCGTCGAACAGCGTGACCCACTGGGCCCCCGTGCGCTTGGCCTCCTCGAGGCGCTGCGCGGCGAGCTCCTTGCCATGCTCACGCGTGACCTCACGGTGGCGGTGGCAGAACGCCGCGTCGCGCAGCCCCCGGCGGTTCATGAGCTGGCCCATCGACGGAGCGGTGCGGGCGATGACCTCGTCGGCGAGGTCGCGACGCTCGTGCCACGCGAGCACGAGGTCGTCCTCGGTGCGGACATCGGCGAGCTCCTCGGCGATCCCCTTGATGACGGCCACGTACTCCTGGTAGAGCGACGCGTTGAGCATGACCGAGGGGTAGATCTGCCCCTCGGCCTGTCGCCACGCCGCTACCGCTGCGTCCCGGTCCAGCACGAGCACAGGCCTAGACGGTCCAGGTGTTCAGCTGGAATGCCTTGTCGCGCCACGCGGTCAGCGCCGCGTCGAGCACGTCGAGCGGGTGAAACGGCTTGACGCCCGGCATGAAGTTCTCCTCCGGGAAGCCGTACAGGGCGCCCGCGGCGAAGCGACACGCGTAGACGT
>DATLNO010000310.1:0-9622 GCA_035536715.1 Solirubrobacteraceae bacterium
GCGGCGCGGACCTGAGGCAGCGCGGCGACACCCCCATACCGGGACGAGGCGCGTCGACGCGGACCATCGATTGCCCCGGTCACGCGCCCCCCGCCCGGCGGCATGAGGCGCGCGCGCGTCCTCCATCGCGCCTCATTGCCGGGTGCCCTATCCACGCCAGGCAGTAGTCCCGTGGGCTGCCGGCGCAGAGTGTGGTCCTCGACGTTTCCGGCGCCCTCGCCACGCTGCCGAGCGAGAGCGCCGAGCAGCGCGAGCTCCTACGACGATCAGAGCGCCCCAAAGCGCGAGGAGGAGCGCACTTCCTACGCCGGAGGGGGAAGCGGGGCGCTCGTGGTCGGGGCGTTCCACAGCGCTACGCCGAGAATGACCCAGCCGAGTCCGAGCAGCGCGATCGGGAGTTCGAGGAGCCGCTCGTTGACGGTTTCGAGCGCGCCTCCGAGAATCAGCAACGGGATCGTCGCCAGACCCATGGCCCACGGCAACGAGGCATAGCGCCCGGGCAACGCCCTGGCCCGGCGCACGGCGATACCGAGCACGAACAGGGCAGCGAACGTGCCGAAGCCGGCGAGGGCGATGAAGGGCGTCAGCGCAGTGATCTCATCCTCGCTCGGCTCGACGGCCGCGCCGCCGATCGCTCGAACGAGCGTCGCGAGTACCACTGAGATGGCGGCGGCCGCTGCGAGTAGTCCGCCGATCTGAGCGCTGCGCTCAGGAACAGCGCGCACGAGTGACCAGAGTCCCAGCAGGGCGAACGGGAACAGCGCGAGTCCGATCGCGAACGCGGCGGGCGGCTCGTTGCCCGTGGCGAGCGTCAGTGCGGCCTTGATGATCCACGCGGTGCCGGCGATGACGGCCGCGGCGGCAGCGCATCGGCGAAGCACGACCGATCGTTCGGACGGCGTGCGAGCGGAGGACGCGTTCGGCACCAGCCGATCCTCCCACCAACTCGGGTTCGCGATCAATTTCGTCGAGGACCCGGAGGACGCGCCGCTCCTCCGCGCGAGAACCGACACTCTTCGGGCGACGAGCGAGAGTGCCGGTCCTGCCTCAAACCAGCCCGTCAGACCGGGTCGCTGCCGAACGTGTTGCTACGGCGGAAGCAGCGAAGGTGGAACGGAACAAGCTTGACCCCGCGCTCGTCCGCCTCGGGCGCGACGATGCCTTGGGAGCTATAGGTGATGAGACCCCTGCAACCCGCGCAGCGCTGCGTGACCGGCGTTTGAGTCCGAGGCCGCTGAGAGCACAGCGCCGCATCCCAGGCTGGCCCGAACCATTCGAGTGGCGGTAGCTGTTCTTCGACGCCGCGATTAGCCTAGACCGCGCGGCGATGCGGCTGCTGCTTTCGCCTGGCAGGGAACTCTGGTCGGCCGGCCGCGAACCGGTGCATCATCGGGACTCGGGGACGCCGCCGCCGGCCGCAACCTCCTCCCAAGGGTCCTCCAGCGGGACGGATCGGGCGTCTCAAAGCCGAACGTTCTATCGGACGCGCCGGGACGCAGCCACAAGCGGCAGCGCGATGCTGACCGTCGTCAGCTGCTCTTGCTTGCCTCGAGCAGCTCGAGCGTTCCCCAAGCTGTTCTGAGACGCCGGTAGACGTGGACGTCGTAGAAACCGGAGGCGCGAACGAGCTCGGGGATGCGGCCGGCAGCGTGGTCGCGAGTGCCGTCAAAGCCGTCGAGGATCTGCAGCACGAAGAACGATGCGCGTAGTAGCGGCGTCGCGGGGCGCCCCCAGTCGGCGACGTGCAGACGTCCGGCAGGGCGCAGCACGCGCGCTATCTCCTTCAGCGCCCGCTGCTTGGTGCTCCAGTCGAGGTGGTGCAGCACCAGCGACGTGACGACGGCATCGGCGGAGGCGCTCTCAACGGCAGATCGTCGGCCAGCCCACGTCGCCACCGCACCCCATCTGCGCCGTTCTTCGTCTGCGCGAGCGCGAGGATCTCGGCGTCGCCGTCGACTGCGATGACCGTGACGTCTGGGCGGGCTTGAGCCAGCGAGATCGCCAGTGTCCCGGTCCCCGCGCCGACATCCACCACGTAGCCGCCGTCGGATACGTCGCTCAGCACGTGGGTGCGCAGAAGCGGCCGCCACTGCTCCTCGCGCATCGTCACCGCAATCGACCGGTCATACGACCGGGTCGACCCGACGCGGCCCGCTGCGGGGACATACCTGGATCTCATGCGACCAGACTGGCAGTCGAAAGCTGCGCCCGCAAACCAACCCCTACCGGCACGATGCGGCGGACGGCCGTCGTTCGCGACCGCGTCGAGAGTGCCCCGTCTGCCTCAAAGCGGCAGTCGGGCCCAGGTGCTTCTAGCCCATCGGCCAATGGCTGCCAGGGCCGCAGCGCGCCTCAGTCTGCCGCCGTGCCTCTGGCTGAAGACGTCTCGTGTCACAGCGGGGCTGCGCTGGTGTATCCGCAGCGTGAGCGTTGCGAGATCACTCGTTCTGATTGTTTACGCGATCCTGCTGGGCGGCTTGTCCCTGTACGGTCAGTTCGACTGGGATCCGCCACTGGGGCGAGGATTCTGGTTCGGCTCAGGCCCCGGGACCGAGCTTGTCATCGCGGGCGCGATCGTGGTCGGCTTCGTGGTTGGCCGTTGGTATGCGACGGTCGCCGCGCTTGCGCCCGTGTTCGCAGCAGTGCCCATGCAGCTTCAAGGGAGGGTCGGTGACTTTCACGATGCCTATCCGCCACTCGAGCAGCCGTTCCTCGCGGTGGGTGTGATCGGCGCTGCTCTACTGCTGGCGCTGGGTGTCGCGCTGGGAAAGGGATTTCAGCGGCTGGTCGCCGCGCGCGACAGTGCGCCGACGCCGGCGTCGTGACAGGGCGCTCGCGGGCGGTGCTCACCAGGCCGCTCCGCGTTGAGGGGTGTCGACCTCGTTGACCTCCGTCGGCATGACTGCTGCTTCCGCCTGACAGAGAGAGTTCCGCCTCTTGGGCCCACACGGGAGCGTCCGCGAAGCGGACCCGGCATCAGCGCCGCGTGGGCGAGAAGCGCCAGTCACCCCTCCCGCGCGAGATGCAGCAGCGCGTCGCGCGCAGGATCACCTCCCCGATCTCGCTCGCGTTGCGACTTACGCGGTCTCACGCGGTGTAACTCGCAACGCGAGCGCTCCCGCCGATCGCGGGCGCTGGTCGTCAATGGGCGGTACCAAGGCCCCACCCCCGCCGCATCCCGCGAATTCTCCTCTGCTTTCGCCTGCAGGGAGCGCCCAGTCGGCGAGCGGCGCCTGCACCCGCTCCGCGCGAGAAGGAGAACTGTTCGTTCGCGACGAGCGAGAGTGCTGGCCGTGCCTCGACGCAGCTTCATGCCCCCGAATGACAGGGGACGCCGCCGAGGCGATGCCCCAGCCTCTCAATCGGCCGCGCCTGCGCCTCTAGGCGGGCGGCGGAATGTTTCGGCAGGACGCGTGTCTGTAGATCGTCCCCGCCTCGTCTACTCCGGGGGCGTCGTCGGAGAAGTCGCCCCCGGTCGGCTTACAGATCGAAGCGAACGTAGTGACGTCGTTGGGAGAAGGATCAGTGGTTCCAACAGGCCACTGCCAGTAGCACACGAAATACCAACCGCCCGCGTCTCCCCCGTAGAACAGATTTCCGGCGTTGCTCACGCACGTCGTGCCCCACTTTTGCCAGAGTTGAGAGACGTCGGGTTTGGGCGTGAGCGTGCCGCCCCGCGCCGCGTAGCTGGTGCATTTCCCTTGGCTGGCGAAGCTCGCGCCGGTCGAGGTCATGAGGGTCCTCCAGCCGTCCTTCTGGCATGCCTTCGTGTTTTGGGAGTTGCCGGCCTTCGCGGCCTGCGCGGCGCTAGGCACAAGAATGAGCAGCACCATTATCAACGCCACCCCGCCGAGCAAAACCCGGCTACCAGTAGTGGGCCGTCGTAGCCGAGGAGTACCACTCATCTCGTTCTCCATTTCTACGGCGGTCGGCAGCGCCGAGTCGATGGAGGGAACTTGCCAGCGCACCGAAATGACGTCAAGTACTCCTATACCATTGACGACTCTCCTGAAGAGAGCGCGGGGTCCGCGAACCACGCCGACCGCCGGTTGGCGCCACAAGCAGCACTGTCGCCGGCGAGTATTTGCAGAGTGCAGGTTCGCGAACGTGGAGCAGCGAGCTCGCGTCGCGACGGTCGTGCTTGGCGGCTAGGGCGAGTCTCCGTGTTGCTCCCACGGTCTGGCGTCATTGTCGCCTCGCCCGCGCGAGCGTAAGGTCGTCGGCTGTGTTCCGCGTGTTCGTGGCGCTACCGGCGATGCTGGTCGTGCTCGCGCCATCTGCCTCTCAGGCCTCGATCAGGCCACTGCCCACGCCCGTGCAGAAACAGCTCAAGGACGGCGGCTTCTGGCAGAGGGGCTGCCCGGTCGGGCTGTCGAACCTGCGGCTGCTCACGGTCACCCATCGCGACTTTCGCGGGCACGACCAGACAGGCCAGCTCATCGTCAACAAGACCGCCGCGCCCGGGCTCGAGGGCGTGTTTCGCCAGCTGTACAAGCTGCACTTCCCGATCCGCCACATGCGCCTGGCCGACGCCTACGGACCCACGCGCGATCGCCCGCGCGACGGTGACGTCAGCGCCTCGTTTGCGTGCCGCCAAGCGGTGCCATCGCCCTGCCCCGGCGCCGGCGGCCCGCGATCATGGTCAAACCACGCCTATGGCCTCGCGATCGATCTCAACCCGACCGAGAACCCGTACGTCGGCTGTGGCCAGACGCGCGACCCCAAGACCAGGCCCTACCGTGATCGCTCGCGCCACCGGCGCGGAATGGTCACGCGACGGGTGATCAGGGCGTTCGCATCGATCGGCTGGGGCTGGGGCGGCGCTTGGACCGGAAACACGAAGGACTACATGCACTTCTCCGTCAACGGGCGCTGAGGCCGCGATAACCGCTGCCTCGGCGACGAATTGCTGGGCTGTCGGCCGCCGCAGGCGACGAGCTACGCGACGGCTGATAGATGCGTAGGCTCGCCCGGATGCGTGGCGCACCCCTGCGATCGTTCCCGATCTTCGCATGCCTCATCGCGAGTTGCGGTGGCGGCAACGCCCCCTCCAGCACAGCCGCACCCGAGCCGCTGCCTGTCACCAGCCGAGCCGTCAGCGCAGCGCCAGCGCCCGCTCCTGACCCCTTGGTCAAGATAGGCCTTGAGCGGCTCAACGGTCCGGAGGCGAGCGTGCTGAAGGGCAAGCGGGTCGGCCTCATCGCGAACGGGGCGTCGGTGACGTCTGAGGCAACGCCCTCCGCGGCAGCTCTGCGCGCTCACGGCGTCCGCGTCGTGCGGCTGTTCGCGCCCGAGCACGGCCTGTCCGGACGGCTCGCGCGCGGCGAGCGCGTCAACGTCAAGGGCCGCCGCGCCGACGTCGTGAGCCTTTATGAGCCCGGCCATCGCAAGCCGACGCGGGCCGATCTGCGCGGCCTGGACGCTCTCGTCTACGACATGCAGGACGCCGGAGTGCGCTTCTACACGTATATCAGCACGATGATCTATGCCCAGCGCGCGGCGGCAGCCGCGGGCGTGACGTTCGTCGTGCTCGACCGTCCGAACCCGCTCGGAGGCGACATGGTCGCCGGGCCCGTCGCAGATCTCCCCGACACGATCCTCAGTGTCGCGCCAGGACCGCTCGTGCACGGCTTGACGCCCGGGGAGATGGCGCGGCTCGCCCAGGAACGCAGCAGCCCTCGGGGGCGCCTCGTCGTCGTGCCAATGGAAGGCTGGCGACGCGACATGACGTGGGAGGACACCGGGCGCTCCTGGGTGGCGCCGTCACCGAGTCTGCGCTCCGCGCAGGCGGCACTGCTCTATCCAGGCATCGCGCTGCTCGAGGGCACGACGGCCTCCGACGGTCGCGGCACGGGCAAGGCGTTTCGCAAGCTCGGCGCGCCGTGGGCGCGGGTCGGCCCGTTGCTGAGGGCCGCGAACGTGCCGGGCGTCGAAGCGCTGCGAAGCAGCTTCACGCCTCACCCGACGCCGACGGGACCGCACCCGAAGTTCAACGGCCAGCGCTGCCGCGGCATCGCGCTCGAGGTGACCGGCGACGGCGTCAACACCTTCGAGCTCGGTCTGCGACTGCTGCGGGCACTGCGCTCGCAGCCAGGTTTCGAGTGGCTCCTCAACGGCGCGTCGATCGACACACTCGTAGGCACACGGCGGTTACGACGAGCGCTTGACCGGGATGCATCTGTGGCGGCGATCGTCGCCTCGCAGCGTAGTGGCGTCGCCGCCTGGCGACGCGCGCGACAGCCGTTCCTGCTCTACGACTGACTGCGGATCAGCTCCGCCGCCGCCCCTGGCGCGCTGGACCTGGCGAACCGGATTCGCGTGCGCGGCCGTCGGACGAACGCCGCGACCGCATGGAGTGGTCGATGCTGCCACGGGCCTGTTATCTACGCCGGCGTCCGCGTCAATACAGACGCCTCGTAGAGCGTCGACAAGGTATAAGGCGTAGGAGCCAGACACGACCATAGGCGCGTGAGTTCATCGAGGTCTATCGCGTCCGTCCGGATGCCGGTCGGGCCGTTGTTCTGCAGCAGCTGCGGCGCACGGCAGCGAAGGCCGGGGTGCGGCGCCGCTTCGCTCCGCACAAGCTGCGCCACGCGCACGCCGTAGAGATGGCGCGCGAGGGCGTGCCCTTGAATGTCATCCAGCGGCAGCTCGGCCACGCCAACCTCGGGATCACGTCCATCTACCTGCAGGGGATCGACAACGCCGAGATCATCGACACCGTCCATGCTCGCCGGGCACCGATGATCCCCGCCAGCGCCGGCCTGCGCCAACCTCGGTAGACGCGACACGTGCTCGCACCTCGGCCATCCAGCCGGCCCGGGATGCGCGCGCCCCGTCGTCTGCGTGACGAGCAGCGCCCTGCATCCGCGGGATCGAGCGCCCCCTCGCACGCGATAGGGAAACTCTCCGGGTCCCGACGCCGCGGTGCTCAGATGCATGGAAGGGGGTAGTGGCCCGACGGCCGCGCGGCGCGACTGCTCGCGCGAAGGAGGAGCGTGGCGCCAGGCGATAATCGCGCCTGGCCCACCGGCTTCGACTAGCCCCGGGCAGATATTTGTTGCACGGCCCACCCGTTTCCGTCGGGGTCGCTGAAGAAGACGAACCCGACGTTGTCGAGCGGATCTGCCTCTGGGGCGGGGTTTTCGCCCAAGACCTGGATCTCGGTGACCCCCACTCCTCGCTCCGCAAGCTGAGCACGCGCCGCCTGGATATCTGGTACGACCAGCTGCAGACCCCTGAGGGCGCCCGGTTGCATGTCCGCGACAGACGCCTCACGCACCACGATCGAACATCCTGACCCGGGAGGCGTGAGCTGAACGACGCGGTTCCCCTCGATGATCTCGACGTCGTGGTCGACGTTGAAGCCGAGTTGCTCGGCGTAGAAGGCCTTGGCGCGGTCCACGTCCGAGACCGGGACGACGACCACTTCGAGCGTCCAATTCATAAAGCGTCTCCTGTGTTGTCGTGTTGACCCGACAGCGGTGGTCGGGCTGCCTAGATAGGAGACCCGAGGAGCTCGATGAATTCATCGCTAGGGTCCCGCTACTCCCTTCGCGTGAAGGCACGCGTCCGCGCCGAAGCGCAACCCGCTACCGCCTCGGACGAAACGGAGCAGCCCGCGCCTGCGTCGGCGAGAGCGCCGGAATGCGCGAGGAGGAGCGCTTTGCTATCGCGGAGCGTGGGCGCGGCAGAACTCGCGTACGGCTGCGTTGAACCGCTCGGGCTGTTCGAGATTGCTGATGTGACCGCATTCGGGGATTACGACGAGCGTGGTGTCCGCGATCGCCTGCTCAAACTGGTGCGCGACGCTGAGCGGGGAGCGCGCGTCGTGTTCACCCCAGATCAGCAGGGTGGGCACGGCGATGTCGGGCAGCATGTCGCGCTGGTCGGCCTCGGCCATCACGTGCAGCTGCGTGCTGAGGCTCTTGGGGCGTACGACAGTGGCGATCTTCTCGAGCAGCAAGATGAACTCGGCCGGCGGGTCGCCGGCGAACAGGCCGGGAAGGGTTGGATCGAATTCCTCGGCAGGCGCGGCGATCATCTCGCGCGCGCCCGCGACCCGGGTACGTATCTCCTCCTCGGGCAGCGATCCCTTCCAGCCGGCGTAGGTATCGATGAGGATCAGCGTCGCGACGAGCTCGGGATGGTGGCGGTAGAGCTCCAGTACGACGGTGCCGCCCCAGGAGAGGCCGGCGACGTGAACGGGGCCGAGCGCGAGTGCCTGGATCAGCGCCGCAAGGCAGTTGGCGTAGTCGACCAGGCCGAAAGCAGCAGGCAGATCCGAGGAGCTGCCCGCCCCCGGCTCGTCCCAAGCCAGGACCGTGAACTCGTCGCAGAGCGCGGCGAGCTGCGGCCGCCATACCCGCCCGTCCTCGGCCGCGCCGTGCACGAACAGCAGAGCAGGCCCCTCGCCGACGCGCTCGTAGGCGATCTCAAGCCCGTTCGCCCGGACGACCTCCACCGTCGCAACCTACACGCACCCCCGGGACGAATGGGCACGTACCGGCGCTCGCTCCCGTGTGGCACCGAGAGCAGTTACGGCGCGAGCGCCTCGGGCCGTTCTTCCGATTCGTCCGAGGCACTCGCTCCGCGCGAGAAGGAGCACTCGGTCCGTGCGAAGAGCTAGGTCAGAACGTCTCGTGGGTGCCCGTGGCGAGCCTGAAGCCGTGTTCGGCGTTCTTGCACGTGATCCCCGTTTGCCGCATCGTGCAGCGCAGTGCCGAGTCGTCGCCGTGCAGCTTCGAAACGCCGCCGTAGAAGTAGTACGTCTCGCCGTAGGGCATCTCCTCCGCCTCGCCCTGAAAGACCGTTTGCCGGAACCGCACGACAGCTCCGCTCTCGTCGAGTCGCCACCACGTTGTCTCGCCGGACGCGGTCGGGTCCTCGTTGGTTGTGCATTCCACGCGATTGGTGTTCTGGGAGTTGCGCAGGATCGCGCAGTTGATCCGTCCGGTCGGTGACTGGATGGCCTCCTGCTGCGTGTAGGCACCCTCATCCGCCAACGGGGTGCCGGTCTGGTCTCCGACAGCGTCAGGGGAAGTGCCGGTACCGGACGGGGCGCTATCAGGAGACTCGGCTTTGGCGCGAGTGTATAGGCGGACGAACCCGACGGGTTTCTCGGGCTCATCAGGCGCTCCGGTGTCAGACGGTTGGAACACGATGAGGTTCGCGTCAGTCGTGATCGCGTTGGCTGCCTTCGACGAAACGTCGAAGACGACGCTCCCGGTGGAAGAGAGGTCCGGGCCGATCGTCTCTCCTGCAAGTTGATCGCCAAGCAGCGCGTCGGTGTCCGGCTCGTTTTCGGTACCCGCTGCAGTGAGAACAAAAATGCTGGAGGACACGTCGAGGGGCGCATTCGTGGTGTTACTAACTTCGAGCTTCACGTTCACGAACCGGCCGTCCGGGCGCACCGGATCGTCTGCGATGTCACGCAGACTGTCGACGACCGCCACGTCGACGACACGAACCGTGATGTCGTCCAGGTGAAGTCGTGAACTGTCGTTGACTACTCTGACTTGCCAGCCGTTCTGGTCGACGCAGCCGCCCTCCTTACGCTGTTTGCTGTTGATCCCGCGGCTGTCGCAGGTTTCTTTGGGCTTGGGCGCGGCCGCTGCTGATT
>DATLNO010000311.1:0-2482 GCA_035536715.1 Solirubrobacteraceae bacterium
GGTTGCAGACGACGCCGACGCGCCGCCCTTTCACCAGGCGTCGGTGGCTGTCGAGCAGGGCGTCGATACCGAGCCGTACGGTGCGGCGTTCGGCCTGCACGCTTGAAGGCATGCGCGGATTATATGCGGCGGGCGCCGGCCAGGCGCCGCGCGACGAACGTCGCGGTCAGCACGTCCGCGTAGGCGTTGCAGCGGAAGCGGTGCAGCGCCGAGCCGTCGACTCTGACGAGGATGAGGTCCCGGTCGCTCTGGATTGGCGCCGCCAACGCGGGCCAGGGGAGCGTGATGCCGCGCGACCCGCCCACGAACACGGCGCGTGCGTTCGTCAGCAGCAGCCGGCCCGAGGGCTGAGCGGGATCGTCGGGCATCGAGGCCGGCGCGCTGAAATGGCAGCGATCGGCGCCGACGACGCGGTGCCCGGTGTCGACGGCGGGGAGCCCGTGCGCCGCCGCGTGCGCGGCGAAGCGGAGCAGCTGCTCCAGTCCGTCGAGCATCTCGCGCTCGATTTCGAAATCGTCATCGGGACCGGCCGGGAGCAGCGCGAGGCGTTCGCGCAGGGCGCGCACGGCCGCCTCACCGGGAGCAGCCGCGACTGCGGTCCAGTCCTGCCGCCATTGCGACGTGGCGCTGCCGCCGCGAGTGGAACCGAAGAGCCGCCGCAGCCAGTGCATCCCTGCTGAGATCCTCTGTCGGGAATCGGTTCGACGAACGATCGGTCGAGTTCAGAAGTCCGTCGGCGCGGGCCGCTGCGCGGCGCGCGAATCCCGCGTCGTGCGGCGGCCCCGCGGCGGGCACTCAGGTTGCAGCCTGCGCGCTCCCGAGTTCGGGATAGAATGACCGCCCAATTGCTGCCGGTTGTCGTAGCCGTCGTCAACAACAAGGGAGGCGTGGGGAAGACCACCACCGCCGTGAACCTCAGCGCCGCGCTCGCCTCTGCCGAGCGGCGGGTGCTCCTCATCGACCTCGACAGTCAAGCCTCCGCGTCGCTGGCCAGCGGCGTCGATCGTACCCGCCTGCTGCCGTCATCCGCCAGCGTGCTCCTGAACGGCCTGCCCGTGGAGGGGGCGATCCGTGCCACCCCGGTGCGGCACCTGGATCTTATTACCGGCTCCATCGAGCTGGCCAATGCAGACCTCGTGCTCGGCGACGAGAAGGGGCGTGAGGTCGTCCTCAAGCAGGTGATTAAAGGGCTGCGCGGCCGCTACGACTTCGTGATCCTCGATTGCCCGCCGAACCTGTCGCTCATCGGCATCAACGCGCTCGTCGCCGCCGACGCGCTGATCGTCCCGGTGGTGCCGCAGTTCCTGGCTGTCGAGGGGCTGGTCAGCCTGTTGGCTTCGGTCGACAAAGTGCGCGCCCGGCTCGGAACGCGCAGCCGGGTGCTCGGGATCCTGCTGTCGATGGTGGACGCGGGCGTGAAGGGGCAGGCGGACGTGCGCGATCAGGTCCGCGCACAGTACCGCGACCGCGTCTTCCACACCGAGATTGCCGCGAGCGCGGCGGTGGCGACGGCCCCGGCGACGGGAAAGCCGGTGCTGGCCACCGCGCCGCGGTCGCGCGCCGCCGAGGCTTTCCGGCGGCTCGCCGGCGAAGTGCTCCAACGCCTGGAGGGCTGAGGCGAGTCCCCGCGGGCACGTCGTTCCCGCTCCCCCCACTCCGGCTTTTGGGGTGGAACAATCCTGCTGCCGCCACCCCGTTACGGCTGAGCTTGCAGTAAACTACGCACGCAATGTTGAATAGCGGCCGACTCATCCATCGACCGCGTCGCACAATTAGGGACGGAAATAATCCGCGCTCGCGCGGCCGATCTGCGGATATACAGCCCGGAGTATTCATGCCCCGTCGGCGCAAGATCACGACCGGAAAAAAGACGGACATCTTCAGCCCGACGCGCCGACCGGCCGCCGGCAAGCGCAAGCCGGGGCGGCCGCCCGTGCATGACGAGGCATGGACGAAGGTCACGGTCGTGCTCTTCAACCGCCAGATCGTCTTCCTCGATCGTCTGGCGGCGAACATCCGCGCGCAGAGCGGCGCGGCCATCAGCCGCGCGCAGCTGATTCGCGCAGTCGTCGACGCGATCTCGGACGCCGACATCGATCTCACGACGGCCATGTCCGAGGCCGATCTCAAAGCCACCATCCTCGCCCGCCTCGGCCGCTACCGGCTGGGTGTCTGAACCGCCGCGCCGTGCGCGACCATCGAGCGACGTGCCGCCGTTCGCCCGCCGCGCGCCCGCCCCGTCCGGTGTGCCGGCCGCGATCAGGACGAGCGGGAGCTGACGCCGCGTGTTCTATTTCTTCAAGAAAGGCGCTGACACCGTGACGTGCGAAGTGCGCACGTCCGCGTCGGGCCCCGGCTACGACATCATCATCATCGAGCCGGGCGGGACGGTGCGCACCGAGACGCACCCGACCTCTGACGCCGTCCACAAGCGGTGGCTCGAGATTCTGGAACGCTTTCAGCGCGACGGGTGGTGGGGGCC
>DATLNO010000312.1:0-11713 GCA_035536715.1 Solirubrobacteraceae bacterium
CAGCCGCACGCGGGGCAGGCGCTCGCGCGCCGCGGCGATCCGTGCGGCGATCGCCGCGTCGGCGTCCGCATACGCCGCCGCGAAGGCGACGGGCTCGGCCTCGTAGGCCAGCCGGCGGCGGACGATCTCGGCCCGCTCCTGAGGGTCGCCCGGGCTGCGCACGTCGACCCCGAGGCCGAAGCGGTCCAGCAGCTGCGGGCGCAGCTCGCCCTCCTCGGGGTTCATCGTTCCGACGAGCAGGAAGCGCGCGTCGTGGCGGACGGAGACCGCGTCGCGCTCGACGTGGCAGACGCCCATCGCCGCGGCGTCGAGCAGCACGTCGACGAGGTGGTCGGGCAGCAGGTTGACCTCGTCGACGTAGAGCACGCCGCGGTGCGCGCGGGCGAGCAGCCCGGCCTCGAAGGCGCGCTCGCCGGCGAGCGCACGGCCGAGATCAAGCGCACCGACCAGGCGGTCGATCGTCGCGCCGACCGGGAGCTCGACCAACGGCGCCGGGCGCTCCTCGACGGCCGCGCTGCCGTCGATGACGCCGTCGGGCGCGAGGTCGCCGGGCGCAAAGCAGAACGGCTGGTCGGCGGCCACGGCCGCGGCCGGCAGCAGCGGCGCGAGCGCGCGTACGGCGGTCGACTTCGCGGTGCCGCGCTCGCCGCGGACGAGCACGCCGCCGACCTCCGGCGAGACGGCGTTGACGAGCAGCGCCTCGCGCAGCGCCTCCTGGCCGACGATCGCCGAGAACGGGTAGCCGGGCGTCACCCCGTGTGGTCCCTTCCGTGGGTCCGTGCCGATCCAAGCGTGTGCGGGCTCACGGAAGTGACCACCCCTCCTCGAGCTCGCCCTCGAGCTCCAGGTAGCGCGCGCGGATCGCGCCCATCGTGTCGTCCTCCGGCGCTTCCCACAGGCCGCGGTCGGCGGCCTCGATGAGCTTCTCGGCGATCGCGCGTGCCGCCCAGGGGTTGGAGCGCCCCATGAACTCACCCACATCCGGATCGAGCAGGTACTTGCGCGCGACGTCCTCGTACATCCAGTCCTCGGCGACGCCCGTCGTCGCGTCGTAGCCGAACAGGTAGTCGACGGTCGCCGCGAGCTCCGCGGCGCCCTTGTAGCCGTGGCGGATCATCGATGCGATCCAGCGCGGGTTGGCGACGCGGGCACGGAACACGCGCCGCGTCTCCTGCGCGAGCGAGCGCGTGATGACGCGCGACGGGTCCGACGAGTCGCCGAGCACCGCCGCCGGCTCGCGCCCGCTCAGCGCCCGCACCGTCGCGACCATGCCGCCGTGGTACTGGTAGTAGTCGTCGGAGTCGAGGATGTCGTGCTCCTGGCTGTCGACGTTCTTCACCGCGACGTCGATCCGCGCGAAACAGCCGCGCATCGCGTCGCGCGCCGACGCCCCGTCGAGGCCGCGGCCGTAGGCGTAGCCGCCCCACGCCTCGTAGACCTCGGCGATGTCGCCACTGTCGCGCCAGTCGCGGGCGTCGAGCAGCTGCGCGAGGCCGGCCCCGTAGGCGCCGGGCTTGGAGCCGAAGATGCGCGTCGTCGCCTGGCGCCAGGCGGGCTTGGCGTCGAGTTCGCCGGCCAGCGCCTCGGCGTCCTCGCGGGCATGCGCGGCGACGAAGTTCATGTCGGCCGGCTCGTCGAGCCCGGCGACCAGCGCGACCGCATCGTCGAGCAGCGCCAGCAGGTGCGGGAACGCATCGCGAAAGAAGCCGGAGATCCGCACCGTGACGTCGATCCGCGGGCGGCCCAGCTGCTCCAGCGAGATGACCTCGATGCCCGTCACGCGGCGCGACTCCCGGGCCCACACCGGCCGCACGCCGAGCAGCGCGAAGATCTCGGCGGCGTCGTCGCCCTGGGTGCGCATCGCGCTCGTCCCCCAGGCAACGAGGCCGACCATCCGCGGCAGCTCGCCGTGGTCGGCGACGTGGCGGTCGAGCAGCGCCTGCGCGAGCCGCGTGCCGGTCTCGTAGGAAAGCTGCGACGGCAGCGCGCGCGGGTCGACGGAGTAGAAGTTGCGCCCTGTCGGCAGGACATCGACGCGCCCACGCGTCGGGCTGCCGGAAGGCCCGGCCGGGACGTGGTGGCCCTCCAGCGCACCGAGCACGTGGACGAGCTCGTCGGTCGTCTGCGCGAGCCGGGGGACGACGGTGTCGGCGGCAAATCGCAATGCGCGCTCAAGGCCCGAATCCGTCCGACCCAGAACCGCGTGGCACACCTCGGCGGCGGCGTCGGCCGCCCAGCCGCGCGCGGCCAGCGCGTCGAGCAGCGCCATCTGCGCCGCTTCAAGGCGGTCGATGACGTCGCCGTTGGAGGCCGCCGGCCCGCGGAAGCGCTCGGCAAGATCGCCAGGGACGTCGTTCGCTGGTGATCCTGGCTCGGCGACCATCGCCGGCTCGTCGAGCCCGAACGCCGTGCCGACGGCTCGCCGCAGGCCGGGAATGTCGTCGCCCGAGCCGAGCCGGCCGACCGCGCTCACCAACCCGCGCAGCTGGTCGCCCGCCGGGGCGACGCCGAGCACGTGCAGCCCGTCCTTGACCTGGATGTCCTTGACCTCGCAGAGATAGCCGTCGATGTGCTCGACGAGCAGGCCGAGGTCGTCGGGGCGCTCCTGCACGCCGAGGTCCGCCTGCAGGTTGGCGCGCTCGATCGCGTCCCAGATCTGGAGGGCAAGGCCCGGCAGCTTCGGCGGGTCGAGGATCTCCAGGCGCGCGTACTCGTCGAGCAGCGCTTCCAGTTCTGCAAGCTCGTCGTACGTCTCGGCGCGCATCATCGGCGGCACGAGGTGGTCGACGATCACAGCATGCGCGCGGCGCTTGGCCTGCACGCCCTCGCCGGGATCGTTGACGACGAACGGGTAGATCAGCGGCATATCACCGAGCGCCGCGTCCGGCGCGCACTCGGCCGACAGCGCGAGCATCTTGCCGGGCAGCCATTCGAGCGTGCCGTGCTTGCCGAGGTGGACGATCGCGTCGGCGCCCCACTTCGCCTCCAGCCAGCGGTAGACGGCGAGGTAGTGGTGCGTCGGCGGCAGCTCCGGGTCGTGGTAGATGCCGACCGGATCCTCGCCGTAGCCGCGCGGCGGCTGGATCGCGATGAGCACGTTCCCCAGCTCCAGAGCCGCCACCACATAGTCGCTCCTGCCGTCGCGCTCAGATACGAACTGGTCTCCGGGCGGCGGTCCCCAGCGCTCCTCCATCGCCGACCGCAACGACTCGGGCAGCGTCGCGTACCACGCTTCGTACTCGGCGACGGGGAAGCGCAGCGTCGCGCCGGCGAGCTGCTCGTCGGTGACGAACTCCGGGTCGTGCCCGCCGCCCTCGATCAGCGCGTGCATGAGGTCGTCGCCGTGCGCGTAGGGGCGCTCGACGCTGTAGCCGGCGCCGTGCAGCGAATCCAGCAGCCCGAGCGCGCTCGCCGGCGTGTCGAGGCCGACCGCCATCCCGACGCGTGCGTGCTTCGTCGGGAAGCTCGTCAGCACGACGGCGACCTTCTTCTCGGCGTTGGGCGTCGTGCGCAGCCGGGCGTGGCGCACGGCCAGCCGCGCGACGCGGGCGCAGCGCTCGGGGTCGGCGACGTAGCGCGGGATCGCGGCGCCGACGATCGAGCCGCCCTCGCCGCGCTCCTTGAAGGACACGACGCCGCCGAGCAGGCGGCCGTCGAACTCCGGGATCGCGACCTGCGTCGCGGCATCCAGCGGCGTCAGCCCGCTGGCCGACTGCTCCCACGCCGCGCGCGACGAGGTCGCGCAGACGGCCTGGATGACCGGCACGTCGAGCGCCTCCAGCGCGGCGGCGTCCCAGCGCTGCTCAGCATCGCCGGCGTGCGAGCCGCCGGTTGCGAGCATCGTGACGAGCAGCGCGTCGACGTGCCCGTCGAGCAGCGCGAGCGCCGGGACGTTGCCGTCGCTGTCGCGACGCAGCGTCGTCGACCAGACGGCGAGCGCGTTCGCGCCCGCGGCCTCGATCTGCTCAGCCAGCTGGTCCACCCACGCCGCGTTGCCGGTGATCCGGTGCGAGCGATAGAAGCAGATGCCGATCGTCGGGCGGCCGTCCCGCAGTCCCGCGAGCGCGTCCTCGATCGCCACGTCGCCGATGCCGGGCACATAGACGCCGAGGTCCGGCACCTCGTGCGGCGGCTCGAAGCCGTGGCCCTCGAGCAGGAACGTGTCCGCGAGGAAGCGCAGCAGCTGCTCGACGTTCGCGACGTCGCCGTGACGCAGGTACTCGCCCGCCTGCGCGACCGCGCCCGTCGGCGCCGACGAGAGCGCTGTCATCTCCGCGTCGGGCTCGATCTCACCGCCGAGGGCAAGCAGCGGGATGCCGTCCTGCAGGCAGCGCGCGCGCAGCAGGTCGAAGCCCTCGGGCCACCCTCGGCGGCCGCCGAGGACCCGGCACAGCACGACGGCGGCGCCGTCGAGCAGCTCGTCGACGAAGGCCTGCTGGTCGATCGCGCCGCCCGGGTTCGCGCAGCGCACCGGCGGGAAGTCGTCGCCGAGGCGCTCGACGGCGGCGGCGGTCGCGAGGATCTCGGTGTCAGCTGTCGTGACGAAGCGCAGCAACGGCTCTTCTCATTTCCGATGTGATGATGGGCAGATCGGTGGGTGCGCCGGATGTCAGCAGCGCCAGCACCGCGGCGGTGTCCAGATGCTGCTCGACGAGGTCGCCGAGCGCGTCCAGGCGGCGCTCGCGCAGCACGGCGAAGGATTCGGTACCCGGGATGAAGCTACGCCCCCGGGCATCCGCGACCTTCCGCAGCAGCGCGCGGCGCAGCGCGTCGTCCTCCAGGGCGCCATGCCAGGCGGTGCCGAGCGTCCAGCCGTCGCGGCAGCCGTCGGGCTCGCCGTCGTCGGCGAGCAGCAGCGGCTCGCCACCGTGGCGGGTCATGCGGCCGTGGCGGATCTCGTAGCCGGTCTCGCTGCGCGCGCCGCCGAGCCACCCGCTCGTCCCGGAGCGCCGGCGCAGCAGCTTGTCCTCGGCGAACGTCGTCGAGACCGGCAGCAGGCCGAGGCCGTCGACGGCGCCCGTGCGCGACTCGACGCGGTCCTCGATCGACGTGCCGAGCATCTGGTAGCCGCCGCACACGCCCAGGATCGGGCCGCCGGCCCCGGCGCGCGCGCGCAGCGCTTCGTCGAGTCCCGCCCCGCGCAGCCGCGCGAGGTCCTCGACCGTCGCCTTCGTCCCGGGGATCACGACGAGGTCGGCGCGCTCGACATCCGCGGGGGAGCGCGTGAAGCGCACGCGCACGCCGGGCTCCGCCGACAACGCGTCGAGGTCGGTGAAGTTGCTCATCCAGCGCAGCCGCAGGACGACGACGTCGAGCGTGTCGGCCAGGGCCGGGGCCTCGGGCGCGCGCGCCTCCAGCGCGAGCGAGTCCTCGGCGTCCATCCACAGATCCTCGGCGAACGGCAGCACGCCGAGCACGGGGCGGCCCGTGCGCGCGCACAGGTCCTCCAGGCCCGGCGCGAGGATCGACGGGTCGCCACGGAACTTGTTGATGACATAACCGCCGATGAGCGCCTGATCGGCGGGCTCGAGCAGCGCGAGCGTGCCGAACAGCGAGGCGAACACGCCGCCGCGATCGATGTCGCCGACGAGCAGCACCGGCAGGTTCGCGGCGCGCGCGAGGCCCATGTTCGCGAGGTCGCCCGCGCGCAGGTTGATCTCGGCGGGACTGCCCGCGCCCTCGCAGATGACGACGTCGTAGCGCGCGCGCAGGTCGCTCAGCGCGTCCTCGGCGATCGGCCGCAGCTGCGCCTTCAGCGCCTGGTAGGAGCGCGCGTCGGTGTCGCGCCACGGCGTGCCCATGACGATCACCTGGCTGCGCCGCTCGCCCGAAGGCTTGATCAGCACGGGGTTCATCGCCGCCTCCGGTTCGGCGCCGGCGGCCGCTGCCTGCACGGCCTGCGCACGGCCGATCTCGGCGCCCCCGGGCGTCACGACGGAGTTCAGCGCCATGTTCTGCGACTTGAACGGGGCGACCGAGACGCCCTGGCGCGCGAGCCAGCGACACAGCCCCGCGGTCACGACCGATTTGCCTGCGTCGGAGTGCGTTCCGCAGACGAGAAGTGCGCCACGGGTCATCGCGAGCACCCGCGTTCGGGGACCGACGCGCGCGACGGGCGAGCAACGGCGCGCTGGCGCCGCACGCTCCACAGCGCGACGCTCGCGGCCAGCGCTGCGCCGCCGACCCGGCTCGACAACCGGGTGGCGCGACGGATGTCGCTCGCCACCGGCGCCGGTCCGTCGCCGAGCGAGGGGCGCAGCTCCACGCGGCCGTCGTAGGCCAGCGGCCCACCGAGTCGCAGCCCGAGTGCACCGGCGAACGCGGCCTCCATGCGGCCGGCGTTCGGGCTCGGGTGCGCGCCCCCGTCGCGGCGCAGGACGTGCCAGGCGCGCCCGCGAGCGGAGCCGGAGCACAGCACCGTCAGCCCCGCGCCGGCGCGCGCGGCGGGCCAGCCGAGCACGTCGTCGAGCCGGGCCGACGCCCAGCCGAACTGCTCGTAGCGCGGTGAGCGGTGGCCGACCATCGCGTCGAGGGTGTTCGCCGCGCGGTAGGCCGCAACACCCGCAGGCCCGAAGACTGAGCCGTACAGGAGCGTCCCGACGACCGCGTCGGAGGTGTTCTCCGCGACGGACTCGACGACCGCGCGTGCGATCCCGTCGGCTCCGAGCGCGCACGGGTCCCGCCCCGCCAGCGAGGGCAGCGACGTGCGAGCGGCGCCGAGGTCGTCGCGCGCAAGCTGATCGGCGATCGCGGTCGCCTCACGGCGCAGGGAGCGCCCGCCGAGTGCCGTCCAAGTCAGCAGCGCGAGCGCCGCCCGGCGCCCGAGCACGATCGCCAGGCCATGGCCCGCGAGCGCGGCCCCTCCGACGAGCGCTGCCGCGAACACCGTCCCGCGCACTCGGCTCGGCGCGTAGAGCACGCCCTCCAGCGCGAGCGCCGCGCGCCCGAAACCGGCCACCGGATGCCCGCGTCGCGGGTCGCCGAGCGCGAGATCGGCGCCGAAGCCGAGCACCAGGCCGGTGATGGTGTTTCGTCCGACGTTCATCGCAAGCTCTGACCTTCGGACGACGGTACACCGGCGTTGACCCGCGTCACGGTCCAGCGACCGTCGTGCGCATGCAGCTCGGTCACGGCGAGCGGCGTCACATCGACGCGCCAGAACGCCGCGGCCGGCGCGCCCAGCGCATGCACGACCGCCGCCTTCACGACGCCCGCATGCGTCACGACGATCGCGCGGCCGTCGCAGGTCGCCTGCGCATCCATCCAGCCGCCGACCCGCGCCAGCAACGCGCTGAGCGACTCGCCTCCGTGCGGGCAGGCGTCCGGCTCGGCCATCCAGGCACGTGCGCCGCCCGGATCCTCCTCGTGCACCTCGGCGAGCGTCCGGCCTGCCCACGAGCCGAAGTCGCACTCGCCGATCAGCGGCTCGACCTGCGCCTCGAGCGCCGCCGCCGCCGCGGTCTCCCGCGCGCGCAGCGCCGGGCTGCTCATCGCGTCACCACGGCCGAGCCGGCCCGTGAGCGCCGCGGCGGCCGCGCGGCCTGCGTCATCCAGCGGCTCGTCGACGGGAAACGCCGCCCGCCGGACGGCTTGGGTCGTCGCATGGCGGATGAGCAGCAGGCGCCTCAGCGCGTCGCCACCGATCGTCCTGCGGAGGCGCCCTCGTGTGCTGCGGCCGCGCGCATCGTCGCGATCCCGAAGCCCACGCCGAGCGACGCCCACAGCACCGCTTGGGTGCCGAGCGAGCTGAGCCGGAACTCCCAGATCAACGGCGCCGGGAAGCCCTCGGGGATCTCCTGGAAGCCGGGCAGCGCGAGCGCCAGCCCGCCCGCCACGACGGTGAACGTTCCCGCGCCCGCGAGCGGCCGCGCCCAGGGAGGCGCATCGGCCTTCATCGACCACATGACGCGCGCCGCGGCGAACATCGCCAGCGCCGAGCCGACGAGCAGGGTCAGGTAATAGGCGGTGCGATCGCCGATCGTCTCGGGGTCGCCCACGGCGGGCGGGTTGGGCGGGTATTTGAGAAACGGCACGAGCACGATCGCGACGAAGATCGCGCCCGCCAGGCGCGTCGAGAGCTCCCAGTCGGTGCGCTGCGAGCCGCGGCCGCGCAACGCGGCGAAGGCGATCGAGAACAGCCCGCCCGCGGCAATCCCGTAGAGCGCCGTCGCGAGGAACAGTCCGCCGCGCTGCTCGCCGCGGCTGACGACCCATTCGGAGATGTGCGCGAGCGGCACCGCGCTCAGCGAGGCATGCGCGCTCGCGGCATTCTCGATGTCGATCGCGTCCTGCACGCTCGGCTCGCCGAAGACGAACGCGAACACGCCCGCGAGCAGCCCGGCGATCGCGCCGACGACGAGACCCCTGCGAACGAGGGTCCAGACCATGAGGTTGTCCTGTGGCTAGCCGGTGCTAGTGACAGGGCACGCCGAGCAGATGGCGCCCGTCATGCGTGAGCTCGTGCAGGAACGAGCCGGTCTGGGTGAGGACGCCCTGGTCGTACTGCACGAGGTAGACCGTGAGCACGAACAGCACGCCGAGCAGCAACGCGGGAAGAAGCTCTCGAAGCGGAAAAGGCTGGACGGTGGCTGCTGGATCCATGATTGGAATCCTCCTGGGGATGGTGCGTCCCTCGTGGAAGGTGCCGCGACGGTCGAGTTCCTGACTTCGGGGGTTCTGACCCCGTCACAGTGGCGCAACCGTCCCGGATTCACACCGGGTTCCTCGCGCCATCGCGCTGACCTGACGGACCCTACAACGCGCGGCGGCCGAGCGCCATGCGACCTGCCGTCGCGTACGGTGTCGGCATGAGCGACGCGACGCGTTTGTACCGGCCGGCGACGCCCCCCGGGCACGACCCCTCCCGCGCTGCCCAGCGCGCCGCCGACCCGCGCGGCTGGCGCTACGACGACGACGCGCTCGACACCGTCCATCGCGTGATCGCCGAGCGCCGCGACATCCGCCGCTTCCGCCCCGACGCCGTGCCCGACGACGTGCTCCAGCGCGTGCTGACGGCGGCGCACTGCGCGCCGTCGGTCGGGCTCATGCAGCCGTGGCGGCTGATCGTCATCCGCGGTAGCGAGCCACGCATCGCGATCCGCGACGTCGCGGCGCGCGAGCGCCTGCGTCAGGCCGGCCGCTTCGACGAGCGCGCACGCCAGTTTCTCGATCAGAAGGTCGAGGGGATCGTCGAGGCGCCGCTCGGCGTCTGCGTCTGCTGCCATCACGGCCGGCCGGGCGAGGAGATCCTCGGACGCGGCACGATCCCCGAGACCGACGTGTACTCGACGGCCTGCGCGATCCAGAACCTCTGGCTGGCCGCGCGCGCCGAGGGCCTCGGTGTCGGCTGGGTGAGCTTCTACAAGCTCGCCGACCTGCGCGCGATCCTCGGAATCCCGGCGGGCGTGGACCCGATCGCCTACCTCTGCATCGGCTGGCCCGACGAGCGCCCCGTGCGGCCGGGCCTGGAGGCCAGCGGCTGGGCGGCGCGAGTCCCGCTCGAGCGCGTCGTGATGAACGAGCGCTGGGAGCCCGAACCCGACGTCGAGGACGCGAGCCCGACGCCGGTGGCCGCAGCGGGCGACCCCGCGCGCGAGCCCGATCGCGCCGCAGCGATCGCCGTCCGCGACCGCTCCGACCGGCTCGTCAAGCCCGGCGGCAGCCTCGGTGCGCTGGAGCCGCTGATCGAGCGCTGGGCCGCTGCCAGCGGCGCGCCGCCACCGGCGCGGATCCGCGCGGGCGTGCTCGTCTGCGCCGCTGACCATGGCCACACGGCTCACGGCACGAGCCTCTTCGCAAGCCAGGTGTCGGCGCAGGTCGCGGCGGCCGCGGCGCGCGGCGAGACCGCGGCAGGGGTCCTCGCCCGTGATGGCGGCCACGCCCTGATCGTCGCCGACATCGGCCTGCGCAGCCCAACGCCCGACGGCGTGCTCGATTGCAAGGTGACCGCCGGCAGCGCGGACATGACGGTCGACGTCGGCCTGACCGGAGCCGAGGTCGAACGTGCGATCTGCGCCGGCCGGGATCTCGCCGCGCAGCTCGCCGGCGACGGCGTCGACTGCCTCGTGCTCGGCGAGATCGGCATGGGCAACACGGCGACCGCGGCCGCGCTCGCGTCGCTGCTGACGGGCGCGCCCGCGCGCGAGACGGTCGGCCGCGGCACCGGCCTCGACGCCGCCGGCCTGGACCGCAAGCGGGCCGCGGTCGACGCCACGATCGCGTTGCACGGCGCCGCTGCGACGACACCCGAGCAGATGCTCGCCGCCTGCGGCGGCCTCGAGCTCGCAGCACTCGTGGGCGCCGTGCTGGAAGCGTGGACCCGGCGGCTGCCCGTCATGCTCGACGGCTACGCCACCGCCGTCGCGGCGCTGGCCGCGGCACGGATCGAGCCGGCCACGGGCGGGGGCCTCTTCGCGAGCCATCGCTCCGCCGAGCCCGGCCACCAGCTCATGCTCACCGAGCTCGGCCTCGAGCCGCTGCTGGATCTGCGGATGCGCCTCGGCGAGGCCTCGGGGGCGCTGCTCGCGCTGGCGCTCGTCGAGCGGGCCGGCCTGCTGCACGCGCAGATGGCGACGTTCGCCGAGGCTGACGTCGATCAGAGATGAGCGTCGTCGACGAGGCCCGTGCCGCCGTCGGGCTGCTCACGATCGCGCCCGTCGGCCGGCGCGAGCTGGCCGAGGGAAGCGAGCATGGAGCTGCGCTGTGGTTCCCGCTCGTGGGAGGCCTCGTCGGCGGCGCCGCGGCGGGCGCCTATGGGCTTGGGGAGGCACTGCTGGGCGGCATGTACGGGGCCGCGTTCGCGCTCACGGTCTCGGCGATCCTCACGGGCGGGCTGCACCACGACGGCCTCGCCGACAGCGCAGACGGCCTCGGCGTCCGCGGCGACCTCCCGCGCCGCCTCGCGGTCATGCGCGACTCCGGCATCGGCGCCTTCGGCACGCTCGCGCTGATCGCCTTCGCGCTGCTGGCGACCGCGGCGCTCGCGCGCCTGTCCCCGCCCGAGGCTGCGGGCGCGCTCATCGCGGGCCACGCGCTCGGGCGATGGGCGGCGCTCGCGCAGCTCACGTTCGTCGCGCCCGCGCGAGCGGACGGCCTGGGCGCATCGTTCTGCGCCGACCGACTGGCGCTCGTGATCGGCTCGGTCCTCGCGACCGTGATCGCGCTCGTCGCGAGCGGGATCGGCGCCGGCCTCTCTGCGGTCGCGGGCGCGGTGATCGCCGCGGCTGCGATCGCGCTGCTCGCCCGCCGCTGTATCGGCGGCCGCACGGGCGACACGCTCGGCGCAGCGGTGCTCGTCACCGAGCTGACCGTGTACTCGGTGCTGGCCGCATACCTCGTGACCTAGCGGACGCCAGCGTCAGAACCGCTGCCAGCGTGCATCGCAAGCGCGTGTAGGCCAGCCCGTCGGACGGGACGAAGGTCCTCGTGCACGTGAACCCGCGAAAGCCGGCCCCCGTGACGTGTCCGCTCGGCTAGCGTGCGCACTGCAATGAGCGACGGCATCGACGAGCCGCAGAGCTTCGAGAAGGGCGACCGCGTCGCGGTCATGCGCCTCGCGCCGCTGACGGGCGACATCCAGATCGTCGAGGCGACGGTTCTCGGGATGATCGACGAGTACCAGGCCGTGATCCGCTTCGCCGGCAACGAGAAGGAGTTCTCGTGGCCGGTCGGCGACCTGACAAGAATGCCGCCCAGGTCGTGACCTACGTCGTAG
>DATLNO010000313.1:0-8415 GCA_035536715.1 Solirubrobacteraceae bacterium
TACGGGGCGGGCCAGCTGCAGCGCGCCGCCGACGTCGGGGGGGACGGTATCGCTCGCCTGGAGGCGCTGGGATAGCCAGCGCACACGTCTCCCACATCCTCACCAAACTCGGCGTCGCCACTCGCGGCCAAGCCGGCGCCCTCGCACACCGCCTCAACCTCATCTCCACCTCCCCCGGCTCCTGAGCCGCGGCGTGCCGCTTGGCCGCGCCCGTCCGCGTCGCCGACAGCGGAGCGCCTACGCCGCCGCTTGACCGCCGTCAATCAGTTCAGGACCGCGCGCTGCGTCAGATGCGTGCCGACCTTGCGCTTGACGCGCTGCAGCGCGTTGTCGACGGTCTTGGGGTCGCATCCCAGCCGCGTGGCGATCTCCTCGTATGGACGACCGTCGAGGTAGAGGGCCAGCACGCGCGACTCGAGCTCGGAGAGGGCCGTCGAGAGGCAGCCGACGAGCGAGTGCAGCTCCTCGGAGGAGATGACCTGGTTGACGGGGTCGTGAACCGTGGAGCCCGGAATGACGTCCTCGAGCGTCGGCTCGCCGTCGCCGCTGGTGCCCGCCGGCGTCGCCGAGAACGAGACGTACTGGTTCAGCGGCGTGTGCTTGTTGCGCGTGGCGGTCTTCACGGCGGTGATGATCTGGCGCGTGATGCACAGCTCGGCGAAGTTGCGAAACGACGACTCGCGGTCGGAGCGGTAGTCGCGCACGGCCTTGTAGAGCCCGACGAGCCCCTCCTGGATGAGGTCGTCTGAGTCGCCACCGGCCAAGAAGTACGACGACGCCTTCAGACGGACGAACCCGTGATAGCGCCGGACGATGCGGTCGTACGCGTTGCGATCTCCACCCTTCGCCAATGCGATGAGGAAGTAATCATCAATCTGAACCTGAGAATGAGACTTTTGGGAGATTCGTGCCACGAGCAGTCCTTTCCCAGCCCCCGATCGGCTGGTGTGCTCAGTGGCGGACCCCTCCCAGGGCGCCAACCGCAAGAAATGGAAACCCGATGCTAGACCTCAGGTTTACCCTGACGTGCGCCACAGTACCCTGGGTTATGGAGCCCTGTCAAGCCTTTTCGCGGCGCTGCACGATTTCGTACACAAGAACAGCCGCCGCCGCGCTCGCGTTGAGCGATCCGGTGTGTCCGCGCAGGGGCAACGCGATGAGCGCGTCGCAGGACTTCGCGACCCGCGGGCGCAGGCCCGCTCCCTCGGCACCCATCACGAGCACCACGCCGCCGGTGTAGTCCGGCTCGTCGTAGGACGTCTTCGCGGCGCCGTCGGCCCCGTAGCACCACGCCCCGGCCTGCTTGGCCTCGGCGAGGAAGTCGGCCATGTTTCGCACGTGGGCGATTCGCAGATGCTCGATCGCGCCCGCGCTGGCCTTCGCCACGGCCGGCGTGACGGTCGCGGCACGGCGCTCGCAGATGACGAGCCCCGTCACGCCCGCGCACTCGGCTGTGCGAGCGATCGCACCGAGGTTCTGGGGATCCTGCAACTCGTCGAGCGCGACGATGAAGGGGTTCTCCACGGTCAGCAGCTCCGTGGCCGAGACATATGGATAGCCGCCGGCCTCCGCGCAGACACCCTGATGGTCAGGCGAGCCGCTGCGGCGCTCGATCTCCTCGGCGCGGACGATGCGCGGGCCGGCGTTGCGTAGCCACGCTCCCTCGCGCGACATCGCGCGCTCCGTCGCCCATACCTCCGAGATCGTCCTGCGTCGCGCCCGCAGCGCCTCGCGCACGGGGTTGCGACCGTAGAGGATCACTGCTCGATCCGCACGAGCTCCGGACCGTCGGCGCCGTCGCGCACCTCCCAGCCGCGCGCGCGCAGCTCGTCGCGCAGGCGGTCGGCCTCGACATAGTTGCGCCCTGTGCGCGCGGCCTCGCGCTGCTCGAGCAGCTCTTGCTCCTCGGCTCCGGCCTCGCTGCCGTGCTCGGCGAGGTTCTGCAGACCCAGCACGGACAGCATCTCCACGAGATCTGCCCGGCCGACGGACTCGTCGCGGCGCTTGTGGCGCTCGTTGATCCACTCGAACAGGGCACCGAGCGCCGCCGCGGTGTTGAAGTCCTCCCCCAGCGCGGCGAAGAAGGCGTCGCGCAGCGGGCGCATCTCGGCGGGTGACGCGCCGTCGACGAGGCCGCGAGCCGCGTCGCGCACTCGGGCGACGCGCGCCAGCGCCTCCATCATCCGCATGTCGTCGAAGGCCATCGGCTGGCGGTAATGGGCGCCGACGAACAGCATGATCAGCGCGTTGCGGCCGAACTCGTCGATGACCTCGTGCAGTGCCGCGACGTTGCCGACGCTCTTGGCCATCTTCTCCTCGCCGAACTGCAGCATCCCGTTGTGCATCCAGATCTGGGCGAGCTCGGCGTCGCGCGCCATCCGCGTCTGCGCCGCCTCGTTCTCGTGATGCGGGAAGACGAGGTCGTTGCCGCCGCCGTGGATCTCGAAGCCGACGCCGAGCAGCTCCTCGGCCATCGCGGAGCACTCGATATGCCAGCCCGGGCGGCCGCGGCCCCAGGGCGCGAACCAGACCGTGTCCTCGCCCTCCTTGTGGGCCTTCCAGAGCGCGAAGTCGAGCGGATCCTCCTTGAGAGACGCGCCCACCGGCGAGTCACCGCCCGAGTCACCGTCATCCTCGCCCTGGTTCATCTCGTCGATCGCGCGACGGCTCAGCGAGCCGTAGCCGGCGTCCGAGCGCACGCGGAAATAGACGTCGCCATCGACGGCGTACGCGTGGCCGCGCTCGATCAGCTCGGCGATCAGGGCGACGATCGGCTCGATCGTCTCGGACGCGAGTGGCTCGGCATCGGGCCGGCCGAGGCCGAGCGCGTCGGTGTCGGCCTTGTACGCCGACGCCATATCGGCGGCCAGATCGGCGCTCGCGATCCCCAGTGGTCCCGCGGCGTCGTAGATCTTGTCGTTGACGTCGGTGATGTTGATCACGAGCGTGACGTCGTGCCCGACGTGCTCGAGGTAGCGCTTGAGCAGCGAGTAGACGACGAACGGCCGAGCGTTGCCGACGTGGATGCGCGCGTACACCGTCGGGCCGCAGGCGTAGATGCCCACATGCCCGTCAGCGCGCGGTGTCAGCTCGCGCAGGCCACCCGAGCGCGTGTCATGCAGCCGAATCGTGTCCACGCGGTGACCCTAGCGAGCGCCTGCCTGCTCAAGCCGATGCCATGCTGGACGATCCCGTTCATGTGACCCGTGCCACGAACCGCTGCGCCGGGTAGGTGCCAGCACGAAGGCGGCTCCAGCCCTCCACGGCGCTCGTCTTGCCGCGGTGGAGGCTGGGTTTCGGTCGCTTCCGCCGCTATCTCGACGATGGACGCGCTCGGCATCTCGCGCGCGCACATGGCCGGCAACTCGATGGGTGCCGATGTCGTCGTCGATGAGTTTCGCGCGCATCTACGCCAGCGCCGGCGCGCGGATCGCCTTCCTCTCGGCGGCACGCAACATCCATCTCGACGCGCCGTACGGCCGAACCGGCTTCTACGGGCGCCTGTCACAGCTCGAGGCGCCCGCACCATGGCCGCCGTCAGCCGAGCAGATCACTGCTCGAGCGCTGCGGCCACGTGCCGCACGTCGAGCGCCCGGAGCAGACGATCGACCTGCTCGAGCGGTTCTTCTGACGCATCGACGCGCTCGGATCGGTACACGGCGTCGGCTCCAAAGAGGCCGCGTAGACTCGATCGACGATGGGCACGCAGACCGCGAACGCACGATCGCGCAACGGCCACAAGCCAAACTGCGGCCCGTTTGGGGCGAACGACCACGTCGATGAGGGCGCCCGGCCCGCAGAGCCCGGCCCGATCGAGCGGTTCGTCACGGCGGTCGCACGGGCGGTCCGCTCACGGGTTCCCGCCGCCGATCTCGACGAACGCGATCCGGACTTCATCCGGGAGACCCTGCCGGCGCAGTGGCTGCTGGCGAGCCTGTGGTTTCGCGGCGAAGTGCGCGGCCTGGGCAATGTCCCCGAGGACGGTCCCGTCCTGCTCGTCGGCAATCACTCCGGCGGCAGCATGACACCCGACTCACTGGTGTTCACCCTCGCCTTCAGCACATATTTCGGGGTTGAGCGGCGCTTCCACCAGCTTGCTCACAACCTCGTGATGTCGATGCCCGGGCTGGGATTTCTTCGCAAGTACGGCGTCGTGGCGGCCTCGCCGGAGAACGCCGACCGCGCGCTCGCGTCGGGCGCCGCGGTGCTCGTCTATCCCGGCGGCGATCATGAGGTCCACCGGCCCTCGTGGGAGAGCAACAAGATCAACTTCGACGGCCGTCGTGGCTTCGTGCGCCTCGCGCTCCAACACGATGTGGCGATCGTGCCGGTCGTCGCGATCGGCGGGCAGGAGACGGCGCTGTTCCTCGGCCGCGGCGAAGGCCTCTCGAAGCTGCTCATGCTCGACCGGCTATTTCGCCTGAAGGTGATGCCGATCTCGATCGCCGCGCCGTGGGGCCTGAACGTCGGCGACATGTTCGGCCACATCCCGCTGCCGGCCAAGATCACGGTCGAGGTGCTGCCCGCGATCAACCTGCGCGAGCAGTTCGGCCCGAGCCCCGACGTCGACGAGATCTACGACCACGTGACGACGACGATGCAGGAGACACTCGACGCGCTGGCGGCCGAGCGGCGCCTGCCGATCATCGGATGAGGGTGCAGGCAGCGATCGATGTCGCAGCGCCGCCGGAGCTCGTCTGGGGCTTCGTGACGGACCCCACGCGCTACCTGCACTTCATGAACGGCATCACGCGCTGGGAGATCGCCTCCGAGCAGGCGAGCGGCGTCGGGGCGCGCTACCGGACGCTCATGCGTGTCGGCTCGGCGGAGGTCGGCGGTCTCGTGGAGGTCGTCGAGCACGAGGTGGAGCGCGACCTCGCATGGGCGTCCGTCACCGGAATCGACCTGCGCGGGCGCTGGCGCCTGCGCGAAATCGGACCCCACCCACCCGCACGCACGCACGTCGAACTGCGCCTGCAGTACGGCGTCGCCGGCTCCGGCCCGCTCGGCTGGGTGGCCGAGCAGGTCGCGGCGCCTGCAGTGCGCGAGAACCTGCGCCGCTCGCTGCGCGAGCTCAAGCGTCAGGCCGAGCACGAGCAGGCGCGCACGGCTGTTGCCGCGCGGCGAGCCGCGGTGCGGCAGTAGCAGCAGCACGCAGCCGCCACGGCCTCAGGATCAGCCGCGGGCTGTGACGGTCGCGACCGCCAGCGCCGCGACCCCTTCGAGCCGCCCGACGAACCCCATCCCCTCGCCCGTCGAGGCCTTCACGTTCACGCTCGCCGTCTCGAGCCCGAGCGCCGCGGCGAGGCACGCGCGGATCGCCGCGCGGTAGGGCCCGATCTTCGGACGTTCCATCAGCACCGTCGTGTCGACGTGCACGATCTCGAGATCCTGTGCGGCAAGCGTCGCCACCACCTCGCGCAGCAGCGCGATCGAGTCAGCGCCCTCGTAGGCGCCGTCCGAAACGGGGAAGTGCACGCCGATGTCGTCCAGGCCGGCGGCGCCGAGCAGTGCGTCCATGACGGCGTGGGTGAGCACGTCGGCGTCGGAGTGGCCGTCGAGGCCGAGCTCCGCGTCCTCGAACCGCACGCCGCCGAGGATCAGCGCACGACCCGCCTTGAAGCGGTGCGAGTCCCAGCCCAGCCCGGTGCGAGCGCCGGTGGCGCTCAACCGATCGGCTCCAGCCGGCGCTCACGACGCTCGAAGACGGCGAGCTCGCGTACGCCGACCGCGTCCAGCAGCTTCAGGGCCTTGTCGTAGTCGCGCGCGACGTCGCCCGGCACGTGCGCGTCGCTCGACAGCGCCACCGGGCAGCCGGCGTCGATGCACATCTCGAGAAACGCCTGCGACGGGTACAGCTCGCCGACCGGCTTTCGCAGCCCCGCCGTCGAGACCTCGATCGCGATCTGCGACTCGGCGATGCCGTCCATCGCGAGCTCGTAGAAGCGGCGCAGGTCACCGTCGGGAACCGGCCTGCGCGCGCCCCAGATCTTCACGAGGTCGGGATGGGCGAGGATGTCGAACATGCCCGTGCGGGCGGCCTCGCCGAGCGTGCGGAAGTAGCGCCGCCAGAGCTCGTCGGGCCGTTGCGAGCGGTGGTCCCAGATCTCATAGCCGTCGTGGTCGACGGCATGCTCACCGACGAAGTGCACCGAGCCGACGACGTAGTCCCAGTCGTGGGAGTCCAGGAGCGTCGCCATTCGGTCCTCGCGACCGGCCACGAAGTCGGCCTCGATGCCGAGCTTGAGGTCCGTGTGCTCGCGCACGAAGCCCGCGTAGTCGTCGATGTCGTCCGTCGCGGTCTCGCGCCACAGCGGGTGCTGCCATACCTCCAGCGCCTGGGCGAAGCGGTAGACGTGCTCCGAGCAGCCGAGTTCCGTCACGCCGCGCTCCTCGGCGACCGCGCGGTAGCGGTCGGCGTTTGCGCCCGTGAAGTACTCCGCTGCGTCCGTGCCCGGGTCGTCGGGACGCAGATGCAGGTGATAGTCGGTCAGCACGGCGGGCGCGCGGGCGTTATGGCCGCGCGGACCACGTCTGCGTCCCGGTCGTGCAGTCGCCGACGCGCCGGCCGTTGCGGCGGTTCGTGTAGCGCTGTGTGACCGACAGCGTGCCCGCGACGGCGCCCGCAGCATCGAACTGCCCGCTGACGAAGATCGTGTTGCGCTGGATCACGTCGCGGTACTGGATCCCGAAGCGCTCGACGAACCGAAACGACCCGTCCGCGGCGACGTCGAACTCGGGCGAGTAGTTGACGTCTTCGGTCACGACAAGGACACGCGTCTTGCAGGGTGCCCGGAATGCGAGCACGAGACGATCGATCGCGCGCCCGGCCTTCGTCACGTGCAGGACGATCGGGCGCCGGGCGTTCGCGCCGCTCTGCGCCGTCAGCCCGAACAGGGTCGCCTCGGCCGGCGCCGGTGCGGCCGCCGCCACCTCGCCGCCGCGGCGCACGGTCCACGTCACCGTGCGGCTCTGGCAGGTGCGCGCCTTGATCCCGCCGCCGCTCGCCCGGACCGTGGCCTTCGCGGTTCCGGTACCGCCATCGGCGGTCAGCGTGCCCTTGACGGTGAACGTCGTGCGCTCGGTGATGCCGATCACCGGCTTGCGGGTCGCGTTGCCGCGCAGCGTGAAGCTGCCGTCGGCCGCGAGCGTCGTCTTGCCCTTGATCGTGGCGTGACCACAGGCCGTGGCGAGCTGCCCGTCGACGCCGATGCGCCCGCTGGCCACGGCGCGGATCGCCAGCAGCATGTCCTTGCGAGTGGTGTTCTCGTCGACAGGGACGAGGATCGCGCCGCCGCCGAAGTTGCCGGTCGGCGTGGCCGGGGCCTGTGCGAGGGCGACGCCGGCGGTACCTGCCGCGGCGATCCACCCGATGGTGATCGCGCGCCGAGCTCGTCGATTGATCATGCGGGGGCGCATGCTAATGCGCGCGACGTTCCTGCAACGCCAGCTCCACGACGCGCAGATCCCCAGGGGTCGTGATCTTCACGTTCTCAGGCGACGCGGCGACGACGCGCACCGTTCCACCTGCCCGCTCGACGAGCCAGGCATCGTCGGTCGCCGTCGCGAGGACCTCGTCCGGAGCGTCCAGCGCGCGCTCCAGCGCCGCTCGGCGGAAGACCTGCGGCGTCTGCGCCGCCCACAGCGACGAGCGCTCCAGCGTGCGCAGGACACGTCCGTCGTCGGCCTGCTTGATCGTGTCGGTCACGGGCGCTGCGGCGACCACCGCGTCGCAGCCGTGCAGCTCGAGCTCGTCGAGGGCGGCCTGCACGATCGCGGCCGTCAGCAGCGGCCGGGCGGCGTCGTGGACGATCACGGGGTCACCGGCGGCGGTGGCCAGCGCCGCGCGCACAGACTGCGAGCGGTGCGCTCCGCCTGGAACCCCGATCGTGCCCTGCGGGACGCCTCCCTCCCAGGCGGCGGGCAGTGCGACCACGATCGTGTCGACCGCGGCCACCTCCCGCAACGCGTCGATGCTCCATTCGAGCATCGGACGGCCCGCCAACGTGACGAACGCCTTGGGTTCCCCGAACCCAAGGCGTTCCCCACGACCGGCCGCTACAACGAGTGCAAGCGCTACTTGGTCACCGTCACGCCGGCGCTGTCGGAGAGGAGGTTGTCCAGGTGCTGCTCGGCCTCGTCCTCGTCCTTGTCCAGCGCGTACATCAGCTCCGACGCCAGGATCTTCTTCGCACGCGTGAACATCTGCTTCTCACCGGTTGAGAGACCCTTCTCGTGCTCACGAATGGCGAGGTTGCGCACGACCTCGGCCAGCTCGTAGATGTCACCGGTCTTGATCTTGTCGCGGTTGTGCTTGAACCGGCGATTCCAGTTCTTCGGCATCTCCGAGACCTCGTCGGCGAGAACGGCGAGGACCTTCTGGACGGTCTCCTCGTCGATGACGCGACGCAGTCC
>DATLNO010000314.1:0-6142 GCA_035536715.1 Solirubrobacteraceae bacterium
CGGAGGTCGTGCTCGAGACGCTCCGTGCCGGCGCCATGACGGGCGACCGACATGGAGCCGCACTTCACGCAGCGTTCCGGCATCCGCTCGCGGTGGCCGCAGTGGTGGCAGGCGAGGTGGCCGTGCGCTCGGTGCAGGACGAGCGCCACGTCGCACTGCGGGCACATCCAGGCGTGCCCGCAGGACCGGCAGTCGACGAAATTCGACCAGCCGCGCCGGTTGAGCAGCACGATCGCCTTCGGCGCATCGACGAGCGCGTGGCTCGTGTCGGGATGCAGCGACGCGTGCTGCTCGCGCATGTCGACGACCTGCACCGGTGGCAGCGGCCGGCCGTCGACGCGCGCGGGCAGCCGCAGGCGGCGCAGCGCGTGGACGCTCTCCGGTCGCGGCGTTGCGCTTCCGGCCACGAGCAGCGCGCCCGCCTGCTGCGCGCGGCGGGCGGCGACGTGGCGGGCGTCGTAGCGCGGGTCGCCTTCGTGCTTGTAGGAGGAGTCGTGCTCCTCGTCGAGCACGATGAGCCCCAGGCGCTCGATCGGCGCGAAGATCGCCGAGCGCGGGCCGACGCACACGCGCGCGTCGGCGCTGCGCAGGCGCGCCCACTCGTCGTGGCGCTCGCCCGCGGAGAGCTTGGAGTGCAGGACCGCGACGGTGTCGCCGAAGCGGTCGACGAAGCGGCTGACGATCTGCGGCGTGAGTGCGATCTCGGGCACGAGGATGATCACGCCGCGGTCGCGCTCCAGGGCGCTCGCGGCGGCACGCAGGTAGATCTCGGTCTTGCCCGAGCCGGTCACGCCATGCAGGAGCAGCGGCAGCGGCTCGGACTCGGACAGCGCTTGCTCGACGTCGGCGAGCACGCTCGCCTGGTCGGGGGTCAGCGGCGGCTGCGCGCGGCGGGCGCCGACGGTCTCGTGCTGCACGTGGCGGCGGGTGGCGCGCTGCTCGAGGGTGACGAGCCCGCGCGCCTCGAGGCGTCGCAGTGCGGGCAGATCAGAGCCCGCGGCGCGCGGTAGACCGGCCAGCAGCGCGCGCTGGCGCTCGGTCGGTTTGCGAGCTCGTGGATCGGTGCCTGCCTCGGCGGCCGCCGCGGTCGCCCACCACGTGAGCTTCGCGCGGCCGCCCGCCGGGGGTGAGACGAGCGCGAGCGCCCGCGCCGGCGTGGAGCAGTACTCGTCGGCCATCCAGCAGGCGAGCTCGACGAGGTCGGGCGGCAGATCGTGGTCGAGCACCCGCCGCGGGGCGACGAGGCGGTCGTCGGCGACCTGCGAGGACTCCGCCAACCCGACGACGACGCCGACGACGTCGCGGTGGCCGAACGGGACGACCAGCACCGAGCCGATCCGGACGCCGTCGGGACGCAAATAGTCAAACGGCCCGCGCAGGGCGCGGGCCGTCGTGATCGGCTCGACCTTCGCGATCGGCGGCACTAGTGGTCGTCCCCGTCAGTACGTGCCGTGTCCAGGCGGTCGCTGATCAGCGGCTGCCTGGCGCGGTGCGTACATTCGGGGGCGGCCACTCGTCAAGAATGGCGCACGTGGCGGCGCGGGCGGCGATCGGATGGTGGCGTTCTTGCGCCACCGGGCTGAACCTCTGCCTACCATCGTCGGTCATGACGACGCCGCGATCCGAGAAGTCTGTGACGTCCACGGCGCGCCACGTCGAGCAGATCGTCCAGGCCGCCGAGCGCGCCGCCGAGGAACTGCGTGCCGAGGCCGAGGAGCGTGCGGCCGAGCGCATCGCGGAGGCCGAGCGCGCGGCCGAGCTGCGCGTGCGGGCCGCCGACGCCGAGGCCGACGACGTCCGCTCCGAGGCGATCGCGGAGGCGGAGGGGCTGCGCAGCGAGGCCGCGGAGGCCGCGCTCGAGGCGCGCCACCAGGCGCAGGCGCGGGCGCGGGACCTGATCGCCGAGGCACGCACGGTGGCGCGCGAGGTCCTGCGCGAGGGCGAGACGCTGAGCGGTCACCTGCGGGAGCTGTCGGACTCCCTGCGCGTCAACGCCGAGCGCCTGCTGCGTGATGTCCGCGAGGCGCACGCCGAGCTGTCGGCGCGCTTGGATCGCGCCGACCCCGACCGCGCTGCGTCTGCCCCGCGCAACGGGCGGACCGCGCCGCCTGCGCCTTCCGAGCCAGAGGTGCCCGAGTTCATCCCCCGCCGTCCGCGCTGACGCCGCGTTCTGTCCGATATACGAACTAGTGTTCGTATCCTCCTGGAGCTGTCGTCGAGTCAGAAAGGTGGACTGGCCGAGCTGAAGATCGCAGCCGCGGCAGCGGATCTCGGCCTTGACGTCTATCGCCCCGTCATCGACGGCGCGCGCTGCGATCTCGTATTCGGCGTCGGTCCGAAGCTCCTGCCCGTGCAGTGCAAATGGGCATCGCTCAAAGATGACCTCGTGGAGATCCGCATGCGGACATCGCGGCACACTCCGTCACGCGGCTACGTCACCACGACGTACAGCGCGGCCGAGGTCGACGGGATCGCGGCGTACTGCCGCGACCTGGATCGATGCTTCTATCTGCCGATCGAGGACTTCGAACATCGGGCGTTTGCGTATTTGCGTCTGGCACCGGCGCGAAACGGTCAGCTCGTCGGTGTTAAGATGGCCGTGGACTATCCACTCGGGGCTGTAGCTCAGCTGGGAGAGCGTCCGGCTGGCAGCCGGAAGGTCAGGGGTTCGATCCCCCTCAGCTCCACTCCCTCGCCGGCGTCCGCGCCGGCCCGCACCGGCGGCGGACGACAAACGCCGGGAGCGGGAACGCCGAGGTCGCTGCTACGCCTCGGCAGCCTCCATCGCGCGCGCCGGGACCTCGCCCCACAGCTGCTCGAGGCGGTAGAAGCCGCGCGCCTCGGGGGTGAAGATGTGCACGACGACGTCGAGGTAATCCATGAGGATCCAGGTCGCCTCGCTGACGCCCTCGACGCGCCGCGGCAGGACCCCGTGCTCATCCTTCAGCGCCTGGTGGATCCCATCATGGATCGCCTTGACCTGGCGCGCCGTGTTGCCCGAGCAGACGAGAAAGAAGTCCGTGTAGCCCACGACACCGCGCACGTCGATCTCGACGACGTCGATCGCCTTCTTGTCAGCCGCCTGCGCGGCGATCGTCTCTGCGAGCTGTTCTGGCGTCATCGATAGAGCTTTCCCCGAGCGATCTGCTCGGCGACGGGATCAGGAACGAGGTAGCGGATCGGGCGCCCCTCCGCGATACGGCGCCGTATCAGCGACGAGGAGATGTCCATGCGCGGCATATCGAAGAACACCGGCGCCGGCGCATCCGGGAACCACTCGCTCAGGCGCGCTGCGATGTCTCCGCGAACGGCACCCGAGCGCTCCGCGACCGCAAGTCGGGCGAGACCGAGAACGGCCTCGGGCTCGTGCCAGCTCGGCAGTCCGAGGGCGATGTCGCCCCCGACGATGAAGGTCAGGTGATCCTCCGGCGTGCGCGCATGAAGCTCCCTCAGGGTATCGACCGTGTACGACGGTCCGCCCCGCAGCACCTCGACATCGCACACGCCGAGACGCTCGTCGTCGCCGATCGCCAGGCGGCAGAGCTCGAGGCGCTCCCCCGCGCCAGGGTCGCGCTCGGCGTCCTTGTGTGGCGCCGTGGCGACCGGCGTCAGCAGCACCCGGTCCAGATCGAGCTGCGTCAGGGCCTCCGACGCGCAGACGAGATGTGCGACGTGCGGCGGGTTGAACGACCCCCCGAGGATGCCGACCCGGGCCACCTACGGGCGCACGTGACCGTCGCCGGCGACCACGTACTTGAACGTGCACAGCTCGCGCACGCCGATCGGCCCGCGCGCATGGAGCTTCTGCGTCGAGTTGCCGATCTCGGCGCCCATGCCGAACTCGCCGCCGTCGGTGAAGCGCGTGGACGCGTTGACGTAGACGCAGGCCGCGTCGACGGCGCGCTCGAACATCCGCGCCGAGCGCGCGTCGCTCGTCACGATCGCCTCCGAATGGCCCGAGCCGTACTCGTTGACATGCTCGATCGCCTCGTCGATCGAGTCAACGATCCGCACCGCGAGCACGAGCGCGAGGAACTCCGTGGCCCAGTCGTCCTCGGTCGCATCGATCATCATGGGCGCGAGCGCGTCACCCGAAAGCGCGCGCGCGCGACCGTCGACGCGCAGCTCGACGCCGGCCTCGCGCAACGCCGTCAGCGCCCGCGGCAGGAACGCCGGCGCGGCGGCAGCGTGCACGAGCAGCGTTTCGGCGGCGTTGCACACGCCGGGCCGCTGCACCTTGGCGTTGAGGATGATCGCCTCGGCCGCGTCGAGGTCGGCAGCCGCGTCGACGTAGACGTGGCAGTTTCCCGAGGCGGCGTAGATGACCGGGACGGTCGCGACCGCCTTCAGCGCGGCCTTCAGGCCCTCCCCACCGCGCGGGAAGATGAGGTCGACGACGCCGTCCTGCGTCGCCAACTCGGCGAGCTCCTCGCGGCCGCCGCCCGCGACGAGCCCGATCGCGCCCCCGGGAATGCCGCCCCCGCCCGCCGCAGACGCCGCCTCAGCGGCGATCGTCGCGAGCACGGCGTTGGAGTGCGCCGCCGACGACGAGCCGCGCAGGACGACGGCGTTGCCGGACTTCAGGCACAGCGACGCGGCGTCGATCGTGACGTTCGGCCGCGCCTCGTAGACGACCGCCACGACGCCGAAGGGCACCCGCAGCTTGCGCACGTCGAGGCCGTTGGGCAGCCGGTGGCCCTCGACGACCTCGCCGACCGGGTCGGGCAGCGCCGCGATCGCGCGGGTTCCGGCGGCGATACCTGCGATCCGCGCCGGATCGAGCGCAAGGCGGTCCAGCAGCGCCGCATCGAGCCCATTCGCGCGACCCTCCTGCATGTCGCGTGCGTTGGCCTCGACGATCTCATCCGTCCGCGCGATCAGCGCGTCGGCGATCGCCAGCAGCGCGGCGTTCTTCGTGTCGGTGTCCAGCGCAGCCAACGAGCGTGCGGCAGCGCGTGCCGCGAGGCAGATATCGGAAACGCTGTGGGCGGCGACGGCCATCGGCGAAGAGTAGATCAGCGTTCGTCAGCTCAGGACAAAGTAGTCGCGGTGGATTGCCTCGTCGGTCGCGCGCGGCAGCACGTCGCGCACCGCGGCGGACTTCATCCCCATGACCTTCACGAGCTCGTCCGCCGCGTAGTTGCAGATCCCCTTGCCGATGACGATCGCGCCGTGGGCGACCTGGACGGCGTCTCCGGCGCTGAACGAGCCGCGCACCTCGGTGATGCCGACCGGCAGCAGCGACGTTCCGCCGTCGCGCAGGGCGCGCGCCGCGCCCGCGTCGACGACGACCGTGCCGTGTGAGGGCTTGGCGTACTTCAGCCAGAGCTTAAACGACGAGTAACGCGTCTCGCGCGCCGGAAAGCGCGTGCCCGCGGCCTGTCCGTCGAGCGCCGCGCTCAGCGCGCCTTCCCGCAGCCCGCTGCAGATCACCGTCTCGACGCCGCCCGCCGTCGCCATCTCGGCGGCGACGACCTTCGAGCGCATCCCACCGGTCCCGAGCGGCGAGGTCGTGTGGCCGATCGACAGCGTGGCGAGGGCGTCGAAGTCCTCGACGCGCTCCACGAGCTTCGCGCTCGGATCGGTCCGCGGGCTCGCCGTATAGACGCCCTCGACGTCGGTCAGGAGCACGAGCAGGTCGGCACCGACGAGGAGCGCGACCTGCGCGGCCAGGAAGTCGTTGTCGCCGAAGGAGATCTCGTCGGTGGTCGTCGTGTCGTTCTCGTTGATGACCGGCAGCACACGCCACTCGAGCAACGTGCCGAGCGTCTGGCGCGCGTTGAGGTAGTGCGTCCGGGCACTCATGTCGAAGAACGTGAGCAGCACCTGCGCCGAGGTGATCCCATGCTCGCGCAGTAGCTCGTCGTAGACGCGGTAGAGCTTGCCTTGGCCGACCGCGCTGGCTGCCTGCAGATCCTCGATGGCGCGGGGACGAATGGGCCGGACCGCGAGGTCCATGACCCGCATTCCGCGCGCGATCGCCCCGCTCGTCACGAGCACGACGTCGTCGCCGGAGGCGTGACGCGCCGCCGCCTCGGCACAGATGCGCTCGATGACCGCCGCGCGCAGGTCGCCGTCGTCCTCGGCGACGATGCTCGATCCGAGCTTGATGACGTAGCGGGCCACGGCGCCGCTCAGCTTA